>JANOPN010000066.1:0-4893 GCA_031421855.1 Comamonadaceae bacterium
CATTGGCTACGGCGATGGTGCCGAATTGCGCCGTCCCTTGGGCATTTCAATTGTTGGTGGCTTGATCGTGAGCCAGTTGCTCACGCTGTACACGACGCCCGTGGTGTATCTGTATATGGACCGTTTCCGCGTGTGGAGTAAGCGCAAATTTGGACGCAATCGCGGAAACGTCGCTTTGGAGACTTGATGAAACGCAGCAACATTTTATGCGCCGCCATCGGCGCGACCCTGCTCGGTGGCTGCGCAATCGGCCCCGACTACCAGCGGCCTGCGATTGAAACGCCAGTCGCCTTCAAGGAATCCGCCGATTGGAAAGTCGCTGAGCCGCGCGATGAACTGGCACGCGGAAAATGGTGGAAGATTTTCGGCGATAGTGATCTCGATGCGCTGATCGAGCAGGTCAATATTTCGAACCAAAGTTTGAAGGCCGCAGAGGCGCGCTATCGCCAGGCAACGGCGCTGACGCAATCGGCAAGGGCTGGCTACTTTCCGACGGTCTCAGCCAACGCCAGTTCCACCCGCAGCCGCAGTGCTTCGTCGCGATCAGCGGGAAATAACGAAGTCGCCACGAACCACAGCCTAAACGTCAGCGCAGGCTGGGAGATCGATGTATGGGGCCGCATCCGCCGCACCGTGGAAGCCAACGACGCGAGCGCGCAGGCGAGCGCCGCCGACCTTGAATCCGCGAGGTTGTCGCTGCAATCAGAATTGGCGACTAACTATTTTCAGCTTCGCGTCAACGATGCACAAAAGCAGCTCTTTGCGGACACCATCGTTGCGTTTGAAAAATCGCTTGAGCTAACGAAGAATCGCTACGCAGTTGGCGTGGCGGGCAAGGTCGATGTGGTGCAGGCGGAAACGCAATTGCTTAGCGCCCAAGCGCAGTCGATTGATCTCGGTGTGCAGCGCGCCCAACTCGAACATGCTATCGCCGTCCTGATCGGCAAAGCGCCGACCGGCGTTTCAGTGGCCAACATTGAGTCCAATGCCGGCGCCAAAGTGGATTGGAAAGTGGCGATGCCCGCGTTCCCGGTAGGCTTGCCCTCGACGCTGCTCGAACGCAGACCCGACATCGCCGCCGCAGAACGCCGTGCGGCCGCGGCAAACGCGCAGATCGGTGTTGCCAAGGCAGCCTACTTCCCGACACTGAGTCTGTCCGGCTCGGGTGGCTTTTCAAGCCCGACGCTGGCCAACTGGATCTCGGCACCGAATCGCGCGTGGTCGCTGGGACCATCGCTTGCCGCAACAATATTCGATTTCGGCAAACGCGGCGCATTGACCGACCAAGCCATTGCATCGTACGACCAGACCGTGGCGACCTATCGCCAGACGGTGCTCGAAGCATTTCAGGATGTGGAAGATAACGTCGCAGCACTCAGAATTCTGGAACAGGAAGCCAAGGTGCAGGCGGAGGCAGTAAGGGCTGCACGCGAATCGGTCACGCTGACACTCAACCAATACAAAGCCGGGACGGTGAGCTATTTGAGTGTCGTCACAGTGCAGACGGCGCTGTTGTCGAACGAGCGCACGCAAGTGGGTTTGCTGGGACGCAGGCTTAGCGCGACGGTGGGGCTGGTGCGCGCGCTGGGGGGTGGGTGGAATGCGGCGGATTTGGTGGCGGTGAAGTAATACGTACACTATTCATTGCAGTGAAAATTGGAATTTGGAGTGAAAGGTCTAATACTGGCGCGGTGTTCGGAGTGAAAATTGTCTGAAAGGTCCACCAATGCTTGTGTTTGATATTCACCTTTGAGAGTATGGAATAGCTGAGGTTCGCGCGTTGGAATTGATGAATGCCAATTGAAAGCTAGCGCATAGCAGAATTTATTGCCCCTGATTTTTTTACGGATTGCGGCTATCTGAACGAGTTGCTAGCCTTAGTGTGTATGCGAAACAGGGCCGAACGGAGCAGTTTGCATGGGCGCTGGGAAACGCTAATCTGTTATTGGTGATCATAAATACAGTCAAGTTGCAAAAGCATTTGAATGCGACGGTGTTTTTCTCAAAATTTTGGGAATGGTGGGGAGCAGGGCGGGATGGTATCCGGATCAGTGTTCCCTACATTGAGTTAGCCTCAGAACCTGTTCCTGTTATGTGCGCCAGCGAACAGACGCGTCTGAGTGTTTGACCTAATCTGGTCTTGGCTGATCGCGCAACACTCTCGCAAAATCGTGCGTTGATTACCCAACTCCGCCCTCTATGCAAGGTACCTTCAATGACCAAAGGCATCACGCCGCAGCTGCCCAGGCCCAACGAGAATCATCAACAGCTCGGTGCCTTCATCGGCAAGTGGCACGCCGAAGGCTCTTCATACGCCGACGGGCAGCAGGCCGCTGATCCGCTCGCTTCTGCAGTTCCTTGGACAAGCGACGAAAGCTATGAATGGTTGCCAGGCGAATTCTTCGTTCTTCATCGCTGGGACGCAATGGCTGGTGACAGGGTATTCAAAGGCACCCAGATCCTTGGCTTCGACGACAAGGAGGGTGGCTACTTCACTCGACACTTCGACAACACAGGCAATCACCCTGAGTATCACGCCAAAGTGAGTGGCGATACTTGGACGTTCACGGGCGATACCACTCGCGCTACGGTGACCATTACCGATGGCGGAAGCCAAATGCGATTCAATTGGGAGTGGCAGAATCAAGGCCAAAAGTGGTTGCCGTTATGTGATCGCACCGCTCGTCGCGTCTCCGCTGGGGCCAAAACCTCGTTTGACGTCCGCATGAATTCGTCCTCTTGTATGGGAGGCTAGTCCATGCCGCTGAAATTACTGCGGTTCGTGGCGGTGTTGTTGGTCGCGTTGGCCTCGGGGCTTGCTTTCGCCCATGTCCTCGAGCAGCCTGCCAAGATGGCGTTTGACGCAGCGCTGTACATCACAATTCAGAAATCCCTGTATGTCCAGTGGGGGCCGCCAAACGTTGGTGGATTCTTGGAGCCATCGGCGATAGTTGCGACGGCACTGGTCGCATTCTTTATCCGCAAGAGCACGCGGGGTTTGTGGTTGTCTTTGAGCGCACTTCTTGCGTTGTTGCTGGCGTTTCCGATCGTCTTCTTTTGGTTGGTTGCTCCCGCAAACGCCGGCTTTCTTGCTGCCACGCTACCGAGCGTCCCACCCAATTTTGCAGAACTGCGTTCAAACTGGGAAATGGGCCATGCCATTCGTTTCGGACTCCAGTTCGTGGCGCTCGGCTCGCTTGTCCTATCGTTGGTACTGGACACGAGTGCAACAGCGGGCGCTGAGGCCTAACCCCCGCGCAGGCGGAGCGTCGACGGCAGGCATCACAAGAACCACGTTCTCACCTCAACACGATCCCCCATACAGGAAGCTCCTTGAAGACCCTTATCACCGAATTCATCAGCCTTGATGGCGTCGTACAAGCTCCCGGGGGATCCGATGAGGATACTGACGGCGGCTTCAGTCACGGTGGCTGGTCACTGAAGTACTTCGATCCAGTCGCCATGGGCGACATGTACGCCGAACTCGCGGCAAAGAGTGACGCGCTCTTGCTAGGACGACGAACCTATGAAACGTCGGCGGCGGCATGGCCCAGTCGCTCGGGAGATTCGTTCACTGCTTGGATCAATGGCGTCCAGAAGTACGTGGTCTCCGACACGCTAAAAGAAGAAGATGCGACCTGGAATCCCACCACCATCATTCATGGCAATGACTTCTTGAGGACGGTGTCTGCGCTTCGGGCACGTTCCGGTGGGTACATCTACGTGTATGGCAGTGCAACGATGGTTCGCTCGCTTCTTGCCGCCGATTTGGTCGATGAGTTGCTGCTCACGATCGAACCAATCATTCTCGGCGGCGGAAAGACGATCTTCACCCAAAGCGGAAAGGCAATCCCCTTCACGCTGGAGTCGACCGTCAGAGCAAGCACCGGCGCACAAGTCTGCCGGTACGTCCGTGCATAGGCCCCCTGCGATGCTTGACCCATCATTCCGGCGGACCGCCTTCGGCGGCAGCCGAATTTCAACGTTTCACGAGCAACAGTTTTAGTCACTCACCGCCAGGAAACGGAAACATCATGTCTATGCTTCGGGTAGAGAGCTTCACGATCTCACTAGACGGCTTCGGCGCTGGTCCGAACCAAGACCTCAACAACCCACTCGGGGTTGGTGGCACGTCACTTCACGGTTGGGCGCTTTCCACGCGGACGTTTCAGAAGATGGTGTTTGGTGCCGAGGGCGGATCGACTGAGGGGATCGATGAAGACTTCGCTGCTCGAGGCTTTAGGAACATCGGCGCATGGATCCTCGGTAGAAACATGTTCGGCCCCGTTCGTGGACCTTGGCCGGATGAGAGTTGGCGGGGTTGGTGGGGCGAGAACCCTGTGTATCACGTCCCCGTTTTCGTTCTAACCAACTATGCGCGTTCACCGCTGGTCATGGAAGGTGGGACTACCTTCCACTTCGTGACGGACGGCATTGCCACCGCGCTGGCTCAAGCCCGCGAAGCTGCCGAAGGAAAGGACGTCCGTATCGGCGGCGGAGTCAATGTCATTCAACAGTACCTTCGCCAGCGCTTGATCGATGAAATGCACATCGCTATTGCGCCAGTCCTTCTGGGCTCTGGGGAGCGACTAATGGAAGGGGTAAACCTTCCCGCCTTGGGATACGCCTGCACCAAGCACGAGGCCTCGCCACTTGCCACCCACGTAGTCTTTACCCGGCAGTGAAGGCAGTGATGCCTAACGAATAAGGTTAGATCGTGCGAGCGCAGCGACGCCACGATCTGAACCGTTTGTTGGACGAGCCTGGCCCGGTGCGCGGGTTGTGCTGTAAAGCAAATATATCTTTTGGAAATAGCCCGGCGCGGCGTGTTGCTGGCGGAACGGCTCTTGATGAGCCCGTTCAAGCCTGCCATGGCGGCAGCCGATGCGCGAT
>JANOPN010000067.1:0-3071 GCA_031421855.1 Comamonadaceae bacterium
CAGGTGTTGATCCTGAGTGCGGTTGAATCACCCGAAGACCGAGCACGCGCGCTGGATCTCGGGGCCGACGACTACATGGTCAAGCCCTTTTCAACCCTTGAACTTGAAGCCCGTGTCCGTGCCCTGGGTCGGCGAAAAGCGGGCACCAGCAGCAACGAAATCCGCCACGGGCCACTGGTTTATGACCAATCGTCGCGGGTGGTGTCGATCAATGGTCGAATCATGAGTTTGTCGCCGCGCGAAATCGGACTACTCGAAGTCCTGATCGCCAAAGCAGGTAAGTTGGTCGATAAGGACCAATTGGTCGAGCGCATGTGTGAATGGGGCGAGGAAGTCAGCGTCAACGCCATTGAGGTGTACATGTCTCGCTTGCGCAAAAAATTTGAACACAGTGACATTCACATCGTCACGGTGCGTGGCCTGGGCTATTGCCTGGAGAACATGCGCCACACCGGCACGATTTGACCCCAGCGGCGTCAGCGCCTAACGCTTGGCAAAGACGCGGTCCAAAACCGCCTCAATCGCCATCTGACAAACTGAGTAGATCAACGAGCCCATCAAGGCCGCCCAAAATCCAGCGACGTTAAAGCCGTCAAGCAACGAGCCCGCCGCCCAAAACAGGCCCGCGTTGATCACGAAATAAAAAAGCCCCAAAGTCAACACCGTCACGGGCAAGGTGAGGATGACCGCAATGGGCTTGATGAAGGTGTTGAGCAGGCCAATCACGAACGCCGCCAGCAACGCAGCTTGAAAGCTCGTGACCTCGACCCCGCGCGCAACATGGGCGACCAACACCAACGCGCAGGCGCTCAGCGCCCATTTACAAAGCAGTTTGAACATGGGCTTGAGTATAAATAGGACTTACGCAAAACCGCCCCAGCCGCGTTGCAGCTTCTAGTCGTGCTGTTCGCACTGTCTTCGTCGCTGCGCCTTGCTGGGACAGTTTTGCGTAAGTCCTCATGCATAGCGCGTTCGCTGCCAAAAAAAAGCCCGCATCAAGTGCGGGCTAAATTGGAGGAGATGAAAAAACCAACGAACCAACTTCAAGACGGGCACAGGGCAAAACCCCGTGCCAGCCTCAATTTCAACGGTGGTAAGCCGTCTCGCCGTGCGAGCTGATGTCCAGACCTTCGCGCTCTTGCTCCTCGCTCACGCGCAGACCAATGACGAGATCAACCAGCTTGAACGCAACAAGCGACACGACACCCGACCACACCACCGTGATGAACACAGCCTTGGCCTGAATCCACACTTGGTTTGCGATGCTGTACTCAGCAGGCGTCATCATGGTTGCCGTGACCCAGTCATTCATGGCGCTGGGGCCACCGAGCGAAGGCGAGGCAAACACACCGGTGAGCAGCGCGCCCACGATGCCGCCCAAACCATGGACGCCAAACACGTCCAGCGAGTCGTCAGCGCCGAGCATGCGCTTGAGGCCGTTCACGCCCCACAAGCACACGAAGCCCGCCACCGCGCCGATGACCAGTGCACCGCCGATACCGACGTTACCTGCTGCTGGCGTGATCGCAACCAAACCCGCGACGGCACCCGAGGCAGCACCCAACATCGAAGCTTTGCCGTTTTTGAGCGTTTCGCCCACACACCAAGCCAGCACCGCAGCAGCCGTGGCCACAAAGGTGTTCATGAAGGCTAGAGCTGCAAAACCGTTGGCCTCAAGGGCCGATCCGGCATTGAAGCCAAACCAACCCACCCACAGCAAGGCCGCGCCGACCATGGTCAGGGTCAAGCTGTGAGGAGCCATGGATTCTTTGCCGTAGCCCACGCGCTTGCCAACCATGTACGCACCAACCAAGCCCGCAACACCGGCGTTGATGTGGACAACGGTGCCACCAGCGAAGTCCAAAGCGCCCATCTGCCAGATGTATCCGGCTTTTGCGTTCATGGCGTCAACCACATCTTTTGCGCTGTAGGCGTCCGGGCCCATCCAGAACCACACCATGTGCGCAATCGGCAGGTAGCTGAACGTGAACCACAGCACCATGAAGGTCAAAACGGCAGCAAACTTCATGCGCTCGGCAAACGCGCCGACGATCAAGCAGCAGGTGATGCCCGCAAAAGTGGCTTGAAACGCAGCAAACACGATCTCAGGAATGTAGACACCCTTGCTGAAGGTGGCTGCATTGGCAAACGTGCCTGCAACGTTGTCCCAAACGCCCTTCATGAACAAGCGGTCAGTACCGCCAATGAACTTGCCGCCTTCGGTGAACGCAAAGCTGTAGCCGTAAATGACCCACAACACCACGATCAAACTGAAGGTCACCATGACTTGCATGAGCACTGACAGCATGTTTTTGCTGCGCACCAGACCGCCGTAAAACAGCGCCAAGCCCGGGATGGTCATCAAAATCACCAACAGCGTCGCAACCATCATCCAAGCGGTGTCGCCTTTGTTGGGCACAGGTGCCGGCGGGGCCGAAGCGGCTGTTGCGGGCGCTGCAACCGCTGGGGTAGCCGTGGATGCTGCAGCGGCGACTGCGGCTGCGGCTGTCGAGGCACCCGATGCTGGCGCGGACGCGGCCTCGGTTGCGGTGACGGCTTGGGTCGGCGTTGCAGCGCCAACGTGAACGGCTGTCAACATCAGGCATGACACCGTCAAGACCGCCAAGAGGGAATTCCAGAATTTTTTCATGGTTTGTTTCTCGATGGGTGGGTAACGCGCTTACAGCGCTTCTTTGCCGGTTTCACCCGTGCGGATGCGCACAACCTGCTCAAGGTCGTACACAAAAATCTTGCCGTCACCGATCTTGCCGGTGCGGGCTGCGCCCTCAACGGCTTCGATCACGCGCTCAACCAAATCGTCGTCTACGGCAGCTTCAATCTTGACCTTGGGCAAAAAATCGACGACGTATTCAGCGCCTCGATACAGCTCGGTATGCCCTTTTTGGCGACCAAAGCCCTTGACCTCGGTAACGGTGATGCCTTGAACCCCCATGCCAGAGAGGGCTTCGCGCACCTCGTCGAGCTTGAATGGTTTGATGATGGCGGTGACGAGTTTCATGCGTCGAGCTCCTAAATTCGATTACTTTTGCCCAAAATCAAGACTCAAACCC
>JANOPN010000068.1:0-4334 GCA_031421855.1 Comamonadaceae bacterium
GCCTGCTCAAAATCAGCGAGCAGGTCAGCTGCGTCTTCAAGCCCCACTGACAAGCGAATCAAGCCTTCTCCGATGCCCATTTTGGCGCGGGCCTCGGCACCCATTTCCCAGTAGATGGTGGGCGCTACCGGGATGACCAGGCTGCGCGTATCGCCCAAGCCGGTGGCCACCACGGGAACTTGGAGGCGATTGATGAAGCGCAAACACTGGGCCGTGTCACCTACTTCAAACGCAACCAGCCACGAACCGGCCTTGAAGTGCGCGTTGGCCAATTCATGCTGCGGGTGCGAGCCCAGCATGGGGTAGCTCACCCGACCCACGCCAGGATGCGACTCCAAATACTGGGCCAATTGCAGCGCGGTTTGGCTGGACTGCGTGAGGCGCAAGCCCAAAGTCTCCGAGCCCACGCTGATTTGGTGCGCGTGCTCTGAGCTCAGGGTGCCGCCCATGTCGCGCAGGCCTTTTTTGCGAATTTGCTGCAAGCCCCAGCCTCTGGGGTCGCCCACGCGGTAGTTGGCAAAAATGTTGGGGTAGTTTGACCAATCAAACACACCGGTGTCCGTCACCGCGCCGCCCAAGGCCGTGCCGTGGCCGGCGATGGTTTTGGTGAGCGAGTTGATCACCAAGCCAGCACCCACGGTTTTGGGCAAAAAGAGCCACGGCGAGGTCACCGTGTTGTCCACCACGTAGATCAGGCCGTGCTGCTTGCACACGCCGCCAATGCGAGTCAAATCAGGCACTTGCGTGCCCGGATTGGCAATCGTCTCGACAAACACCATGCGCGTGTTGGGCTGCACCGCATCGGCCACCGCGTCGGCCCGTGTGGCGTCAACCATGCTCACGGCAATGCCAAAGTCGCGCAAAGTACCCATCAAGCTGTTGGTGTTGCCAAAGACGAATTGGCTGCAAATCAAGTGATCGCCGGGCTTCAAAAGCGTCCAAAACATCGCGTTGATCGCCGCCATGCCGGTCGCAAAACTCACACTCCCAACGCCCTGCTCCATCTGCGTGATCTTGGCCTCCAGCGCCGACGTGGTGGGCGTGCCTTGGCGCGCGTAGTTGTAAGCGCCCTTGGTCGTGCCTTGAAAGACAGCGATCAAGTCCTCAGCGCGCTCAAATCCGTATTGCACCGAGGTGTGAATGGGTTTGTGAACGCCGCCGTGCTCCACGCCAAAGGCTTGATCGGCGTGGACATTTGCCGTGGTGAATCCGAGTGTTGTCATGGCTGAGATGTTAACTGCGCGCTCAGTAGCCGCGCGCGACATCGACGCAATCTGGCAATTCGCCGGTTTGCAAAAAGCGCTCGACATGGGCCGCCACGATCGCAGACGCGGTGCCGCGGTCGGTTGTCGCTGATATGTGCGGCAGCACGGTCACGCTGGGGTGCGACCACTGCCACGCGCTTTGAGGCAGCGGCTTGGTATCAAACACATCTAGCACAGCGTGTTTGAGCTGACCGCTGTTCAAGGCTTCACGCAGGGCCGAGTCAACAAAAATGGGGCCACGGGCAAAGTTGATGATGCTTGCGTGTGGCGGCATGAGGGCCAGACGAGACGCATCGAGCAGCGCACGGGTGCCAGGCGTGAGGGGCAGCAGGCACACCAAGATGTTGCTCTTTGACAGCACGGTGACCAAACCTGCGTCACCAAAATGGGCTTCGATGCCGGGCAGGGATTTCGCGCGACGGCTCCAGCCGCAAACCTTGAAGCCTGCGCCCAAGAGCCGATTGGCGGCCGCGCTGCCCAAAGCGCCCAAGCCCAAAACACCCACGGTGCGCTGGGCGGCGCGCGTGGCGGGCAAGGGTCGCCAAAGGGCTTGGGCTTGGGCGGCGGCAAAACTGGGCATGTCGCGGTGCAAATACAGCGTCCACGCAAGAACTGCTTCGG
Organism: Comamonadaceae bacterium; assembly: GCA_031421855.1. Classification (GTDB taxonomy): domain Bacteria; phylum Pseudomonadota; class Gammaproteobacteria; order Burkholderiales; family Burkholderiaceae_C; genus JAAFHN01. The sequence continues at coordinate 1,887 of JANOPN010000068.1, forward strand.
CCATCGTGTCAGCCAACTGCGGGTCGATCAAACGGGCAATGGGCACATGCTTGAGCGGTGTGTCAGCCAAGTCAGCCAAGAGTCGCTCAACACCCGCCCACACGCTATGGATGAGTCGCAGCTTGGGGTAGCAAAGCAACTGCATTGGATCGGGGTTGGCGACAATGGCCACGGTGCAGGCGGCGCGTGCAGCATCACCAATGTTACCGTGGGCAACGATGTTCGCGTCGGGCATGGCCTGTCGCAGGGCTTCGATCCAAGCCTGGGTGTGTGGGTTGCTGCTGGGTGCTACGAATGGAATGGGCGGGTGATGTGAGGTCGGCATAGCCAATTCTGTCTCATGTTGAGTGGTCATATTCACATCAAAATGTGTAGCAACAAACTCAATGAATACATTGACCAAGGGCTGATTTATGCCAAAATTTGCTCCAAACATCATTCACAAGCCACGAAAGAGCACCATGAAACACCTTCGCCACCTTGTGCTTGCGGTTTGCTTGATCATGTTGTCAGGATGCGCCACCGTCACGCCGCTGCCCAGTGGCTTTGACCCCGCGCAACTGACTTGGGTGGCTTCGGAGCAGCCGACCGTGGTGGCGATGGATGGGCCCAGCGGCAAGGGAAATGCGGCTGGCAAGGGAGCCCTCGCTGGCGCAGGAACAGGCCTGGTGTACGGCAGTTTGCTTTGCGCCACGACCGGCTTATTTGCGCCAATTTGCCTGGGCACGCTCATCCCCGCCATGGCAGTCGGCGGCGCGGGCGCTGGGGCACTTACAGCCGCAGTCGTCGCTGAATCGGTCGCTGATTTGGAGCTCAAACGCGGATTTTTGGCCGACCAAGTCACCGCCACGCCGAGCCCGCAATCACGCTTGATCAATCGCTTGACCAAAACCTCCAGCGCATCTCCAAACTCATCCGCGCCCGAATGGGTCGCCACCATCGCATTGACCACTGTCGGGGTGGAGTCCGGCCAGCGCTTGTTTGCCCAAGCCACGATGCGCCTACGCCGTGCCGCAACCACCGAAGATGCACTCACCAGCTTTTATCAAGCCAGCGAGAAAGTCGCACTCAAATCCGACGAATCCAGCCTTGAAGGCGATAGCGCAAGACTCACCGCAATCAACCAAGCATTCGACAAACTCCTAGACAAACTGGCCCAAGAAGTGCTCCTGGACGTCAATCGGGTCAAGTGAGCACCAAATTGGCCTCTGGTCACCGGATTCATTGGCTTTGTTGCTACGATTTTATTCAAGCTACCGCGCCAATCGCAGCACCTCACCGACGCGCTGGCGCTCGACATCTGCGGCGTGAAATGGCAGCGTTGGCCACTCTTTGCGCGAGTAGAGCTTGAGTTGATCGGTGGCGTGGGGTGATGCCGGATTGGTGCTTTGGCCGTAGGTGAGCAGGGCTTGGGCAACCGGGCCGCGCTCGTCGAATGTGACGGTTTGCACGTAGCTGGTGCCGTAGTCGATGCGGATGCCTTTTGGGCCAATACCGGGTGAGGCGCGGTCGCCGATGTTATTGAGCACGCCTTCGATCTCGTCGCCGCCATGAACACCGATGGCGTCAGTGCTGAACACGGCTTGTTGTACCTGGCCCAAGGGCGCGTCAAGCGCGACACCTGCCGCGCGCACTTTGACAACCGCGCCTGACAACGCAGCCCAAATCCGCGTGGCCGTGGCTGGATCTGTCATTTTCAGACCCATGGGGGTGTCGACCGGGCGGGCCTTGTCAAACGCCACGCGGTAGACGCCGGGTATGGCGCTCGCGGTGCGCCAAAACTCCCTAAACAGCACGGCCCCGCGTGAATCGAGGTTGTTGCGAAAGCCCTGCTCAGACATGCGTTTGAGCGCGACACAGCCGTCACGTGCGTCCGCGTTGGGCGCAGCATCACAAGCTGCCAGCAAGTCAGGCAAGACCATGCGTGCCATGAGGTTGCGGTTATCAAACAGTTGCGACTGGATGCCAGCGAGCGTGACTTTGCCGCGCGACACCAACTCGGGCACTTCGATGAGACCTGAGCGCGTTCGGGCGCGGCGTACCACGTCGTCGCCGACCAAGGGCGAGATCGCGGGCCATTTCACGTCGGGGTGGGTGTAGAAGAAGCTGTCGTTGCTGTTATGGACCCAGTCATTGCGCACGACCAAGGGCATGCGGGCGATGGGAGTTAAACCGGGCACGGGCGAGGTCGCATCTTTGCGCCAGTCGCAGTCGGCGCGCGAACCATCGAGCACCACCAAACCTGCTGCACCCAACAAGGCAGCTGCGGGTTTGCTCGGGGCGCAGCGCTGCAAGTCTGCGGTGTCTAAATCAGGCACCACGCTCACATCGGCGTACATCGCCTGGCCGTGGCGGTCGGCGGCGATGGTGTTGACCCATGAGGTGCCAAGGCCAGCCAGCGCGCTGCGCAGGTCGGCCACGCTGGAGGCTTGGGCAAACTTCACATAC
>JANOPN010000069.1:0-2419 GCA_031421855.1 Comamonadaceae bacterium
CCCACGTCGAACCACCGCATTGATCGGCCTCGAAACGCCTTGGTTGACCCAAACGCGGGCATCGTACAACTGCACTTGGCTGTAGCGCCAAATCTGCCCTTGCGACGGCAAACCCAAGATGAAGACCACCGCAGTGCGCTCTTCGTCGGTCTGGGTGCAGCTGCCTTGAGCCACCGGAACCACGTCGGTTTTGGTGGGCTGTCGACCATGCAAGACCCGCATGACACCGCCGTCCTGCCCGGCAGAATCCAAACGCAGGCTGTCAGGTGTGTACCAATTCACCTCCATCACGTATCCGCCTTTGTTCCAAATGCATTGCTTGGCAATGGCGTGCGGCGATAGGCCAATCGCACACAGTGCGACAGCGGCGGAGGCGAACAAATTGGCGATGGATTTGGACATGTTGGTCTGGTGTTTGGCTTGATAGGGCAGTCTAGGCCGCGTCTGGGCTCAAATCTATGGCACAAATAGACCAGTGGCGTGCGATTTTGCGGTGCTCAGCGACGGTGCACAGGACTGGCACCAGTCTTTCAACCCACACCGGGCGCGCTCGGGCTCTTGCAGCGCCATCAAGGCTTGTGCTGCGTCGGGCAAATATGCGCAGTTGAAGCCGCTGCGTCGCAGGTAGGCGTGTTTGGTCGCCCGGGCCGTGCCGCGCTCACGCGATAGGGCAAACGACCCCACTTTCAGCACTCGCCGCATGTGCGCAATGACCGCCGCTTCGGCTGGGCCAAATTGCGATTGAATCGACTCAAATGGCGTGCGTACCCCGGTCGGTGGCATCGGTGTTGCAACAATCATCGCGAAACAACCCGGTGATTGGATCGAACGAGCAGGTCAGCAGCGGAGTCTCCAGCACGTTTAACGCGGTGATCGTGGTCATGAGCGCTGAAAGACCCACAGGTTGACAAAGTCGCCCTCATCGTCGGTGCGCGAGCCCGTCTGAATGAAGCCGCACTTTTGCACAACCGCCATTGATGCGAGGTTGTCGGGCACGATCTCAGCCAGCACACTGGTGGCACCTGCTTCAAACGCCAACCGGCAAAGCAGCGCCAGCGCCGCAGTCGCCGCGCCCTGCCCTTGAGCCGCTGGCGCAACCGCATAGCCCAAATCGACCCGCCCATTGACGGGCGCAGACTTGAAGCCACAGCCACCGACGATGCGTTGATCGCTGTCACGAACGATGAGAAAGCTCGTGGCCCACGGATCGCCATGCCCCTGCGCTCGCAACAACATCGAGCGCGCCGCAACGAAACTTGGCGGCATCGCGCCCTCCACCATCCGAGCCGCCGAATCCGGCAAGCCCTGAGATGCGGCGATGCCTTCGAGCTCCGCGTTCGTGAGTTGATAAAGTGAGAAGCCCATCACCCCCCCAAACGCTCGGCGGCCCAAATCACCTGCGCCACCACCGCATCGACCCGAGCGGCGTTGTGTGCCTCAACGAGCTCACCGTCCGCATCAAACGCCTGCCCTGCGCGGCCCAGGGCAAACTGCTCTGGCGCGACCCACGCGTGCAAATTGAGCATGAGCGCATTCAAGCTGCCCAGTGAGCGCAAGCCGCCCATCGCGCCGGGTGACGCGGCCATGAGACCCACAACTTTGCCCTTGAAAGGCTTGCCGCCATCGCCCCAATCCCTCACGACATCCGCGCCGTGCAGCGTGCCAGCCACGGCCGGGCTTGAGCACCAGTCGATGGTATTTTTGAGCAGAGCCGTGGTGCCGCCGTTGTATTCAGGCGAGCAAACGATCCATCCATCGTGGGCGTACAAAATGGATTTGAGCTTGAGCACATCGGGCGGCGTGCCTTTGACTTCCAAGTCCGCGTTGTACATCGGGATGTCAAATTCAGCGAGCTCGATGTGGGTGACGGTTGCGCCGGGCGCGCCTTTGAGGGCTTTTCGAGCGGATGTGGTCGCACACGCGGCGAGCTTGCGGTTGACTGAAGTGGCTTTGGTAGAGCCAGCGAAAATGAGGATGGAGGTCATGGGGTCGGCAATTTCAATTCAGCATGGATTTGGCCAGCAGGCTGCGGTAGTCGTCTGCTGTGGCGATTCTGGGATTGGTTTTGTGGCAATGGTCGGCCAAAGCGCCCGCGATGACGCGCGCAAAATCAGTCTCACTCACGCCCATCGAGGCCAAGCCAGTGGGCAGTTTCAAGCGGGCATTCATGTCAACGACCGCAGCCAACACATCGCCCGACGAGCTGAGATTCATCGCGTAAGCCATTCGAGCCAGGCGATTGTCCTGAGTCATGGTGCTGGCGGCCGAGTTAAAACCAATGACGGCGGGCAAAAACATGGCGTTTAGCGTGCCATGGTGCAAGCGCGGGTTGACACCACCCAAGCTGTGGCTCAGCGAGTGCACGCAGCCCAAGCCTTTTTGGAAAGCCATGGCCCCTTGCATGCTGGCCGACATCATC
>JANOPN010000070.1:0-5227 GCA_031421855.1 Comamonadaceae bacterium
CACCCCGTATAGCTACACTCATCCACCACCCCTCCCTGATCAGACGATCGTTGTATCTCCCCCTCTCACCCCGGATAGCTACACTGGTCGGTTTTATGTGTTCGTGACCGCGGCTGTTGTAGCTCCCCCTCTCACCCCGGATAGCTACACTGGTCGATTCGGCGCGGGGTGTGGCGGCTGCGTTGTAGCTCCCCCTCTCACCCCGGATAGCTACACTTCGATTGATCGGAACCCGCGCCAGCATTGGGCTGGCGCGGGTTTTCGTTCGTCTGAAATGGGCTCAGAAGAGCAGCATTTGGTCGGCGTTGACCTTTTTTTCTTGGAAACGGGGCAGGCCGACCAGCAATTTGATGCCGGCGTATTGCTTTTCTGTGACCGTCATCGCGCGGATCGACCCACTCGGCGGCAATTGGGCAACCAAACGCTGGGTATGTTTGAGTTCGGCATCGCGGCCGTTGACGATGCGGCCATAAACCGAGAACTGGATCATGTCGTAGCCGTCATTGAGCAAAAAGCGGCGAAACACGGTGTAGGCGCGACGCTCCACTTTTGTGGTGGTCGGCAGATCAAAAAACACCAGCAATCGCATGAACCGCCTCGTGTGTTGTGCCATGTTGTTGATCGGCGGGCTTTGGTCAAGGTGTCGGTCGATCAGTCGTTGAAGCTGTGCTGTTTGAGACCCATCAGGCGCGGCAGCTCCAGCACTTGCTCGCTGCTGCCGTCCATCACGCGGGCTAGTGACTCGGCCGCTTGCTCAATCGAGGCTAGGACCGTCATGCCGCCCCTCGGCATGGCGACATCGACGTTCAAGAGCGCAACGAGTGCGCTTTTGTCGGTGGGTGTGAGCTCAACCGTGTCGCTTAACGTGGTTTTGACGCTGCATTGCTTGAACACATGCAAATCAACCACGGGGCGATAGGGTTCGATCAGGTCGTCCGCCAAATTGAAGGCGTTTTGCTCGCTGTTGTGGAAGATGCCCAATGTGGGCAGCATGCCGTGTGCCACGAGCGCCCGTGCGCACGCGCCGCGCATGATGGCGTAGCCGTAATCGAGTGCAGCATTGGCCCAGCTTTCTTGGTGGCGGGCGAAGCCCTTGCCAAAGAGCTGAGGGAAATAAAACGCAGCGGCTTGCGCCTCTAAGTTGCCTGCGTCGCCCGAGCGAACGCGTCGCGAAAGGGACGCCAATCGGTCACCGCCCTCGGCTTTGCACAACTCCAAACACTTGGCTTGGTTGTCAATCTTGGCCTGCACGATGGCGCTCCAAGCGCGTTTGGCCGTGGGTTTGTCAAGGTCCAACTGCAGTCGCAACATGCGGGTGGCGCGGCTGTGGCTTTGAAACGGCAGCAACACGCCGCTGGGCTGGTGGTTGTCTCCGGTGCAATATAAGCCAATACCGTGCTCGGCACAGGCCGACAACACCGGGTGGGTGAGGGTGATTTCGCGGTGGTTGAGCACGATGACGGCAATGTCTTCAAACGGCACACTGGCTGCCTGGGCCTGCTCCACCACGAGGCAAAAGTGCTCGCGGCGCAGCTTTGCGGGCTGGCTGATGAGGACGCTACGCCAAACCACGGCGGGTCTCGGGTGGGGCGGGGTAGATGTTGCCTAAGAGGTCGACGTTTAGCTTCTCGACTGAAAGTGCCGTCTTGATTCCGCCATCCCATTTGCCTTCGGGCCACAGATTTGCATTGCGATCATGCGCCCATAACCCGATGGTCTCCGCGCCCCGATGGCAACCTCCAAAGTAGCCAACGACTTGCGGCTTGTTTTTCTGCTGAACGCGTATGAGGTCGTTCGCCTGCATAGAAAATTTGAAAGCAAAGCTATCGTCGATGATGGTCCATTCGGATTCGTCCTTTTTCTGAACAATCGCCCGGTTCGGCAACCCGCTCACCACATGGTGCACATACACCGGCACCAAGTGAAACTTGCCCGCTTTGGTGAACACATCCACTCGGATCATGCTGTCATTCGCGGCCACGCCGCCGCGAATGTTGACCCCCGTTTGCGGCCCGCCGTTAAGTTTGACGGCGCGGATGATCGGGCCGCTGAAGGGGCCATGCTCGGGGTCTGACACCAGCGGCTTGCGTGGCAGGCTTTGCAGCTCGTTGATGCGGGTTTGTTCGTCTGCGGTTAGAGCGCGTCGCTCGGTGCCGCGCCCGCGAAGGGCTTCGATGCGTTTGACTTCCATGTCTCGCGCCTCGCGCCCTTCAATCCATTGCTCAAGCGCAAACACCATCTTGGCGTTGCGCCGCGCATCCACAATGTCGGCGAGTTTTTCTTGGGTGAATTTGTACTTGCCCTGCATGTCTTTGTCGGCCACGCCCATGCGAACGATGGCGAGATTCGCCTTCTCTTGCGGCGTGGCGGGTCGCTGAATCGCCACGCCTTCTTTGGTTTTATCTTTCACCATCAGCACATGTCCAGTTTTTGGCCTTGCATAGATGGTTTCTTTGTGTACAGCGCCGGTGTTGCGCCGCTGCGGCGCGCGCGACACGAAAAGGGGATTCACGCCGCCGAGTGCCTGCGCGTCGTATGTGCCCAGTCGCGCCAAGTCCTCTCGCAAGGCTGCAACATCGTCTGTGTGCAGCCGAGCCATCAGCTCGTGCCTGAAGTGTGCCCATGGCTCGGGGAAATGATCGACCCCCACCCGGTGCGCATCGGGGTTGATGATTTCGCCAGTTTCGGGGTCAGGAAAGCCCTCACGCAGCAGCGCCAGCTCTTTGCGCCGCGAGTGGTCTGCCAGTCGTTTGACCATCGCATGGCTACAGGCGGCAACCACGGCAGCATCCAGCGCGTGGTGGCGATCACTCGCGCTGCGATCCTTTGGTAGGCCCCAACGAGTTCGCAAAAACGAGGTGAGCTGACCGTTGACGACCACGCAGCGCTTGGATTCGCTGCCCGCAGCGAGTTGCAGATGCTCTTCGACAAAGGCTTTGAAAAACTTGCAAATGAAACGGGTGTCGTTCAAATTGCGATCTCGAAAACCCGAAGCCTCGTCCGCGCTGAAATTCTTGCGCAGCAAGCGGCTGCGTTTGGCTTGGCGATAGCTCTTGTTGCCCTCGACCCAGCTCACAAACTCGTGCCAACGGGCGCTGTCAGTTGCGCCGTCCAAGTACTCATAGGGCGTGCGGTTGCCTTTGTTTTGGTTCTCTCGCGCGAGAACCAGTACCTTGTTGTTTTTGCTGTGGTCAAAGCTGCGCGATCGAGGTAGCGCGTGGTCGATTTCCACATAACCCTTGTCGTTGACTACACGCTCAATATCCATCGGTTGGAGTGAGTAGGCGCATTTGCCATGTTGCTCGCGGTAAAGCAACCACTTGTCAAACTCGGCGCCTTTAGGCTGGCGTGAAAAGTCCTTTTGAAATTGATCGCGGGCAGCCTCGTTGCGGTCTCTATATTCATCTTGCAGCGACTTAATTTCACGGCGCTCCTTGATTGGTCGTGACAGGTCGCGTGCCAGCTCGATGTGCACCGCAAACGGTGCGCCGTAGGTGCGAATGAGGGCGTTGACCACCTTGCGGGCTTGGTTGAGTGCCCGCAAAACGACGGGGTTGCGCGGGGCATCAAGGTCCTTGGCAAACACCATGCCGCCGTTTTTGTCACGCGCTGACTCATAAAACGCGGGCAAATAGGTGTGTTTGCCGCTGCCTGCTACAAACCTTTGGCTGTGGTGGCCGTAGGCCTCGATTTGCGCCACCGCTTCGTCGTATCTCAGCCCGCGCGCCATGTGGGGCACGATGTTGCGAAGGGCTTTGAGAGACAGGGCATGAAATTTGTCAAAGCGAACGCCCTGCAAGCAGTTGATCGTGGCTTGGCCGCCAGGTAGCTTGAGTTTTTCTAGCTCGGTTTGCACCTCGGCATCGTCTTTGAACACGCTGAGCACCCAGCCAATGCTGTCCAGCAGTTCGGGCCGACCTTCGAGCGCGGCGGTGGAGATTTTTAACCACTCGCTGCCAAGTCCATGTTTGGTGAATTCCTTACGCAGCTCGTGCCAAGCTGGCATCTTGACCAAGGTATCGTCTTCCGGGTTTTTTGGTTTGCCTTCAGCGCTTTGGCTGGCATAGCCCATGCCCGCAAATTTGTAGGCATCGGTCCATAGGCCGGCTTTCACCAGTGCGTTTCGCAGGTCTTTGTACTTGAACGGGTCTGGGCCTTGGTAGGGCAGGTGGATCGAAGCCCTTCGCTCAAGCTCGTTAAGCGCCCGGGTTTGCCCATCAAACATGATTCTGATGTTGTTTAGCCGCGTCAGCCACACATGTCGCTCAGCGCTGAAGCTGGCTTTGGGAGCGCGGTGCTCGCCTTTCTCAAATGTGCAAAACCCCAGCATTTTGAGCAAGTCTTTGCCAGCAAGCGCGGGTTTTTGGGCCCAAAACAAGCCACCACGGCTGCCGGATTCGCCGCGCACGGCGGATTCAAGCCCCGAGCTGGCAAAAGGGCTGCCATGTTTGCGCTGGGCGGCAAAAATGGCCACCAACTCTTCGTCGAGCAACACCCGAGAGATGGCTTTGCTGTAGTCGCCACCTTTGTTGCGCTGGGCATGCGGAAATTCCGCAAGCAGCATCTCAGCTGCGGTGCGGTATTTCTTCGAGTCGATTAATTGGCGGGTCTGCTTCAGGGCTTGAATGACTTTGCCGCCTTCTTTCGCGTCACTCTCAGCGGCTTTTTCTTCGGCCTTGCTCACCCAATGAAAACCACGGTGTTTGCACAGGTGATAGAGCACGCGGGCGAGTTCTTGCGGAGCCAACATGCGATCGAGCGCTTCGACGCGAAGCTGCCAAGTTGAATCCGCAAAACCGGGTTGCTGCTTGAAATGTGCCAAATCGTCAATCAAATCAAAGCGCTTGAGCACGCGGCTGAGCTTGACCAGTCGCCAAGCCCGCCTGTACAGCCTGCGTCGCAACAGCCGCGCACTGCGCCGCGCGAGGTTGCGCGATTCGCCTTTTTCATCAGTTTCAGCCTTGTTGAACGCCCGCACGCCGAGAGCAACGATGCGTTCGGGGTTGATGACAGCCCAGCCGACCGACGCGATGCCGATGTCAAGCCCAAATGTCAGCGGCAGGCTGGTTTGGCCGACGGCCGAAGGCGCGGGCTGATTTGTGTTGTGTTCCATGAGGTTTCTCCCTTACACTGTTCTCGTTGTATCTATCCGGGGTGAGAACCGTTGCTGCAATAAAGATTGACCGCAAGGTCTGTCTGTACCCAAACCCGGCGGAGCAATCCGTCG
>JANOPN010000071.1:0-80282 GCA_031421855.1 Comamonadaceae bacterium
TTGAGTCAGCTTGCGAAGAATTTTTGAGATTCCCCGCCAACATCCTCACCCTAGCTTCAGCATCTACAAGACGCCTCCAAGTAAGCCCGCACTCCTTTCGAAGAGGCCATAATGTATCAGGGTTTACGAGGGTTTTGAGGCAATGCGGGTTTATTTTCATGATCTCGCACGCCGTCATCCCTCAACTTGACCCGACGGGTACCAATGGCAAGTTTCGTAGCCGCGCCTTTGTCAGCGCGAACCATGCGTTGGCGACTGCTGGTGCAAGCGGGGGTAGCCCCGGCTCGCCGACCCCTGTTGGGGGTGACGTGCTTTTAACGATGTGCGTTTCAACGACCGGCGCTTGTGCAAGTTTGATCATGGGGTAGTCGTTGAAGTTTTGCTGCTGTACCTGACCGGCCTTGATCGTGATCGCGCCGTGGAGTGCCGCTGTGAGTCCAAACACAACGCTGCTCTCCATTTGCTGCGCGACGATGCCGGGGTTCACGACGGCACCGCAATCAATTGCGCAAACCACTCGGTGCACCCTGATCTGCCCGGCGACTGCACTGACTTCGGCAACTTGCGCGACGATGCTGTCAAACGACTCATGAATTGCAATGCCGCGTTTGCGGCCAGCTTGCGCAGGCTTATCCCATCCCGCTTTCTCTGCGGCCAAGTTGAGCACCGCCAGGTGGCGAGGCGAGTGGCTCAAATTATTTTGTCGAAACACCAATGGATCGATGCCCGCCGCATGCGCAATCTCGTCGATGAGCGACTCCCCGAAAAACGCGTTTTGCGAATGTCCGACAGATCGCCAAAAGCCGATTGGCACACCCGAGCGTGTCGCTTTGTGGCTGATGGTTTGGTGTTCAAACCCGTAGGGCATGTCAAACAACCCCTCTGATGTGGTTTTGTCTGGTGTATCGATCGGGCCGCCGAGCGGTGATTGGGTGCGCTCCAGCCAACGCGGTGTGATGGCGTCGCCTGCGGTTCGGATGCGCAGCGCCGTGACGACCCCAGCGTTGTCAATGGCCGCAATTGCTTCGCAGGCCTGCGCTGGTCGGTACACGTCGTGGGTTGTGTCTTGTTCGCGTGACCAAATCAGTTGTACCGGTCTGCCATTGCATTCCATCGCGACCCGAACGGCCTGCGCGACAAAGTCGACTTCAAGCCGTCTGCCGAACCCACCGCCGAGCAGCGTGACGTGTACCTTGACGCGGTCTTCGCGCACGCCGGCGATTCGTGCTGCGATTGCCCGAGCGATGCCTGGCACTTGGGTGGGTGCCCAGATCTCGACGCCCGCGTCACTCACCCGCGCCGTGCAGTTCATGGGCTCCAAGGTTGCGTGGGCGAGGTACGGCGCGTAATAGGTTGCTTTGACAATCTTGGCCCCTTTTGGCGTGGTGCCGGGTCGGCTGGCGCTATTTTTGCCCATTGCACCGTAATAAAAGAGCTGCGACTCCACATCACCACGCGAATGAAATTCATACCCATCACGCTCGGATGCCGCGCTGGCCAACGCCGACCAAATCGCGTCCGAGTCAGCTGCGCCGCTTGGGGGGCTGCGCCAATCGGCTTGCACCGCGTCCGCCGCGCGTGACGCATGCCAATAGCTCGTGCCAACAACGGCAAACCCGGCCGTGCTACCTGCGTCGGCTGGCAATTGAACGATGCGCACAGCTCCGGCCAGGCTCATCGCCTGCGTCGAGTCGATTCGCCCGGGCTGCCCACCCAATGCGGGCGCCATTCGAACAGCGGCAAAAAGCAGATCCTTTTCACGCACATCGATGCCATACACCGCAAGTCCAAACACCTTTGCAGGCACATCGGCGCGCATCGCAGACGTACCAATGAGCTTCCAGTCTTGGGCCGCTTTCGGCGCGACACTCGCGGGTGGGGTAATGGCAGCTGTTTTCGCCAACTCGGCAAAAGTCGCCCGCTTGCCCGACGCGTGACTGATGATGCCGTCTTTCGTGACAAGTTCGGCAACCGGCAATTTCCACTCCAACGACGCCGCACCCAAAAGCGAGCCACGCGCCACTGCGGCGGCTTGCCGCAGCGGCTCCCACGCATCGCTCACGCTTGACGACCCACCGGTGGCGTTGATGCCCAGCTCGCGGGCGATTTTGCCAACCGCCCATTTAGAGCCTCTGCTCATTGATGTGTGCTCGTCTTTGGGATGCAGGGGCAGTCCGCCGACAAACATCGCGACGTTGCCGTAAATCTTATCGTGCCCCGCTTGTTCAATTCGCACCTGTGTCAGCGGCACGTCCAACTCTTCTGCCACCAGCATCGGCAGCGCGGTGTGCACACCCTGCCCCATTTCGCTGCGCGCCATAGCCAACACGACAAAGTTGTCGGGCGTGATCTTGATCCACCCATTGAGACCGATTTCGCCGTCTATGGGCAGCATCAACTCTGGCGAGCCCTTTCTGGAGCGCGCGGGCATCACGCCCCAACCGACCACCAAGCCCCCGGTCGCGGCAACGCCCCCCAAAATCCAGGTGCGGCGCTTCATGTTGTCACCTCAAGCGATTGACCCGATGCCCGCTTGATTGCGCGACGCACCCGCTGGTAGGTGCCGCATCGACAAATATTGGTCATCGCTGCATCAATTTGTGCGTCGGTGGGCTTCGCGTGTTGCGCCAAAAGCGCGGCTGCCGCCATCAACATGCCGCTTTGGCAGTAGCCGCACTGCGGCACTTGCTCCGCAATCCAGGCGGCTTGCAACGCGTGCGGGCGCTGCGGCGTGCCCAAACCCTCAATGCTCTGGATTGATTTGCCCACCACACTGGAGACCGGCGTGACGCAACTTCGAGTCGCCACGCCATTGACGCGAACCGTGCAAGCGCCGCACGCCGCGATGCCGCAACCAAACTTGGTGCCGGTCATGTTCAGCGCGTCGCGCAGCACCCACAGCAGCGGCATCGCCGGTTCGACCGCAACCGTCACGTTTCGACCATTGATTGACAAATCCATCTCATGCTCCTAGTCAAGCATGCAATATAGCGAGTCTGTATGCACGCACTGCCCAGACTTGCCCGAATCCGCCCAAATGGCCTTGTCGACTCATTTTTGACGTTTATTTGGCATCTGGTCACCGAGTCCATTGAGTTTGTTGCTATATATATCATAGTGATTTCGACATCGCAACCGGCAAGCCCGTGTAATTTCCGTGTTGACAGAAATAAATGAAACTCATAGAATTGCGTTCATGGATTTGAGCAGCACATCCCAAAAATTCGTTCTCCACTGGGGAGAAATGGGCACCAAATGGGGCGTCAACCGCACCGTTGCGCAAATACACGCTTTGCTCTACTTGCACGGCAAGGCCATGCCGGCAGACGAAATCGCCCAAACCTTGGCGGTGGCACGCAGCAACGTGAGCAATTCGCTGCGCGAGCTGCAAGCTTGGAATTTGGTGAAGATGGTTCACGTGTTGGGTGATCGGAGAGATCACTTTGAAACCAGCACCGACATTTGGGAGCTCGCTCGCACCATCGTTCGCGAGCGGCAAGAGCGCGAAATCGCGCCGACTGTAGAGGTGCTACAAGCCCTGCTCGACAGCCCAGAGCTCATGGTTGACGGCGTTGATCGCGCGGCGCGCATCAAAGAAATGCTGACGCTGCTGGAGGCCGTGACCGTGTGGAGCGATGAGATGCTTCGCTTGGACACCGAGACCTTGACCAAGGTGCTCAAGCTCGGTGCGAAGGTCCAAAAGCTCATCCGAGGTGATGCGGATGGCACGCTTGGGTCAACCGCGTTGGCAGCGAGTGAACAAGCAAAAGCCGAAACCCTCGGCGCGATGATGGGGCCTTAACGACCCCATCGCCCTGACTCAACAAGCCCTTTTTTTGCCAAACAATTTCTGTTACGACTGAAACAACTGTCAAAACATCAATGAAAGACCACATGCACGAAACGCAAAACTTCCCGTTGACCTTGTTTTACGACGGCGGCTGCCCCTTGTGTGCCTTTGAGATGGACAACTTGCGCAGGCGCGCCAACGTTGTTGGCGGTGTCGGTGTCAACGGCGCTGCCGCACCTTTGGTGTTCGTTGACATCTCTCATCCCAACTTCGACCCGAGCATTTGCAGCGCAAGCCCTGCCCAGATGATGACCGCCATACACGGCATGCGACCGGACAGCACACTCGTGGTCGGCGTACCCGCACTTCGGTTGGCCTACCAGGCTGTCGGGCTGGGCGCGCTTGTCGCACCAACCGGCTGGAGATGGTTGGCGCCTATTTTTGACTGGCTGTACGCCTTGCTCGCGCGGTACCGCCAACCGATTTCGCGGCTTTTATCGCCCTTGATCACGCACTTCGAGGCCAGAAAGGCCGCAAAACGCATCCAAGCGTGTCAGCGTGGCAGTTGCACACGTTAAAAGGAGCATCCCATGAAAGTCACTGTTTTTGGCGCAAACGGCATGGTCGGCGGCGCGATCTGCCACGAATTAGAGGCGCGCGGACATCAAGTCAATCCGATTGCCCGCTCAGGCTCAAGCGCTGCTGTCGATTTCTGCGCGCCGGATTTGCTGCGCCAGATGCAGGCGGTCATCAAGGATGCTGACATCGTCGTCAACGCGGTGGGCATCTTGCATCAACAGCGCACACAAACCTTTCAGCGCGTTCACATCGACGCGGTTGAGGCGCTTTGCAACGCCTGCGAGATTGAGCGGGTCGCCCGAATCGTTCACATCTCGGCAATCGGCGTTGGGCGCGGCCTTGGCGGTGCGTATTTGGCAAGCAAACAGCGCGCCGAGGAGATTTTGGCTGAGCACTCGGTCGACTACGTGGTGGTTCGCCCCAGTTTGGTGATCGACCCGTCAAGCCCCAGCACCCGTTTTTTAGCGCAGATGTCGAGAATGCCCATCGTGATGTTGCCAGGGCTGACCGGTGGCAACGACCAATCGCTCGCGCCACTGTCGCTCGCTGATTTGGCATCGTGCGTTGCAAACATGGCTGCGCACCCCAAGGCGATGCGTCGCACAATCGATATTGCCGGCCCCACTGACATGACCCTGCGCGAGCTGTTGCTCAAACTGCGCGACCAAATCGACACCCCAAAAGCAAGCGCACTTGCCTCGCCGCTTTTTATGCGCCTGCCTTGGTGGGTGATGCGGCTAGGCGCGCGTTTGGCGCAAGCCATCCCATTCGACAACCCAAAGGTCGCGAGCGTCGACAACCTGCGTTTGCTGCAAGCCGGAACCCGTTCAACCATGAGCGAAACCAGCCGTTGGTTAGGCCGCGACCCGACGTCGCCCACAAAAGCGGCATCGACCGCGCCATCGACCGCTGCCGGCGCGCATGAAGCACCCCGCAACTCACTCACCACGCCCGAAGGCATCCACCATGTCGCCTAACTTGCCATTGATCGCGCCCACTTCGATGCCAATCGCCTCAGCCCTGACGGGAATTTATGCCGACCCCGACCTCGCCGATGCCTACAGCGTCACCCTTGGGGCCAGCTGCGACACCGACCCCGAGCGACTTGCGCGGTTCATTTTTTCCAATCAACCCAGCTGGGTCGGCAAACTCATGGTCGTGCGAGACACGATCGTGGCAAGGTTCGGCTTGAAAACCGCCGACCAACTCACCTCATCAGCAGGCGACATCAGTACTGAGCAGCCGCCACGGGTGGGGATATTCAAAATTTACAGCCGCAACGAGTGCGAGATCATCTTGGGCGAGGACGACAGCCACCTCGACTTTCGGCTGTCGCTTTGGGTGGAACCCATGGAACTGGGCCAACACCGTTTGGTGCTCTCAACAAAAGTGCAATGCCACAACCGCTTAGGCCGCGCCTACATCTTCGTCATTGCTCCGTTTCACCGCCAAGTCGTGCAGGCCTGTTTGCGCCGCGCTGCGCGCATCGGCTGGCCACATTAGGACCACTCGGGCAGAAACGGGTAGAAACCGGCAAAACGAGCAAAAGCAGTCGCGCCAAACGTGTTGTCGCTGGCGTTGATCGCTGCTGGCTGTGCAGCGGCAGGCACTGACTACTCCTAAAAGCGTAGCACTTGATCGAATGAATCCGGTGACCAATGCCCAAAAAGTCGTTAAAAACCGGCAAATTCAGGGTTTACGAGACTCGAAGGGCGATGCTCACCGACAATCGACCCCTATGGCATGGATTACCCTTTTAAATGCGCAGCTGGCTTTTGGTCATGTTGCCTTGTTGGACCACACCGATTTCGCGCTACAAAGCGCTGAGCGGGTGGGCTTGATTGGTCGCAACGGCACAGGCAAGTCGTCCTTGCTCAAGATACTGGCGGGGATGGACAAACCCGACGACGGCGTGCTGCAAATGCAAACGGGGGTGCAAGTCGCCTATGTTTCGCAAGAGCCCGTGCTCGACCCGGAATCGACCGTTTTTGATGCCGTCAAACACGGCTTGGCCAGCACGGTCGCTTTGATTGAGCAATATTCTGACGGCGAGGGTGACATTGACGCCCTGCACGCCGCGATTGACGCCGCTGACGGCTGGACATGGGAGCAGCGCGTGACCGAAACGCTGCAACGTCTGAGCTTGGACGGCGACGCCAAAGTGGGCAGCTTGTCTGGCGGGCTTAAAAAGCGGGTCGCCTTGGCCCAAGCCTTGGCCCAACGCCCTGACGTGCTCTTGCTCGACGAGCCAACCAACCACCTCGACATGGCAGCCATCGGCTGGCTAGAGGATTTGCTGGTCAACTTCAAAGGCTCGGTGCTCGTCATCACCCACGACCGAGCGTTTTTGGACCGAGTCGCCACCCGAATCGTTGAGCTGGATCGGGGTCAGTTGCGCAGCTACCCCGGCAACTTTGCGGCCTATGAGCTGCTCAAAGCCCAAGAGCTGGCCGACGAAGCCGTGTCAAACGCCAAGTTTGACAAGCTGCTCGCACAAGAAGAAATTTGGATCCGCAAGGGCGTTGAAGCCCGGCGAACCCGCGCCACCGCGCGCATTGAGCGACTCCAAGGCCTGCGCGGCGAAGCCGCCGAGCGGCGCAAACGCATGGGCGAGGTCAACTTTGCCATCGACACCGGACAAAAGAGCGGCAAGCTGGTCTGCGAGCTGCAAGATGTGAGTAAACACTTCGTTCGAACCGACCCCGATACGGGCGAGACCACCCGCAAAGACGTGGTCAGCCACTTCTCGGCAACCATCATGCGCGGTGACAAAATCGGCCTTGTGGGCGCCAATGGTGCGGGCAAAACCACTCTACTCAAAATGATTTTGGGCGAGTTGGAGCCCGACGCTGACCCCATTGGCATGGTGCGCGACACCCCTGCCGTGCGCTTGGGCACGCAAATTCAAGTGGCGTACTTCGACCAACTGCGCGAAGCCCTTGACCCCGAAGCCTCAATCGAAGACTTCATCAGCCCCGGCAGCGAATGGATTGAGATCAACAACGAGCGAAAACACGTGCGCTCGTATCTGAGTGACTTTTTGTTCAGCCCCGAGCGCGCCCGCTCGCCGGTGAAAAGCCTCTCTGGCGGTGAGCGCAACCGCTTGCTGCTCGCGCGCTTGTTTGCCCGCCCAGCCAACGTCTTGGTGCTTGATGAGCCCACCAACGACCTTGACATCGACACACTGGCATTGCTCGAAGAATTGCTCGCCCAGTACAACGGCACTGTGTTTTTGGTCAGCCACGACCGCCGATTCTTGGACAACGTCGTCACCAGCGTCATCGTCAACGAACCCAGCCCCGGCAACCCCGGCGTGTGGCGCGAGTATGTGGGCGGCATCCAAGATTGGCTGGTGCAGTCCGCCCGTCGCACCGCCGCAATCAAGGCGGGCCAGTCAGCCAGCGGCGCAGACCCCCGTTCAGCTGCTCACAATACAGTAGCAACAAACCGAATGAATACGGCGACCATCGGCAAAAATCAGTCCATAAACGACTACTCGGCAGCCGCCACTGCACAAGCCAAGCCAGCCGCCAAAAAGCCCAAACTCAGCTTCAAAGACCAACGAGAGTTGGACGGCCTGCCTGCAGCCATTGCCGCACTGGAACTAGAACAAAACCAAGCCCGAGCCAAACTAGCCGACGGCAAACTCTACTCTAGCGACCCAGAACAAGCCGCGGCCCTGGCACGGCGAGATGCCGAGATTGACGACGAACTGCTGGCGAAGATGGAGCGCATGGAAGTGCTGGGTTGACTCATTTTTGATAGCAACAATCTCAATGAATCCGGTGACCAAGTGCCAATTTTTAGGAAAATACTCCCCACAAAAACCAAAAGTTGACTTTTTGCCCATGAACCAACCGCTTGCGTCTCGCTCGATCATCGCGGTCAAGCCCTGTGGCGAGCACACGGCTGTCTTTTGTCCATCGGTCAGCCCTATGAGCTGGCACCTGAAGAGTGGGCGATTTCGGTGTCAATCACCAACCTCTACGCCGAGCTAGGGCGATGTGCTCGGAATCGACGCTTGGCAAGTCACCCAGCTCACGTAAGAGCTTGAAAGGAAAAGATGCCTGACACAAAGCTGTGCGGCTTGGTCGATGATGCCAAGCCTGGGCGGGCAACCGATTTTGGCGGCGGCGTCTTCAAGCAACGGCTCAATGACAACTTGCATCGCAACATCTTGCTGGCCAAGTGCGAATGATTTTGGATATTTGAATTTTTGTCCGCCAAAAACGACCGCGAGAACATCCATGCGGATGAGTTGGCGGGGTTCGAACCGGTCGCTCCCGCCTATGCCTAGCTGAATGCAACGCAGTTGGCGCATTTGCTTCGCGATGGCGATTTTGTGGAGATTTGCAACGACCAAAGCCGATCGCACCAAACCTACTGCAACATCGTTGGCCAAGCCGCGAAGCATGCGTGCAGACAAAGGGTATGAATTTAAAGCTAATGCTTTCGAGGCCATGCACACCTCGGCGGCGGCGCTCCTCAAAGTGGGTGCGATCAGCAAGGCCACCCTGCGCGAATTTGATGTGAGCTGCATCGCGCAGCCCATTGAGCTGCAAGGCGATCAAATTAAGCAACTGCGCGAGGCGCAACGCTTTAGCCAGCCAATTTTTGCGTGCCACCTCAACACCAGCGCCAGCACCGTTCAAAAATGGGAAACCGGAGCCAAACGCCCCAGCGGCATGGCGCTGAAGCTGCTGGCGGTCGTGCAAAAGCACGGGGTGGGCGTGCTGGCTTAGCCTTGATAGAGGAATCACAGCTTGCCCGAAAAACGGCGACCAACCGAAACCGCCGTCGCCCAAAATCACGAAACGGGGCGCACAGCGCAATAATTCACCTTGAAAGAACTCGGGCTTTCGGCGCTTTACCCGCCGCCTACTCGCCGTTGCTCAACGTTTCGGCACTTTCTTTGGCTGGCCGAGTTTGCTCGCAAACCCCGTCACCCAGGAATTCAGCTCATGGTAATCCGCGCCGCGCTGCATTGGCCCTTGAACCAAGGCATTCTGGGCAAAGTCACATGCCAAAGGCAAGCAACCAGACGGACTGGAGAGGCGAAAGCCAATGTTGTTGTTGCGCTTGCTGGTGGCGTTGTTGAATCCGCCCGCTGAATTGCCAACTTGTCTCCGTATTCATTACTTTTCTTGCTATGAAATTGCTTTCAATGAGGTCGAGTCTGCAAAAAAACCAACGAGCCTGAGCATGCGCTGATGCCCAAAATTCTTTAAAATCGTCACAAATCATTCAACCACCGCGCGGCATGGTGTCGCTCGGTGTTTGTTTTCTTGGAGAGTGGCATGAGCGACAGCAACAGCGAATTTGGTGACGGCGCAGCCGTGGTCGGTATGGTGTTCACTGTTCCGCCTGCACTGCTCAAAATCCAAAGCCAAACCAGCTGGAAAAAAGCGTTCAATCAGTGGCTGGAAGACCAAGCCGACATCGCAGCGGCCAAGCGCTCAATCAAGACCCAAGCCAAACCCGGAGCCAAGTGGTACACCCTCGAAGAGGTGGAAAAAGCGTGTGGAATTTGATTGTTTCAACTGAAGCACAAAAGCAAATTTCAAAGCTTGACAAGCCCGTAGCGAAAACGGTTACCACCTACTTGCGTGAGTTGCGCCAACTGGACGACCCCACAGTCAGAGGAAAAGCCCTGGCAGGCAATCTTTCAGGGCTTTGGCGCTACCGTGTTGGTGACCTGCGCATTGTGTGCAAGCTCACACACGGCAAGTTGGAAATTCTTGCGTTGGCCGTAGGGCGGCGCGACTCAATCTATAACTGAAGCGTACGCACTTTGGCGCGCTACCTCAACACCAGCGCCAGCACCGTTCAAAAATGGGAAACCGGTGCCAATGGGCATGACGCTGAAGCTGCTGGCCGTGCTGCAAAAGTACGGGGTGGGCGTGCTAAGGTAGCGGCACATAAGTTCAAAGTGTAAAAGCTCAAAGCTCAAAGGCTAACGCGACCTTGAAAATCGAAAACCAATTAGGCTGCTACTGCCGCCGGTATAGATGTCAATTCGTCGCGCAGACCGCAGATCATTCAAATCGTTGTACCACGAACCGCCACGCAACACCCGCACGCCGCAATTTTCGGCAGTCCACGCACTGCCATCGGAGGGTGTACCGGTGTAGCCGTTCCTCCCACAATCTTGTGTCCACTTCCACACGTTGCCGTGCATATCGTGCAAGCCAAAGGCATTGGCAGCAAAATTACCCACCGGGGTGGTTTCCCCATATTTTCGATTGCTCGGCGTGCAGTTTTCAAAGCGACTAGCGTCATTAAAATTAGCTTGCTCGGTGGTGATGCAGGCCCCGGTGGAGTAGTTTTCCCCTTTGGCACCTGCCCTGGCTGCGTACTCCCACTCAGCCTCAGTAGGCAGGCGAAAAGCTTGGCTGCTGCCTTTTTCTGTATTCAACCAAGAGATGAACTGCTGCGCGTCGCTCCAACTCACGTTCATCACGGGGCGCGCACCTCGGCCCCAACCGCTATCGTCCGGAAAGTGGCTACACCCACCAACCGCCACACACGCATCCCACTGGTCAAAAGTGACTTCAAATTTGCCCACGTCAAACGAACGCACTTGAACTTGGTGCACGGGCTTTTCGTCAGACAAGCCATTGCTGCTGCCCATTTGGAATGAGCCGGCTGGGATGGTGACCATTTGTGCGTTGATTTGGGCCACCATTCGAGCGGCGCCTTCGCGAGTTACCGCATCCTTTCGGGCCTGCGCCGCCGCCGTCAAGCCGCACGCGGCTGTCAATGCCACGTCACTGGCGGTATCGGCCGATACAAACACAATCTCACTGCCCGAGCACTGCTCATCGCCCTTCACCTCTCGCACCTCCACCTTGTGTTCACCGGGCTTGAGCTGAATGCGGAATTTGCCGCCTTTAGCGTTTGGCGTGTTGCCCCGGAGCGCACCATTCACAAACACAGGCATGCCTTTGGGCTCGCTGGTAATGCTCACAGCGCCACATTCAGCCAAGGCGCTGCAGGCCGAACCAAACCAGGCGATTGGGCTCAAGGCAATTGCGCACAGGGCAATTACAGCCAGGGCAATTGCGCCCAATGCAATCGCCAATGTGGTGGATTTCAAGCGGATGAACATGCTGGGATTCCCTTTTAAATTTGGCGACAGACCGCTGCCGCAAACTGCAACTTTACGAAGTGCAGAACCGGCCCCGCCCATCTGACTGCCCGGGTTTGCTGGCTGTTGGTGGCTGAATCTGCATTCAGCGCAATGCAGGCAATCAGTCGATCCGGGTAAACCACCCAATTGACCCGCTCAATTGACCCAACCAATTAAACCGCCCAGTTTTCAATCCGCAAGCCTTTCACCCGTTCAAACTCCCGGGTGTTGTTGGTCACCAGGGTGCAGTCATCGGCCAGGGCATGGGCGGCGATCCACAAGTCGTTTGCAGCGATGGTTTGGCCCGCTGTTTTGAGCGCATGGGCATGCGTGGCGTGGTGAGCGCAGAGTTCGTGCGTGGCCGCGTACCGCACAGGCACCACTTGGGCAATGGCCTCGTAGGCTTGCGCGGTTTGCGGCTTTCGCGAGCTGCCTTCCAGCCCACGCAGCAGTTCGGCCCAGGTCACGAAGCTCATGCACAGCTCGTCGTTCGCACCCATCGCGCTCATCCGCTCGGCCACACGGGGGGGCTGATTTTTAAGCACGTAAATCAGCATGTTGGTGTCCAGCATGTATCGCATCGGCATTACCTAAAACGCTTCGCGCTCTTGCACCGGCTGCTGCTCAGCACGCTGCTGCTCAAGCGCGGCCACCGCCTCAGCCGGAAAACCCTTGATCGCCGCCAACATCGCCGCACCACGGTCTAGGGGCACATCGGGCAACGGCCGAATCACCACATCGCCGTTTTCTGCCCTAAAAATTTGCACCTGCGCAGCCGAAATCCGCAGCTCCTTGGGGATGCGCACGGCTTGGCTGTTGCCGTTGGTGAATGGGCGGGTGGTGATGGCGGACGAATGAGGCCGTGCGGCAGCTGTGAGCATGTGAACGCTTTGCGGATGATGCTTGAGTGTACAAATTGTACATCCATCACGTCAGCCAGCAGCTTGCTCGCATGCGCAGCACACCCAAGCGCTATCGGCGGTATCCTCGCCCTTGCGACTTGCGCCCACCCACGCCATGGCCCCGCCCCTGCTTAAACCCAAATTGGATGCCAGTGCCTTTCTGGACTGGGACAGCACGCAAACCATCAAGCACGAGTACATTGACGGCGAGGTTTTTGCGATGGCGGGCGCACAAGACAGCTATGTGACGGTCGAATTCAATGTGGCCCTCGCCTTGCACAAGGCGCTTGCGGGCACGCCCTGCCGCTTGTACCAGAGTGACATGAAGCTGCGGGTTGAAGCTGCGAATTGCTACTTTTACCCTGACGTATTCGTCACGTGCAGCGCGGCCGATCGCGCCAATTCATCGGTCAAAAGCGAGCCCACCCTCATCGTGGAAGTGCTCTCCCCCAGCACCGCCGCGTTTGACCGTGGCCAAAAATTTGCCGCGTACCGACAACTGCCTACCCTACAAGAGTACGCACTCATCGACACCGACAACCGCGTGGTGGATGTGTACCGCAGGGGTGCGGACGGCCTGTGGGTGCTGCACCCGTTTGCGCGCGGCGAAACCACAAAATTCGCAAGCGACGGCCTTGAAATGACGGCTGCCGACTTGTTTGTGCAAGTCAAAGACGAGCCTGTACTTGCCCCGCAGGTGACCGCTCAGGCGCTGACCCGTTCCGCAGCTTGAGCTGAATCACCCGCACCCCAACCCGTCGCTCTGGCGGGGCACGTCACCAGCAAATTGGCGACGCACGTCTGGATTTGAGGTGCGGGATGATACAAAAACTCAGTCGACTTTTATCAAAAATAATAGCAACAGAGTCAATGAATCTATAGACCAGAGGCCAATCTCACCTAAAAATCAATCAAAACCAACTCAACTGCCGCTCGCCATCAACCCCGCCGCCCGCTGCACCTCGACGCGGATGTCTTCCGTGAGTTGGGCTTTGAGGGCGGTGAATGTGGGGGTGGTTTTGACTGAATAGTGTCTGGGGTGAGGCAGGTCTACTGCCACGTCGCTTTTGATGCGGCCGGGTCGGGCGCTCATGACCACGACTCGGCTGCCCATGAAGATGGCTTCGTCGATATCGTGGGTGACGAAGAGCACGGTTTTGTGCTGTGCCTCCCAAATGCCTTGCAAGAGCTCTTGCATCAGCTCGCGGGTTTGGTGGTCGAGGGCTCCAAAGGGCTCGTCCATGAGCAAAATTCGGGGGTTGTTCGCCAGCGCTCGCGCAAGAGCCGTGCGTTGCTGCATGCCGCCCGAGAGTTGCTTGGGAAAGTGGTGCTCGAAACCCTTGAGCCCGACTTTGCCTAAAAACTCGTGCGCGATGGCCAATTGCTCAGCCAGTACCAAGCCTTTTTCACGCAGGCCAAAACACACGTTTTGCAGCACGGTCAGCCACGGAAACAAGGTGTAGCTTTGAAACACCATGCCCCGGTCGGGCCCGGGGCCGCTCACGGGTTGACCATCGAGCGTGATGCTGCCGCTGCTGGGCACATCGAGGCCCGCGATCATGCGCAACAAGGTGCTTTTTCCGCAGCCCGATGGACCCAGGATGGTGATGAAGTCGTTTTCAGCCACAACCAAATCGGTGGCCGACAGCGCTGTGGTGATGCCAAACACCTTGGAGACTTGGTTGACTTGGAGGATGCTCACAAGGTGGCCCAAGGAAACAAGCGGCGGTTGAGCGCCTTGAACGCAAAGTCGCTGCCCAAGCCAATGATGCCGATGACGATGATGCCAAAGATGATTTGATCGGTGGCCAACAAAGACTGGCTGTCGGTGATCATGTGGCCGATGCCACTGGACGCGCCGATCAACTCGGCCACGATCACATACGTCCAAGCCCAGCCCAGCACCATTCGCAAGGTCTCGGCAATGTGCGGCGCGCTGCTGGGCATGAGCACGCGGGTGACGATGCCTTTGTCGCTGGCCCCCAGCGTATAGGCCGCCTCCACCAAATCCACACGGGTGCTGCCCACGCTGACGGCGATCATCAACACCAGCTGAAAGAAGCTCCCAATGAAGATGACGCTGAGTTTTTGGGCCTCACCGATGCCGGCCCACAATATCAACAGCGGAATGAAGGCAGATGCGGGCAAATAGCGTGCAAAGCTGACAAAGGGCTCGAAAAAGGCCTCGATGCCCTTGTACGCGCCCATGAGCACGCCCAGCGGAACGGCGAGCAACGCCGCAATCAAAAAGCCACCCACGACCCGCCAAACGGTCATGCCAATGTCTTTGATGAAGCCTTGGTTGACCAACAAGTCAAAGCCTGAGCGCAGCATCATCACGGGGTCAGCCAAGAAGGTCTTTGAGACCAGACCACCAAACGTGACGGCTGACCACAAGGCGATGAAAAGCACAAAGAAGCTCACCCCCAGCACCACACGGGTGGCGGGTTTGACGGGTTGCAGGGGTCGCATGGGCTGGCTGGGGTGCGTTGAGGCGGATTACTTCAAAAAGCGGGTGTCGGCCAGTTTGCTCAAATCGGGGATGGATTTGATGATCCCGGCCTCCAACAACAAGTCGGCGGCCTCTTTGGAGAAGGCCGCGTGCTCCCCGGCAAAGAATTTTTGATTGGCAGCCCGGTCTTGCCAACGCAGGTATTTTTGGCTGGCTTCGAATTGCTCGCCGCTTTGCTTGACATCAGCGCCCATGGTGGCAAAACTTGTTTTGGGCTCTTTGGCAATCAGCGCGACCGCTTCAAAATAGCTGTCGGCCAGTGCTTTAGCGGCTTTGGCGTTTTCGGCCAAGAATTTTGGCGTGCAGCCAAAGGTATCCATCACCATCGGGTAGTCAAGGGTGGTGGCGATGATTTTCCCGGCCTCGGGTTTGGCGCGCACAGCGCTCAAATATGGCTCGTACGTCATCGCCGCGTCAATTTCGGCGACCCCGGCGATCATCGCGTTGGCGGCAGCTTGCGGCGACAAGTTGACGACTTTGACATCCTTGAGGCTCATGCCATTTTTCTTCAGAAACCAAGCCAGGCCAAAATACGAGGCGGTACCGGGCGCATCAGCTGCCACTGTTTTGCCTTTGAGGTCGCTGATTTTGTTGATGCCCGACTTGACGACCATGCCGTCTGCGCCGAAGCTTTTGTCAAGCTGAAAGATTTGCGTCGTGGCCACACCAGCGGCGTTCCAGCCGATCCAAGTCTCCACCGTGGTTGCTGCGCATTGGATATCGCCGGACGCAATGGCCAAGTGGCGGTCTTTTTGCGGAATTTTCTTGATCGAGACGTCCAAACCGTTTTTCTTGAAAATGCCCGCCTCTTTAGCCAGTGTGAGCGGTGCAAAGCCGGTCCAGCCCGACATGCCGATGGCGACTTTGGTTTCTTGAGCCTGCGCAGCCAGGCAGCCCAGTGCAACGAGCGAGGTGATTAACAGTTTTTTCATGAAGACTCCAAGTGGATGAAACGGACGGGGAACGAGCCAAACAACAGCGAAATCTAGGCCAACTGAAGCGATGTGAACGCACTCATCGACTCCAACGAGCCATCAAGCAGCGCATCACAAACCGCGCCACTCAACACCCAGTCGTGAGCAGCTGCCATCTCGGCGCTCAGGCTGCGGTCTAGCATCATCGCAGGGGATGTGCTGCGAATCAAGCGCAGCACCCGCTCAAGAGCAGGCGCGCTGGTGAGTGGCCGCAAAAACTCAATGCCCTGTGCGGCAGCCAGCAGTTCAATGCCAATGATGTGGGCGGTGTTGTCCAGCATCGGCGTGAGCCGCCGCGCACCAAAAGTCGCCATGCTGACGTGATCTTCTTGGTTAGCGGACGTGGGCAAACTGTCAACGCTGGCTGGGTGGGCGAGTGACTTGTTCTCGGATGCCAAGGCCGCAGCGGTGACGTGAACAATCATGAAACCGCTGTTGAGCCCCGCATCGGGCGTGAGAAACGGCGGCAAGCGCGACACGACCGTATCGACCAGCATGGCAATTCGGCGCTCGGCAATTGCGCCAATCTCGGCGATGACGACGGCCAGCGCATCAGCCACCAAGGCCACGGGCTCGGCGTGGAAATTACCCCCGGAGACCATGGCGGGCGCCAAGCTGGGGTCGTTCGACGCGAACACCAGCGGGTTGTCGGTCACGGCGTTGGCTTCGCGCACCAGCACCTGAGCGCAATAGCGCATTTGGTCTAGACAAGCCCCCATCACTTGGGGCTGGCAGCGCAGGCAGTAAGGGTCTTGCACCCGGTCGTCGCCCTGCAAATGAGAGGCTCGAATGGCGCTACCCGAGGTGAGCGCCCGGTAGGCCCCCGCGCAGTCAAACTGCCCCGGCTGCCCCCGAACGGCATGAATGCGGGCATCAAACGGGCCGTCGCTGCCGCGCGCGGCGTCCAGCGTGAGTGCGCCCGCGATCACCGCCGAGCCAAATACGTCTTCGGTTCGCAACAAGGCTTCAATGGCAAGCGCCGCCGACACTTGGGTGCCGTTGATGAGGGCCAGGCCCTCTTTGGCGCCTAGGGTGATGGGCTTCAAATTTGCTCGCGCCAAAGCCTGAGCGCCCGTCAGCCGATCGCCTCCCACGAAGGCTTCGCCCTCACCCACGAGCACCAAACACAGGTGCGACAAGGGGGCGAGATCGCCCGACGCGCCCACCGAGCCTTGGCAGGGAATGAGGGGAATGACCCCGCAATTGTGCAAATTCAACAGCGCCTGCACCACCTCGGCCCGCACGCCAGAGTAGCCTCTGGCCAAACTCGCCGCCTTGAGCACCAAGATGAGCCGAACCACCCGCTCGCTCATCGGCGCGCCCACACCAACCGCGTGCGAGCGCAACAAATTGAGCTGCAACAAGGCCAGCGATTCGCGCGCGATGCGGGTGGAGGCGAGTTTGCCAAAGCCAGTGTTCACACCGTACACCGCTGCATCACCTTCGGTTGCAGCTTTCACCACGGCAGCGCTGGCCTCGACACCGCGCCAACAACTCGGATCGAGCGTCACCTGGGGCGCGGGCTCGGTGCACAGCTGGCGCAACTGCGACCAGTCCAGTTCACCCGGTGTGATGGTTTGGGGTGTGGTCATGGCGTCAATTCGTGCGCAACATCGGCAAGTTCAGGCCATTTTCTTGGGCACTGGCTTGGGCGATTTCGTAGCCGGCATCGGCGTGGCGCATCACCCCGGTGGCGGGGTCATTGAACAGCACCCGAGCGAGCTTTTCGCCCGCCTCAGCGGTGCCGTCAGCGCAAATCACGACGCCCGAATGCTGCGAGTAGCCCATGCCTACGCCGCCGCCGTGGTGAAGGCTGACCCAAGTGGCCCCGCTGGCGGTGTTGAGTAATGCGTTCAGCAGCGGCCAATCGCTCACGGCATCGCTGCCGTCCAGCATTGACTCGGTTTCGCGGTTGGGTGAGGCGACTGAGCCACTGTCAAGGTGATCACGCCCGATGACGATGGGGCCAGCGAGTTCGCCGCTGGCGACCATGGCGTTAAACGCGAGCCCAGCCAAATGCCGCTCGCCCAAACCAATCCAGCAAATGCGCGCGGGCAAGCCTTGAAACGCGATGCGCTCGCCAGCCATGTCAAGCCAGCGATGCAAATGGGCGTTGTTTGGAAAGAGCTCCTTCATCTTGGCGTCTGTCTTGGCGATATCGGCTGGGTCGCCACTCAGGGCCACCCACCGAAACGGCCCGATGCCTTTGCAAAACAGCGGGCGAACGTAGGCGGGGACGAAACCGGGGAAGTCAAACGCGTTGTCCACGCCGTAGTCTTTGGCGACTTGGCGCAAGTTGTTGCCGTAATCAACCGTTGGAATGCCCATGCCATGGAAGGCCAACAAAGCCCGCACATGCTGGGCGCACGACTCACCGGCTGCTTGGGTCAGCTTGGCATGTTGCGAAGGGTCTTTTTGCGCGGCTTGCCACTGCGCCACACTCCAGCCAGCGGGCAGGTAGCCATTGATGATGTCGTGCGCTGAGGTTTGATCGGTGACGATGTCCGGGCGCGGGCCGCCGTTTTGCCCAATTTTCACCAATTCAGGCAAAAGCTCGGCGGCATTGCCGCACAGGCCAATTGAGATGGCTTCTTTGGCTTGGGTGTGGCGCGCGATCAACGCCAGCGCGTGGGTCAGGTCGGTGGCTTGAACGTCCAAGTATTTGGTGCGCAAGCGAAAGTCGATGCGGCTTTGCTGGCACTCAATGTTGAGCGAGCAAGCACCCGCGAAACTGGCGGCGAGCGGCTGCGCGCCGCCCATGCCACCCAAGCCTGAGGTCAAAATCCAGCGACCGCTCAAGTCGCCACCAAAATGCTGGCGACCAGCCTCAACAAAAGTCTCAAAAGTGCCCTGAACAATGCCTTGCGTGCCAATGTAGATCCAACTGCCTGCGGTCATCTGCCCATACATCATGAGCCCGGCGCGATCGAGTTCGTTGAAATGCGCCCAATTCGCCCACTGCGGCACCAAGTTGGAATTCGCCAGAAGCACACGCGGCGCGCCGGGGTGGGTGCGAAAAACCCCAACGGGCTTGCCCGACTGAATGAGCAACGTCTCGTCGGCGCGCAGCTTGCGCAGCGAGTCCAAAATCGTGTCAAAACACGGCCAGTTGCGCGCAGCCTTGCCAATGCCGCCGTAAACCACCAATTCATCGGGGTTCTCGGCCACTTCGGGGTCGAGGTTGTTTTGCAACATCCGGTAGGCAGCCTCAATTTGCCAGTTTGCGCAGCTGATTTGCGTGCCACGCGGAGCACGAACCGGCCGGGCGACGCTGTTGGCGAACTTGTGGATGAATGCTGGGGTTGACACGTTTATTCCTCAAGGCGGTTGTCTATACAACTTAGTTGCGACTCAGTCTAGTTGTCTATACAACTGCTGTCAACTGGGATAAGCTCGCGCCATGTCAAGCTTGCCCGAGACCTTGTCGCCGACCGCCATTTTGCCGATTTACGAGCAAATCAAGGCCCACTTGCGTGGCTACATCAGCACTGGCCAATGGAAGCCGGGCGATCCTGTTCCGAGTGAATCCGCGCTGAGCGAGCAGTTTGGTGTGGCCCGCATGACCGTCAACCGCGCCTTGCGCGAGCTGGTCAACGACGGCTTGGTGACTCGTGTGCGCGGCTCAGGCACGCGGGTGGCGCAACTGCACCGCATTTCATCGCGATTGAGCATTCGCGACATCCACGACGAGGTGCTGGAGCGCGGCCATGCGCACACCGTGCAGGTGATTCGGGTTGTCCCCGAGTCAGCGACAAGTGAAGTGGCCGCCGCGCTGTCGATCAAAGTGGGCGGCGAAGTCTTCCACAGCGAGATCGTTCATTTAGAAAATGGTATCCCGATCCAACACGAAGATCGTTTCGTGAACCCAGCCGCAGCACCAGGCTATTTGTCGCTGGACTTCACACAAATCACGCCAACAGGTCATTTGCTGGCTCACGCGCCACTCACCGAGGCCAGCTACACCATTGAGGCATGCGTCGCAACGGTGCCAATTGCGCAGTTGCTGGGCATCAACGCCAGCGACCCCTGCTTGCTGATGAAACGCCGCACCGTCAGTGGGGCAAACGTGGCCAGCATCGTTCGGCTCACGTATCCGGGCAGCCGGTATAGCTTTGCAGGACAGTTTCAGGCATGAGCTGGACGCAGGTTTCATGGTCAACTGCGCCAGAGCAGCCCTGGAAGAACGGCGGCGGCATCACCCGAGAGCTGCTGGCTTGGCCAAACACCCAGCATTGGCGCGTGCGGATTTCAGTTGCTGACATTGTCCTTGACGGACCGTTTTCGCACTTTGACGGCGTGCAGCGCTGGTTTGCGGTGCTCAGCGGCGCGGGCGCCGTGCTCGATGTTGACGGTCGGTCGGTCTTGCTTTGCGCAGGCGGCGACGCGTTCAACTTCGACGGTGCCGCCTCAACCCATTGCAAACTGATCGACGGCCACACACAAGACATCAACTTGATGCTGCGCGGTGCGAGTGGGCGCATGACTCGGGTCCGGGACGCCCTCACAACGGGCGCGGTCACCCCCAATCCTTCAGCCAAGTATGCGAAATTGATAGCAACATACTCAATAGATTCGGCGACCAAAGTGACATTTGACGGTGAAAACACGGTTTTACCGCCCAAAACACTGGCTTGGCGAGTCATCAGCCAGCCCGGCATGCTGACAGTGGCTTCAGCCAACGCCATTTGGATGGAGATTGACCTGTGACCCAGACGATTTGGACGAACTGCGCGGTTGCGACGATGTGCGCAAAGGCGTCCGCACCCTATGGGCTGATACCTGACGCAGCGCTGGTGATTGATGGCGAGCAGATCATTTGGGTCGGGCCTCGCATTGATTTGCCTACACAGCACGATCGCGCCTCCCGCGTTGACGCCAACGGCGCGTTGATCACACCCGGTTTGATCGATTGCCACACCCATTTGGTGTACGGCGGTAACCGCTCGGGCGAGTTTGAGCAGCGGCTTTTGGGTGCAAGCTACGAAGACATCGCCCGCGCAGGCGGCGGCATCAAGTCGACCGTCACTGCCACTCGCGCCGTTGACGCCGCTGACCTACTGACGCAAAGCCAAAAACGGCTCAAGCATCTG
Source organism: Comamonadaceae bacterium (assembly GCA_031421855.1). Taxonomy (GTDB): domain Bacteria; phylum Pseudomonadota; class Gammaproteobacteria; order Burkholderiales; family Burkholderiaceae_C; genus JAAFHN01. Next base: position 20,977 of record JANOPN010000071.1, read on the forward strand.
CTGAACGAGGGCGTCACCACGGTCGAGATCAAGTCGGGCTACGGGCTGTCGCTGGATGCAGAGCGCAAAACCCTGACCGTCGCTCGTGAGTTGTCAAAACACCACGCTGTTGACGTGCGAACCACTTATTTAGGCGCGCACGCGGTACCACCTGAATTTGCCGGGCAAAGCGACGCGTATTTGGCGGATGCCATTGCCACCTTGCAAGCTTTGCACGGCGAGGGTCTGGTCGACGCGGTGGACGCATTTTGCGAACGCATTGGGTTCACGCCAGCCCAAACCCGGCGCATGTTTGAAGCGGCGAAGGCGCTGGGCCTGCCGGTCAAACTACACGCCGAGCAGCTCAGCGACAGCGGCGGCGCGGCCTTAGCCGCTGAATTCACCGCACTGAGTTGCGACCATTTGGAGTGGTTGAGCGCGGCGGGCGCGCAGGCCATGGCCAAAGCAGGCACGGTGGCCACTTTGCTGCCCGGGGCGTACTATTTCCTGCGCGAAACCCATTTGCCGCCCGTTGCCTTGCTTCGCGAGCACGGCATTTCGATGGCCATCGCCACCGACTGCAACCCCGGCACGTCGCCGTGCACGTCTTTGCTGCTGATGCTCAACATGGCTTGCACTTTGTTTCGACTCAGCCCGCAAGAAGCCTTGGCTGGCGTGACCCGCAACGCCGCCAAAGCCTTGGGGCTGCCCGACCGTGGCACCCTGGCGATCGGGATGCGCGCCGATTTTGTGCTGTGGGACGTGCATCACCCCGCTGAGTTGAGCTACGCGCTGGGCGCGAACCCGCGAATCCAGACCGTTTTTAAGGGGCAAACCGCATGAGCTTCGATTTGCACTTGGGCGACACGCCCCTGCTCATCAGCATGCCGCACGTGGGCACGCACATTCCGCCTGAGCTGCGCGCTCAGTTTTGCGAACGAGCCTTGGGCGTTGAAGACACCGATTGGCACCTTGGCGAGCTCTATGGCTTTGCGCCCGGCTTGGGCGCGTCGACCATCAAACCGCACACCTCGCGCTACGTGATTGACCTCAATCGCCCAAGCGACAACGCACCCATGTACCCCGGCGCGGCCAACACCGAGTTGTGTCCCACGCGGTTTTTCACCGGCGACGCGCTGTATTTGAGCGGCCATGAGCCCGACCCAGCGGAGATTGATCGCCGCCGATCCTTCTACTGGCAGCCCTATCACGATGCCTTGCAAACCGAGCTTGATCGCCTTCGCACCTTGCACGGCTTTGTGCTGCTGTGGGACGCGCACAGCATTCGCAGCCACATTCCCTGGCTTTTTGACGGCAAACTGCCCGACCTCAACCTTGGCACCGCCAGCGGCGCATCGGCGCATGCATCAATTGCCGACGCGACAAGCCAAGTTGCGGCAAACCAACCCGGACTGACCAGCGTCATCAATGGGCGCTTCAAAGGCGGCTTCATCACCCGCCACTATGGTCAGCCCAGCATCGGCGTGCATGCCATTCAGCTTGAAAAGTGCCAAAGCCTCTACATGGCCGAGACCGCGCCGTTTGCCTATGACGCCGCCAACGCTCTCGCCCTGCAGCCGGTGCTCATTGGCATGATCACGGCGGCTGTGGCCGCAGCAAAAGCGCTTCATTCAAGCGGTGCACGGGCATGATTGAGTTTTGGACACCCCAGGCCTGGGTTGGCGGTCGTTGGGCCAAAAACCTGCGCATGCGCGTCGGAGTCGACGGCAACTGGGCCTCATTTGAGGCAGACATTGCGCAACATGCTTTGTCGCCAACCACCACGCAACTTGGCCCAGTTTTACCTGGCGTGGTTAATGCCCACAGCCACGCATTTCAGCGCGCCATTGCGGGCTTGAGCGAGCGCGCCCACAGCGGCGCAGACGATTTTTGGGGCTGGCGCGCCCGCATGTACCAAGCAGCGCTGCGCATCACGCCCGACCAACTCGAAGCCATTGCCACGCAGCTCTACACCGAGTTGCTGGTGGGCGGCTATACGCAGGTGTGCGAATTCCACTACCTACACAACGACTTGGACGGCAAACCCTACGCCAACCCATCTGAGATGTCGATGGCCTTGGTTCGCGCGGCCCAAGCATCGGGCATCGGCTTGACGCTGCTGCCGGTCGTGTACATGCACTCGGGTTTTGCAGTGCAGCGCACGGGCGGCGGCCTCAAGCCCGATCAGCGCCGTTTTGCTAGCACGCCTGAGTCGGCGGCCCGCATCGCGCAGGCCGTCAACGACATGCGCTTGCCGCGCATCAACGCCGGCATTGCCTTGCACTCCCTGCGCGCGGTTGACCCTGCTGCACTGACCGAGACCGCTCAAATTGCCGCGCAAAACCGTTGGCCCGTTCACATCCACATTGCCGAGCAGACCCAGGAGATAGACGATTGCCTCGCCCACCACGGCCAACGACCGGTTGCGTGGCTGCTCGATCACGCGGGTGTGACGGCGCAGTGGAGCCTGGTACACGCCACCCACACAACGCCAGACGAGCTCGCGGGCGCCAAAGCCAGTGGCGCAACCGTGGTGCTGTGCCCCAGTACCGAGGCCAATTTGGGCGACGGGGTCTTTGACTTGCCCACGAATTTGCAGCTGGGTGCATCCATGGCCATCGGCAGCGACAGCCACGTCACCCGAGGCCTGAGCGAGGAGCTGCGCCTGCTTGAGTACAGCCAGCGCCTGACCCGCCGCCAACGAAATGTCGCGTCGATGGGCCAAGGCAGCAGCGCCGCCGCACTCTTTCAAGCCGCGGTAACAGGCGGATCAACCTGCGCATGCGCAAACCTGGGCGGCTTAGCGGTCGGCCAACGCGCCGACTTCGTCACCCTAAACCCCCAAGCCCCGGCGCTGCTGGGTATGCCAAACGATCATTTGCTAGACGCGTGGATCTTCTCAAGCCCCGACTCGGGGTGCAAACAGGCGCATGTGGCGGGTCAAGCCGTGCATGGCCCAAGCGACGAGTCGCGAACGAAGATGCTGGCTGCCATGAGTCAGCTCTGGGGTTATTAACTGGTTGGGGCTTTACGCAGGCATTGACGCCAAGTCGCATTTGGGTTTTTATCGCACCATTGCCAAACGTTTTCCGTTTTCAATTTACTACCACTTTGACCGTGTCACGGTAACCGTCGCCGGCATCCTCCGCCAGGACGTGCGACGCGCGCCGCAGAAGCCTTCGGACTGAGGCAAACGACCGACGGATCGCGCAACGCGAGACGGGGCAATCAGTCTAATATTGATAGCAACAAACTCAATGAATCCGGCGACCAAGGGCTTATTTTCCATTAATTTCATCAAAATCGCGTGTTTTTGAGCCGTTTAAAAGCTGCAGGCAATCCAAGCCTTCAAACCGGCTGAAGCCTTTGTCAAAGCTGCCTGAGCGATGCGGGCAAAGTAGTCCTTGAGCTTCAAGCCCTCGAGCGCCGCGCGAGACTTCAAGGCTCGCATCAACGGGTCGGGCAGGTCGCGCGACAATGCCGCTCATGACCGCACCCACATCCCCGCCCGGCCAATCAAACCAGCCAACCGCTGATTTCTCGCGCTTTTTGTCGATCCTCGACGCGCCAGACAGCGACCCCGGCGAGACCCAGGAGTGGCTGGACGCGTTGGCGGTCTTGACAACCCAAGGCGGCACGGCTCGCGCCCGCTACATGCTGGACCGACTGGCTGCTCGGGCGCGCGAGCTGGGCGTGGGCTGGCAGGCGGAATTGATCACGCCTTACGCCAACACGATTGGCGTGGCCCAACAAGCCAGTTTTGCTGGGCATTTGGAGATGGAGCAACGGGTTGCGTCGGTGCTGCGCTGGAACGCACTGGCGATGGTCGTGCGCGCCAACCAAGCGCACGGCGAGTTGGGTGGCCACATCGCCAGCTACGCCAGCGCGGCCGACTTGTTTGAGGTGGGGTTTAACCATTTTTTCAGAGCCCAAACCGTGCGCGACGGCATCCATGCCGACGGCGACTTGGTGTTTTTCCAGCCGCACAGCGCGCCCGGCGTGTACGCGCGGGCTTTTTTGGAGGGGCGATTGAGTGAGCAACAGCTGTCGCTGTATCGCCAAGAAGTCAGTGCTGAGCGCATGGGCGTGCAAGGTTTGAGCAGCTATTGCCACCCGCAATTGATGCCCGACTTTTGGCAGTTCCCCACGGGCAGCATGGGGCTGGGGCCGATCAACGCCATCTATCAGGCGCGGTTCATGCGCTACTTGCGCGACCGCGGGCTGCTGCGCGAGACATCGCCCCAGCGGCGGGTGTGGGGCTTTTTTGGCGACGGCGAGATGGACGAACCTGAGAGCATGAGCGCGCTGACCTTGGCCGCGCGTGAGCGGCTTGACAACCTCACATTTGTAATTAACTGCAATTTGCAGCGCCTCGATGGTCCGGTGCGGGGCAACGGGCGAATCATCGACGAGCTGGAGTCGCTTTTTGCGGGCGCGGGCTGGCAAGTCATCAAACTGGTGTGGGGCAGCGATTGGGACGCGCTTTTCACAGCCGACCAGCACCCGAGCAACCCCAACCGGGGCGCGCTCATTCATGCCCTGAGTCAAACGGTTGATGGGCAATACCAAACGCTGGCCGCGAACGACGGCGCGTTCAACCGGGAGTCGTTTTTTGGGCAAAACCAGGCCCTGCAAGCCTTGGCGCAAGGTTTGAGCGACGCACAAATTGACCGCTTGAAACGTGGCGGGCATGACATGGTGAAAATCCACGCGGCCTACCACGCGGCCTGTTCATCTCAGGCCAATGGTCGACCAACAGTCGTTTTGGCGCACACGAAAAAAGGCTACGGCATGGGCGCGGCCGGTCAAGGCAAGATGACCACGCACCAACAAAAAAAGCTCGACCGCGAGGCGTTGATCGAATTTCGCGATCGCTTCGCCCTGCCCCTGAGCGACGAAGAAGCGGCCGAACTGAAATTCATTGGCCCCTGCGACGCGCAAGGCCAGCTCACGCCCGAAGCCAAGTCATTGCGTGAGCGCCGAGTCGCGCTGGGCGGCTACTTACCCGCGCGCACGGACCAATGTGCGCCGGTGACAGTGCCGCCACTTGAGCAATGGGGCGCATTTGCCGCGCAGGCAGACGGCAAAGACATGAGCACCACCATGGCTTTTGTCCGCATGATGGGCAACTTACTCAAAGACTCAGGCCTAGGCCCACGGGTCGTGCCCATCGTCGCCGACGAAGCCCGCACCTTTGGCATGGCGGGGCTTTTCAAGCAAGTGGGCATTTACTCCAGTGTTGGCCAGCGCTACGAGCCCGAAGACCTGGGCTCGGTCATGAGCTACCGGGAGAGCAAAGACGGCGTGATCTTGGAAGAAGGAATCACCGAAGCCGGGGCTTTGGCCAGCTGGACGGCTGCGGCCACCAGCTACAGCACGCACGGCTTGGCGATGCTGCCCTTCTATATTTACTACAGCATGTTCGGGTTTCAGCGGGTGGGCGACGCCATTTGGGCGGCGGCTGATGCCCGCGCGCGCGGATTTTTGATCGGTGCAACCTCGGGGCGCACCACCCTGAGCGGCGAGGGCCTGCAACACCAAGACGGCTCCAGCCACTTGGTGGCAGGCACGATCCCCAACTGCAAAGCCTACGACTGCGCGTTTGCCGGTGAGTTGGCCTTGGTGCTGGAGCGCGGCATGCAAGACATGCTGAGCAGCCAACTGGACGGCTGGTATTACTTGACGGTGATGAATGAGAGCTACCCGCAACCCAGTTTGAGCGACGCAGCGCGAGCGGGCGTGGTGCGTGGATGCTATTTATTCAGTAGCATCAAACCCAATGAATCCGGTGACCAAGTGCCAATTTCTCCAAAAAACGAGGCCCCAGAGGTCACTTTGATGGGCTCCGGTGCAATTTTGCCCGAGGTGATCAAAGCGGCTCACGCCTTAGCCGCAAGCGGCATCACCGCCCATGTCGTCAGCGTCACGAGCTGGAGCGAATTGGCCCGCGACGGCCAAGCCTGCGAGTTGCACGACCACATGCCTTGGCTGGTGCAGGTGCTCAAGACCACCCGCGGCCCCATCGTTGCCGCGACTGATTACGTGCGCGCCGTGCCAGAGCAAGTGCGCGCTTACTTACCCGAAGGGCGAGCATTCAAGACACTTGGCACAGACGGCTTTGGCCGAAGCGACCAACGTGCCGTGTTGCGAGAGTACTTCGAGGTCGATGCCGCCAGCATTGCGCGGCTGGCGGGGGAGATGGTGGGATGACGCGCTGTTGTGTGATGCTCAGGCCTGGGGCGAACGCTTGCGCGACATCAGCGAAATGGCGTTTAGCGTAAGCTGCCGCCGCTTGATCCCGACGAACTCTGTTCGCAAATAGAACCAATCCCCACCAACCGCGATCACAACCTCATGAACCTAAAACTCAGCTCCCTGTTTCGCATGAGCGGTGCGTTTTTCACTGTATTTTTGATAGCAACAAGCTCAATGAATACGGTGACCAGAGCACAAAATACCGTTAATTTTTCATCTGGAGGCTCAGCCAAGGCTTTGAGAGCGGTTAGCGTGGTCACGACCGAGCAAGTACGCGCCGAGTTGATTGCCCACGCGCCCCAAGGCGTGCAAACGGGTCAACCGGTGTGGGTGGGGCTGAAAATTGCGCACAAACCCGAGTGGCATACCTATTGGAAAAACAGCGGCGACTCGGGCCTGCCAACCACGTTGGAGTGGAAACTACCCGTTGGCGTGAGTGCCGGTGACATCGCTTGGCCCGCTCCCAAAAAGATCCCCATTGGTAACCTGGCCAACTACGGCTACGAGAACACCGTCGTTTTGCCAGTCGCGCTCACCCTGCCCACCGGCTTCAGCGGCGACAAGCTGGTGGTGGAGCTGCAAGCCAATTGGCTGGTTTGCAAGCAAGAATGCATCCCCGAAGAAGGCACGTTCACGCTCAGCATCCCGACGCGCGGCTCGTACGCTGCCAACGCCGCTGATTTTGAAGCCGCGTTTGCCGCCGCGCCCAAGCCCAGCACGGCCCAGGCCAGCTTCAAGCCCCAAGCGGGTGGCATTTTGGCCATCAACATCAATGGGTTACCCGCCAATTGGGCTGGCCAGGCCCTCAACTTCTACCCCGAAATCGGCAGCCTCATCCAAACCGCCGCTGTGCCAACTCAAAAGTGGAGCGGCGACGCTTTCAGCATCAGCGTGCCGCTCGACCCGCAGCGCAGCGCCAGCCCAGACGGCCTGGCGATGGTGTTGTCTTCTCAGGCCAAAGGCGCAGAGCCAAGCGCGATTCGGGTTGTTGCCAAACTTGACGGCGCTTGGCCAGCCGGTGCAAGCGTTGCGGCCGTGCCCACGGCGCTGGACACCGCCCTCAAAGCGAACTTGATTGAAAAATCAGCCCCTGTTGCGCCCAGCATGACGTTTTGGCTGGCCTTGGTGTCGGCTTTCATCGGCGGCTTGATTTTGAACTTGATGCCCTGCGTGTTTCCGGTGCTGGCGCTCAAGGTGTTCGCAGTCGTGCAACCCGGCACGTCACCTGCCCTGCGGCGCAAAAGCGCCACCGCTTACACCGTGGGCGTAGTCGCCAGCATGGTGGCTTTGGCCGCGTTGATGTTGGCTTTGCGCTCGGCGGGCGAGGCGGTTGGCTGGGGGTTTCAGCTGCAGACACCGGCGGTGGTGGCCACATTAGCGGCCTTGTTCACGATTTTGACCCTCAATTTTGCAGGCGTGTTCGAGTTTGGCTCGTTTTTGCCCAGCCGCGTGGCGACCTTGCAAGCGAAAAGCCCCGTGGTCGACTCAGCCCTGAGTGGCGTTTTAGCGGTTGCTGTCGCGTCGCCGTGCACGGCTCCGTTCATGGGCGCGTCGCTTGGGTTTGCAGCCGGGCTACCAGCGGTGCAGGCCTTGGCCATATTTGCAAGCTTGGGGCTGGGCTTGGCTTTGCCGTTTTTGCTCATCGGCTGGGTGCCCGCTGTCGCCAAGTTTTTGCCGCGCCCCGGCGCATGGATGGACACCGCGCGCAAGGTCATGGCGTTCCCGATGGCGGCAACCGTTGTGTGGCTGGTGTGGGTATTGGGCCAACAGACCGGCATTGACGGCGCTGGCGCACTGTTGATGATTTTGGTTGCCTTGAGCTTTGTGGCTTGGAGCTTGGGTCAAACCAGGCGAATTAAGCTGATTTTCACAATTATTTCAATAGCAACGGTCTCAATGATTACCGTGACCATCGGCCAAAAAGTCGTTGAAATGCTGCCTGTCGAGACACCAAACGCCACCGCCGCCCCCTCAAGCAAAGAATGGGGCGCATGGCAGCCGGGCAAAGTGGATCAACTGCTCGCCAGCGGGCAACCGGTGTTCGTTGACTTCACGGCGGCTTGGTGCGTCACTTGTCAGTTCAACAAAAAGAACGCCCTGGCCGATAACGCCCTCATTGCCGACATGGCCTCCAAGAACGTGGCACGCTTGCGCGCAGACTGGACACGCCGGGATCCCGCGATCACACAAGCCCTGACCGAACTCGGCCGCAACGGCGTGCCGGTCTATGTGCTGTACCGCAAAGGCGCAGCGCCGCAGGTGTTCAGTGAGATTTTGAGCGCATCCGAGTTGCGCGCTGCCATTGCCAAAATTTAAACCATTCTTGAAAGTCACCCCATGCTGATTCGACGCACCGCCTTGGCCATGTTAGCCCTGACCAGCCTGAGTTTTGGTCTCAGTTTTGGCCAGAGCGCCCACGCCGCCGCCGTTGGGCAAACCGCGCCTGACTTCAGCTTGACCGACGTCAGCGGCAAAGCCGTCAAACTGAGTGACTTCAAAGGCAAGACCGTTGTGCTCGAGTGGGTCAACCCTGGCTGCCCATTTGTGCGCAAACACTACCAACAAAGCGGCAACATCCCTGCCACGCAAAAAGAAGCCAGCGCCAAAGGCGTGGTGTGGCTCGCCATCAACTCCACCGAAACCGGGCACGCCGACTATCTGGCCCCCGACAAAATGGGCGCCTGGATGAAAGAGCGCGGCGCTTCAGCAACCACCACGTTGATGGATGCCGATGGCAAAGTCGGCAAAATCTACGCGGCCAAAACCACACCCCACATGTACATCATCGACCCCGCAGGCAAACTCGCCTACGCCGGTGCGATTGACAGCATCCCCAGCGCCAACCCAGCAGACATCGCCAAAGCCACCAACCACGTGCGAGTCGGCCTGGGCCAACTGGCAGCAGGGCAAAGCGTGACCCCAGCAACCACCGCGCCGTATGGGTGCTCGGTGAAATACAAGGGTTAGTCACCTAGCCACAAGTCCGCTCGACCGACTTGGCGCTTGGCGGCTGACGGTTCAGCAGCAGGTGGCTACACTGCCAACATGAACCATCGCCGCACCCTCATCCAAGTCGCCGCTGCCGCCAGTCTCGCCAGCGTTTTTGCATCGCCAATCTTTGCGCAGGACTACCCCGCAAAGCCCATCAAACTGGTGGTGCCATTCCCAGCGGGCGGCAGCTCGGACGCCATGGGGCGGCTGGTCTCCGACAAGTTGGCTCAGTTGCTCAAACAGTCCGTCGTGGTGGACAACAAAGCCGGTGCCGGCGGCATGATCGGCACCGATTTGGTCGCCAAGTCGGCGGCTGACGGCTACAACTTGGTCTTGGTCGATGTGTTTCACACCTCCACACCCATTTACACCCGCAAAATGCCCTACGACGCGGTGAAAGATTTCACACCGATCTCGCTCATTGGTCGCTCGCCTGCGTTTTTGGTGGCTAACCCCAACTTCGAAGCCAAAACTGGCGCCGACGTGATCAAGTTTGCCCGAGCCAACCCCAACAAGCTCAGCCTGGCCATCGCGGGCACGGGCAGCGTGGTCGTCGATTTGTTCAAGGCCCGCTCAGGCGTGCAATTCATCAGCGTGCCGTATCGGGGCAGCTCACCCGCCATCATTGACCTCATCAGCGGACAGGTCAACACGTTCATCACCACCATGGCCAGCGCTGGGCAACATGTCAAGAGCGGCAAACTGCGCGCCTTGGCCGTCACCGGTGCGAAGCGCCACCCCGACTACCCCGACGTGCCGACATTCACCGAGATCGGCGTGACCGGCATGGACTACGAGCAATGGTTCGGCGTGCTTGCTCCAGCCAATACGCCCAAACCGATCGCCGACAAGCTCAGCGCAGCCATGGCCCAAGTGCTCGCCATGCCTGATGTGCGCGAACGCTTGCAAGGCATGGCACTCGAAGTCGCCACGCCGGGGGCAGCGGAGATGAAAACCAAGTTAGAGGGCGACACGGCCCGCTGGGCCAAACTCGCCAAAGACCTCGACATCAAACCGCTGGACTGAGCGAACATGAAACGCCGCGAAGTCACGATTGGCCTCATCTGCGTCGCAACACCCGCCGTTTTGCTGGCGCAGCCGACTACAGCGACAAAACGAGGCCCCAAACTCGCGAGCCTAAGCGACATCAATCGTTGGCTAGACCTGATCGAGCGCGACCCCAAAGCCCGCACCATTGAAGGCTGGCCGTTGGCACAGGTGTTAGAACACGTGGCCCAAAGCATCGGCTACTCAATTGATGGCTTCCCGCAGCCCAAACCCGAGTGGTTTCAATCCACCGCCGGCAGCGCCGCCTTCGCGTGGTTCAAGTGGCGCACGGTGATGAGCCACGGATTGAACGAGCACATCCCCGGCGCGCCGCCGCTAGTCGCAACCACCCAGGCCCAAGGCATTGAGACCCTGCGCAAAGCCATCAGCCGATTCAATGCCCACCCCGGCACGCTCAAACCTCATTTCGCCTACGGCAACCTCAGCAAAGCCGACCACGCAGTAGCCCACGTGATGCACTTGGACAACCATTTGGATTGGGTGCGGATGGGGTGAACGCTTGATTGATGCCCTATCGCATCGTTTTAGCAAAAGCGGCCGCGTCTTGGTGTTGGGGCTAGTGTAGTGTTGCATATATATTAAACTTTTCTGTTTAACTCCTCTCCAAACCTCTGAATTCCAGTTTTGAGGGGGGTATCAGAATAAACAGCCGCAGAGTCGTAGTCGAGTTTGGCCAAGATGACCTGGAGACCTTGCTTCACTGGAGTACATCGAGCTTGGCAAGCGTTCGCTGCGCAGTGCGCGCCAATATGGTGCTGATGGCGGCATCAGGATTTGCCGACCGAGTGATCGCGTGCGAGCTCGGTGTGAGTGCACCACGGGTGCGTCGCTGGGTGGCGCGCTACGTCAAACTGGGACTTGGGGGGTTGGAGAAAGATGCGCCTCGTGGCGGGCGCCCGCGCCTGGTGAGCGCGCAGCGCGTCATCGAATTGACCACCCAAACCCAGCCTGAGGCCGCCACCCACTGGAGCACGCGCACCATGGCCAAGGAAGCCGGCGCCAGCGCGGCCACCATATCGCGCATTTGGCGCAGCCACGGCCTCAAGCCCCATCTGAGCAAGACCTTCAAAGTCTCCAATGACATCCGATTCGAAGAGAAACTCACCGACATCGTTGGGCTGTACATGAGTCCGCCCGAGAGGGCCGTGGTGTTGTGCTGCGATGAGAAGAGTCAGGTGCAGGCACTGGATCGCACGCAGCCGGGTTTGCCACTCAAGCGTGGCCGGGCGCAAACGATGACCCACGACTACAAGCGCCATGGAACGACCACGTTGTTTGCGGCGCTCAATATTTTGGATGGCAGCGTCATCTCCCAATGCCAGCCACGCCACCGTCACACTGAGTGGCTGAAGTTCCTCAAGCAAATCGATACCAACGTGGCAGCTGATCTGCAAATCCATGTGGTGCTGGACAACTACGCCACGCATAAACATCCCAAGGTACTGAAGTGGTTGGCCAAGCGACCCCGATTTCACATGCACTTCACCGCAACCAGCGCTTCATGGATGAATATGGTGGAGCGCTTCTTCGGAAATCTCAGCGAGGATCGGCTCAAGCGTGGCGTGTTCAAAAGCGTTGACGAATTGGTCGACGCCATTGAGCTCTTCGTACTTGCGCACAACGAGGATCCCAAGCCGTTCATCTGGACCGCCAGCGCCCGTGACATTTTGGAGAAAGTCATGCGGGCAAGGGCCAAACTCAATACGGTTCAAACAGCGTGAAACACTACACTAGTTGCTGGTGGGGTGCAGTTCAACGCAGAGGCGCAGAGGCCGCCGAGGGCTGAGAAGAGGGTTTGGGGGGGTTTCAGTGCTTTTATGGCACTTGGTCGCTGGATTCATTGGGTTTGATGCTATTACTGTTTGAGTGAAATCCCACGTCAACTCACGGGAAAATGTGGCATCGAAAAACACCATTGATACTGCTCGAATAACAACTGCGACGCACGGGAAAGTGCGAACGAAATGGAGTTTGTTTTTTGAATTTCTTTAACATCAGCACGGGCGCGGCGCTAGTTTTGGTTTGTTCGGCTTGGCTTTGGTTTGGCCCGGGCCATTTTTCGTCGGGTTTCGCGAAAATCGACACGTTCGGAGTTTGGATATGGGGCAGCCTACCGATGGCGTTAGCGTTAGCCTTACTGGTATTGTCAAAATTTGGCGTGTTACACAAGCTGTTTGGCAAAGCCTTGCGCGATTTTCAAAGCGGCAATAGCCTGAAAAGCAATCTCGATATCGTCAATGCACGACTTTCCAAGTGGAACAAAGGCGCAAACCCATCCATTCGCAAAGCGGATGAACGGCTTGCGCTTTGGGGTGGGGAATCGTGGACGGCCGCTGGTTTTTTCCGCTGCTTGGCGGTGGCTTTGACATATCCACTCGCATTTTTTTGGGTGTACTGGTTGGCGACCGGCACGGGCACTTTGGGCGCGGCGACTGTACTTCCTGTCGGTGTCAAGGCAGAGCATCGGTGGGCAATGACTCTCGCGACCATCGGATTTTTTGCTTGGGCATGGCTGTGCGCAGCATTTGCATATGGCAAGCAAAGGTCGATTGAGCCATTGAAAGCAATACCTTGGATGGGCCTGCGGTTGTCTAAATGGGCCGCGCGTGGAAACTATGCCGGTCTGGCTCTCGTTGCCTGGGTAGCATTTGTGGGGGGTTTCGCGGCCTTATCAGCAGCGATGGGCGCTGTCGTTTTAGCCGTAGGAATCGGCGTTGGGCTAACAGACGCCGCCGCCGCCCCTCTCGCTGTCGCTGCCGTTGTCGTTGTCGTCGTCGTTGGTGCTTTTGCTGGTGCTTTTGCTGGCGTTTTCGCCGGTTTTGCTTTTTTTGTCGCTGGCGCTGGCGCTGGCGTATTCGGTGGCGCTGTCGCGATCGGCGGCTCTCTTGGTGGCGCTGTCGCCGGCTTTTACGTTGTCGTTTACGCCGTCCTTATCGTTTTTGCGGTTTCGCAGCGTCGCGCTTTACCGGGCAGTTTCGTGTCCGTCGCTCGGGTTTTTGCGGCTTGGTTAGGCGTTGTCGCCTTGTCGGCATGGCTGCTGCCCAAAATGCCGTCGCTAGGCGTACCTCTGGATACAAAAGCACTTTCTGCAGCGTCGCCTTCATTCATTTTTCTCTTGTTTTTCGGCTTTGCACCCCTGCTCAATGGCTTGAGCGATTGGCTGTCGGTCAACATCACCCGCAGCTTGCTACAGCGCTATTTACGACAAGCACCAAAAGGTGCCGTACAGGGTTGGCAGTTTCACCTAGCGGATATCGGCTCCGCACTGCTGCTGACCGTCGCACTTTACGCGACGATGCTGCTGGTGCTGTGGTGGATGCAGCATGTGGGCTGGCAGATCAGCGTCGTTGACATGCTCGAAGAGCTGCATAAAAACCCGTGGACGGGCAGCTCGCAATGGTTGCTACTTATGGCAATGACTAATTTGCTTCCCACGCTGTACCACCTGGGCCTTTGGATCGCGGCAAAGGCCTGGGCAAGAGATCCAAGCATTTGCAGCGACTTGCAAGATGCCATGGCAAAAATGGCAACCAATACAAGCGCAGGCGTGCAATTGCCAGCGAGGGCGATGCTTTGCGGCGAAGGTGCTGCGCAGCTCTTTGTGCATGTGTTGAAAATTCAACCGTGGATTGAGCGCCTGCTTGTGTTTGGCTTCGCTGTGTTCGCGGTCGTTGCGTTTACGCAGGCTGTACCGAGCGCGGCGGGCGTGATGCTGGGTGTACTGCGCTGATCCACGACGCGCGCGAAACACAGGGGTCAGATACCGGCTTGAAAGTCGACACATTTTTTGATTTATTTTTGGTGTTCAAAGAAGTACAGGCGAACGAAGTTGACCACCCCGAAGACCGCTCATGCGATCTGGGGTCGTGCGATCTGGGGTCGGGTCTAAAATTTGAAGCGTGAGGCAAGAAATCTTCTAGCAACACGGCCTCTCAGGCTTCAAATTTGAAACCCCGATTTATCGCTGAGCACAAAAAAAACAAACACAAAAACAAAAACAAAAACAAGCCAAGATTGCCGCCTTCGCGGCAAAGACGGGTTGGTGAGCGGACGTGGATCGCAGACACAAGATTAGTCAATATTCATAGCATCAAGCCGAATGAATACCATGACCACTGCACAAAAAGATATCAAAAAAGACCTCAAATCCTCTTCAGGGCTCTCTGCGCCCTCTGCGCCTCAGCGTTGAACTGCACCCAACCACAAAATCAGTTCCCGATCACCCAAACGCCGCCTGGGGCGATGCCGCTGAGTAGGCGGCCTTTTTCGTCGGCTTTGACGCTTGCTTGGCCTTTGGGCCACAGGACTTGCCAGGTGCTGTTGGGGGGGAGGTCGTTGAGTGATGTGGCGTCTGCGCTTTGGCCCGTGTTGATGGCGATCCAGGTGGTGTCTGCGCCTGCAACTCGTTTGAAGCTGAGGACTGCACCGGTGACGCCGGGGGACTCGTAGCTGCCGCTGGTGAGTGAGGGGCGGCTGGCGCGCAGGGCGAGTAGGCCTTGGTAGTGGGCGAGCAGGCCCGAGGGGTCGGCGCTTTGGGCGGCGACGTTTTGGGTGGCGGCGTTGGCTGAGAGCGCTCGAAAGGGCGCGCCAGTTGTGAACCCGGCTCGGTTGGGGTCGGCGGTCCAGCTCATTGGGGTGCGCAGTTTGAAGTCGCCACCGAGGTTGGCTGCACCGTTCATGCCAATTTCTTCACCATAGTAGATGAACGGCACGCCGGGTTGCAAGAGCATGAGGGCAGCCGCGATGCGGTTTTGGGCGAGGTTGCCGCCCAGTTGGTCCGACAACCTTTGGCCGGCAAATGCGTCGTGGTTGGACAAAAAGGTGGCCATGCGGTCGGGTGATTTGCCCAGACCCGGCACAGGATACTGGGCGACGCGAGCCAAGGCGCTGGCATCACCCTTGGCTGCCAAGATGAGCTGGCCGTTGTGGGCAAAAGCAAACGCGCTGGCGCAGGAGTTGGCTGCGGCAAACGCCAAGGGCGCGCCAGGGCCTTCGCAGACGATGTAGCGGTTGGCATACGAGTCAGTGAGTGCTCGCACTTCGGCCATGACTGCGTGGTTCTCGGTTTGGTTGTCCCACGCGGCCGGGCCGTTTTCGATCAAGTGCCCGACGGCGTCGAACCGAAAGCCGTCAACACCCCGGTTGAGCCAAAACCGCATGTTGCTCAGGTGCCAATTCATGACGGTGCGACTGCGCAGGTTGAAGTCGGGCATTTGGGTTGAAAACGGGCCAAAAAATGCTTGGTCGCCAATTTGCAGGCTGGCCCGACGCCACGGGTCGCCGCCGTAGATGCTCCAACCCGTGGGTTTTGGGTTTTGCCACAGGTACCAGTCGCGATTGGGGCTGGCGGGGTCGATTGAGTTTTGAAACGCGGGGTGGGCGGTGGCGCTGTGGTTGATGACGTAGTCGATGATGACGCCCAGACCGCGAGCGTGGGCTTGGGCGAGCAACTCGTCCATGTCGGCCAGGCTGCCGTAGTCGGTCTCGATGCCTCGGTAGTCTTTGACGGCGTAGCCGTGGTCGCGGTCTTCGCTTGCGTTGACGGGCATGAGCCAGATGCCGCCTACGCCCAAAGCCTTGATGTAGTCCAGCCGGGAGATCAAGCCTTTGAGGTCACCGATGCCGTCGCCATTGCTGTCTTGGTAGCCGCGCACATAAATTTGAAGCATGCCGCGCTGCGCCCAATTGGGTTTGAGGGTGCTGCCGGGGTCAGATTTGGCTATTGTCGTGGCGTCGAATGTGACCTGTGCGGGGGCGACTGGCGCTGGCGGTTGGCTGGTTATTGGGGGCGGATTGGTTTGAGCGCCGGCGCTGCCGCCCGAGCCGCCGCAAGCCGCTAAGGCTAAGCATGTCGAGAGCAAAAACGGTGTGATGGCCCGGCGGGGCTTGAAGGGGGCGCTGAATGGCATGGGGGCTCCTGAGGTACGAATTCGCAAAAATAATAGCAACGAAGTGAATGAATCCGGTGACCAAGTGGTTATTTGTACGTAAAAAGATCGAACGGGAGTGAAAAACTCACTCCTGGACCCAAACGACTGCGCTGCGCGCGGGAACGGTGAGGTTGCCGCTTGCGGCGTCGAACTGCGCGGTTGCGGCGGCGCGGCGGTCAGCGGCGTTGGCGCTGCGGTGAACGGGGTGCAACACGAGCGGCTGGCCCTTCAAGCTGGGTAGGCTGATGCGCTGCGGCGCGGGGTCGGCATTGATGGCGTAGACGATGCGGGCGAAATTAGCGCCTGCAAACCCTTGACCATCGAGTTCGGCGACGACGACGGAGCCGATTTGAGCGGGCCCGGTGTTGTGAAATTGGAGCCGCTGGGTCACGTCTTGCGCGCGCTTCATGCGAAAAAGCGTGGAGCTGGCGCGGATTTTGAGTAAATCGAGCGTGGCATCGCGGGTGAACCGGATGTCTTGTGGCCGAGGTTTGATGAGCGGATTGGCTAAAACTGGGCGCATCACCGACCAATTGTTGCCATTGTCTTGTTCGGGCGGCAGTCCGGTGGCGAAGTAGTTGTCGTTCAACGTCCAGTCGATGCGGTTGAACCAGTCGCCCGAGTCGTAGGAGTTGCGGTCAAGCGATTTGCTTCGAAGCGTCTCAACGCCGGCATGAAAGTAGGCCACACCTTGACTGAGTGCGGTGACCGCGATGCCAACCACCTGGGCCCGGGCGCGGTCTTCGGGTAAGGTGCCGGCCGGGAGTTTGAAGGCGTTGATGTCAAATAGGCTGGGGTTGTCGTGGTTATCGACGTAGTTGACGACTTCACCGGGTTGGCTGGCATAACCTGCGGGCGAGTCGCCGTAGCGAATTTGGGCCAACGTTTGGGTCGCGCCTTGGTGGGTGGTGAATGCATAGCCGCTTAAGCTGCCGGCCAGGCCCACGCGAACCATGTCGGCGCTGCGGGCCAAATCAGCCGCAGTTGTGGTGAGCACGGCTCGGGCTTGGGTGGTGGGGTCAACGTGCAAACCATTGGCCCAACCTTGTTTGGCGAGCAGTTGCTCGCCGTTGTCGCTCCAGCCGCCGCCGCGAACGGCGTCGCGGGTTCGGTCGCTGAAGGTGCCGATGCCGCTGCCATTGAGCGACAGCTGCGAGGCCTGCACGAATCGCGCACTGTTCTCGACCTCGCCGAAGTTCCAACCCTCACCGATGAGCTGAACCTCGCGGCCGGCAACGCGGTTGAGGCGGTCGCGCAAGCGCTCCATCACGGCGCGGGGTTGGTGGCCCATGAGGTCAAAACGAAAGCTCTGGACACCGTGGTGCTTGACCCAGACCTCAGCAGAGTCAAGCATCAGCTTGGCCATCATCGCGTGCTCGGTCGCGGTGTTCGCACAGCAAGTGCTGGTCTCGACCCCGCCCACAGCGTTCAAGCGCTGGTAATAGTTGGGAACGATGCGGTCCAGCACCGATTTGTCATCTTGGCCCGAGGCGGGGGTGTGGTTGTAGACCACATCCATGCCCACTCGCATGCCAATGGCATTGATCGCCATGATCATTTGGCGCATTTCCAGGATTCGGGCCGCTGGGTCGTCGGCAAGGCTTGCGTAGCTGCCCTCGGGTGCTGTGTAGTGCAAGGGGTCGTAGCCCCAGTTGAAGCAGTCTTTTTCGCGCACGGCCGCCACGGCGGCTTGGGGCACGGTGGAGGTTGGGCTGTCGACCACCGAGATGCCTGGCGACACGCAGCCCTGCTCGGGGATGCTCGAAATGTCAAAAATAGGCAAAAGATGCACGTCGGTCATGCCTGCATCAGACAAGGCTTTCAGGTGACGCATGCCATTGGACTGCGCTTGGGTGAACGCGCCAAACTTGCCGCGCAGCGCCTCGGGCACGCTGGGGTCGTTGGCCGAGAAGTCGCGCACATGCAGCTCGTAAATCACCATGTCGGTGTTGGCTTTGACCCGATCAGCTGCGCCGCTTGCGTTGCGCTGTGCCCAACCCTTGGGAGCCAAGCGTGGATCGTTCAAGTCAATGATTGCGCTGCGCTTGGAGTTGGCGTTCAGGCTCAGCGAATAGGGGTCGGTGACGCGGTTGCGAACCCAACCCAAACCGGGCACCCACACGTCGACCAAATAGGTGTAATTGTGGGTGACGGCCGGTATCGCGCCCGTTGCTGACTCGGGTAGTTTGACTGAAGTCGCCCACACGCCAGATGCGCGGTCGCGGGACAAAGCGTGAACGCCATTGGCGGCACCGCCTGATGCGGGGTACAAGCAAACGCTGACTTGAGACGCCGTGGGCGCCCATAATTTGAATTGCGCGGCGCTACCTTGGCCCGTGGCGAGCAGATTGGCACCCAATGCTGCGCCAACAGCGGTCTTCGCGTGAAGCGCGTCGAGCGCCCTGGCGGTTTGGGTTTCGGTGTGGCGAATCACGCCGCCCTTTGAGTCAATCGCCAACAGAACCAATTGACCTTGGTGCAATGCGCGGATTTGCGGTGCAGACAAACCGGACAGGCGCAGCGCCGGAGTTTGGGTCGCGCCGCCAAAGCGCGCGACCCAAGGCGCATGGGCAGCAGCTTGGCTCGCGGCGGCAGACGAGTCGACCGCGAGCGCATGGATTGTTTCAGCACCGGTGATGCGATTACCCCGCAAGCTGATGCCGCCACGCTGGCTGTGGGCCAGCACGTATCGGTGAACTGGCCCAGACGGGTCGGCGGCCGGCAGTGGCCATTGCAGCAAGGTGTCTGTCAGCCAAATGCCACGGGCTTGTGGCTTGTCTGAACCCGGTTTCGCAGTCGGCATGAGGCTTGCGCGCAAGACCTGCGTGGACTTAAGCGCGTTACACGCCGCAAGCTTGCCTGCGCTTGCAGGCGGTGCTGCACCAGCTGCACCAGCTGCGCTAACAAGCACCGCAAATGCGGCTGAGAACCCAAACCTGATGCCGATTGCTGTCAATTTCATGTGCGAATCCTCAAAAATACGACCCGATGCCTGCTCAGGCAAGCGCTTGAGTGGGTGGTGCGAGTTGACGTCGAAGCCGTCTAGCGTGGCCAGTCCATCCCAACGATTGCCAGCGCCAGGCCATGATTGCGCCGCGCAAGGTCTCGTCAGCAATCAAGGCGAGCCAAACGCCTTTCAAGCCCCAACCCAAGCCCACGCCAAGCAACCACGACCCACCCGCCATTACCACCAACATGCTGAGCGAGCCGACCAGCACCGGAAACCGCGCGTCACCCGCCCCGCGCAACGCGTTGATCACGACGACATTGCAAGTGCGCCCTGGCTCCAGCATCACGGCAAGCCAAACCAGCGGCACGCCTGCCTCTAAAACCGTGGGGTCGCTGGTGAATTGCCGCATGGTCCACGGTGCAAACGTGGCGTTCACCACGGCAATGCCCATCGACAGCGCCATGGCCAGCCAAAACACACGCCGCACCAAGCGGTTGGCTTCGCGAAAATGCCCGGAGCCGATCAGGTGGCCTACAACGATTTCGCACGCAAAACCCATTGCCACCGTAGCCAGCACCACGGCGGTGATGAGTTGCTGTGCGTAACTGTGAGCCGCGAGCGAGGCAGTGCCCAAACCTGCCACCACAGTCACAGCCGCCAGCATAGCGATGCGATACGCGATGGTCTCAGCGGCACCCGGCAAGCCAATGGCCAATGCCGAGCGCAACAAATCGCCACGCCAAACCCACCAGTCGCTCAGCCGAAGTTGAATGCCCAAACGAAGCCGCCACAGTTTGAGCTGCAACGCCATGGCAAGAGCGCGACTGAGCAAGAGCGCAGCACCAAACCCGGCCAAGCCCATGACAGGCATGAGCAACCAGCTACCCAGCAAATGGCTGGCGTGCATGGCCAAGCTCACCCACATGGCATCGCGACCGTGCAAATTGGCTCGCAAGCTTGAACCCAAGCCCGCGCAGTAGCCATCAAGCACCAAGCCCAAGGCCAGCCACTGCAGCAACTCGGTACTCGCGTCTTGCACACTTGCACTGGTACCCAAAGCCAGCAACAAATATGGGGCGCACGCGCCCATGACAACTGCCAGCAACAAGCCCACGCGAGTAGTCGCCCCCATCGCTGCCAGCGCGGTCGCCCTTGCCCGATCAAGATTTTGCGCGCCGACAGCTTGTGTGATGACGACACTCACGCCCATGTTGACCACCCGAAACAACAAAGCCGCCGTCCCTACAATTTGATTGGTGAGCGCAAAACCCGCCGCTGCGTCGTCACCCTGGCGCGATGCCAACCACAGCCCCGCCAAGCCCAGCGCGAAACCCAAGAGCAGCTCGGCCATCAAGGGCCAGAGCACCGCGCCGAGCTTGACCTTCACGTCCCGGCCAATCGGCTACAGGTGAAGCAGCTCAAAGGGCCCGCGCCCCGACGCAGCCGTGATCAAACCCAGAACGCGCCTGGGCTCGTCACCCAGCATGGGCCACGCAAAGCGCCAGCTCCAGTTGCCGCCCAAAACCCCGGGGACGTTGATGCGGTGCTCGCCGCCCAAACCCAAGACGTCTTGCAGCGGGTACACCACCGTGTGCGCAACCGAGTTACTGCATGCACGAATCATGGCCCAGTGAACACCGTTGCCGTCACAGGCCAAATACGCACCAGCAAAACTTCGCTCACGCTCGCTGGCGTTTTGCCACCAGCCGCGAGCAGTGTCGTTGTCGTGCGTGCCGGTGTAGGCGATGCAATCGACCGGCCAGTTGTGCGGCAAAAACTCGTGAGAGCCATCGCCGCCAAACGCAAATTGAGCAATCTTCATGCCCGGAAAACCGCAGTGGTCGCGCAGCTCGATCACATCCGGTGTGATGAGGCCCAAGTCTTCGGCGACGATGGGCAACGCCCCAAGGGCGCTGGCTATGGCATCAAACAACGCCTTGCCGGGTCCGACAACCCACTGCCCCTCTTTGGCCGTCGGCGATGAAGCTGGGATTTCCCAGTAGCCGGCGAACCCCCGAAAATGATCGATGCGAAAGATGTCGGCATGACTCAGGGCTCGCTTGACCCGAGCGGTCCACCACGAAAAACCGTCTTTTGCCATCAAATCCCAGCGGTATAACGGATTGCCCCACCGCTGGCCTTCTGGCCCTAAGTCGTCAGGGGGCACACCCGCAATCACCGTCGGCTGAAAGTGCTCGTCCAAAAAATACAAGTCAGGGCGTGACCAACAGTCCGCACTGTCATGCGCAATGAAAATTGGCAAATCGCCCAAAATTGACACGCCTGTGGCGTTGGCATGCGCCTTGAGGGTGCGCATTTGCTCGTCAAAACACCATTGCACAAACTGCCAAAACGCGATTTCATGCGCGAAATCAGTTCGCGCCTGCGCCAACGCGGCGCTTCGCCGCTGGGCAAGCGGCGCCGGCCACTCCCACCAAGGCTGACCACCGAGAGGGGCACGGATCGCCATGAAGAGCGAATAGTCATCCAGCCAGCTTGCGTTGGCAGCACACCAAGCAGCCAGTCGGGCGCGGTCGTCGTCGCTTGCAACGCGACTGAAACCGGCGAATCCGGCGCGCAACTGCGCCTCGCGCCAAGGCAAGACCTGGCCGTAGTCGATGCGGTCCGCGTCGAAACCTTCGGCGGGAGGAATCGGAGCGGACATCCAGCCTCGCGCGACCATGGGCTCAAACGCCACCATCCACTGCGAACCCGCAAATGCCGACACGCCTTGATACGGCGAGTCGCCAGGGCCGATGGGTGTTGTGGGCAGCAGCTGCCACACGCGTTGCCCAGCGCTGGCCAGCCAATCGACAAAGTTGAAGGCATCAGGCCCAAAGTCACCCATGCCATGCGGCCCGGGCAGCGAGGTGATGTGCAACAAAATGCCCGACGTTCGGGGTTTGGCGTTTGTGATCGTCATATGAGGTGGTGCGTTGAATTGATTTCAGGCCCGCAGCGCATTTGGAATCGCTTGGGCAAGTAAGAGGGATCGGGCTGGAACGGTGATGTGATCGCACAACACCGAGCCAACGGTCAACTCGCCGGAGCTGTCTGCAAGTAGCGTCATGCGCTCACAGGCAAGCGCGAAGGGTTGAGGCGCATCGTGCGGGTTGAACATCAGGGCAAAACGCGGCTCACGGGCGAGTGGCTCACGCAGCACACCCGCAAACGCACCCTGGTGTATATCGTGCCAGTCGTGCACATGCATTGGATCGCCGTTGGGTGTTGCCCATGTCAAGCTGGCGCTGGCGTGCCCATCCACTCGGTCATCGAACCAATCGCACCACCGAAGCAGTGGGTGCGCGCGCCTCAGCGTCAACAAGGTTGACACCCATTCTCGAAGCGACTCATCCGCGCTCGCCCAATCGAGCCATGTGGTTTCGTTGTCCAGACAATACGCGTTGTTATTGCCTTGTTGGGTTTTGCCAATCTCGTCGCCGGCACACAGCATGGGCGTGCCCTGCGCGAGCAAGAGGCTAGCCAACATCGCACGCTGAACTCGTCGACGGGTGGAGATGATCTGCGCATCTGTTGTGGGGCCCTCGATACCGAAGTTGGCACACAGCTCGCCGTCGCGGCCGTCGCGATTGCCTTCCCCGTTGGCCGCGTTGTGTTTGGTGCTGTGCGACACCGTGTCTGCCAAGGTGAAGCCGTCATGCACAGCGACAAAATTGACTGACGCCCAAGGCCGCTTGTGCAACGGGTCAAACAAATCACTCGACGCCGCAAATCGGCGCGCAAACTCGGCTCGATCCACCCCCGTTTGCAACCAGTAGCCTCGAATGGTGTCGCGACACTTGTCGTTCCAGTCCATGAACCGCCCGGGGAACTTGCCAACCTGGTAGCCGCCCGAACCGGCATCCCAAGGCTCGGAAATCAAATGCACATCAGCCAAAACCGGGTCCTGCGCCAACGCCGCAAAAAAAGCTGCGTTGGCATCAAACCCGTGCTCGGTTCGACCCAAGACCGGGGCCAAGTCAAAGCGAAAACCGTCAACACCCATCTCGGCGACCCAATAGCGTAATGAATCCAGCACGAACTGCGCAACCCGCGGATGCGAGGCCTGCAAGGTGTTACCGCAGCCGGTGAGGTTCTCGCATTGGCTGCGGTCATGCCGCTGCAAACGGTAATACGACGTGTTGTCTAGCCCGCGCCAACTCAAGGTCGGCCCAAACTCATTGCCCTCGGGCGTGTGGTTGTAGACGACATCGATCACGACCTCAAGCCCCGCTGCGTGCAATGCATCGACCATGGACCGGAATTCGTCGCGAACGCCGGTCGGATTCTTTTGTGCTGCTTGGGTCGCCAACCGCGGGTCAGCACAGAAAAAACCAATCGTGTTGTAGCCCCAGTAGTTACTTGCTCCGCGCTCGATGAGTGAGGGTTCACTTAGGGCTTGTTGAACTGGTAACAACGACAGCGTGGTCACGCCCAAGGATTTGAGATGCGCGATGCTGGCCGCATGCGCCAAGCCAGCGTATGTGCCGCGCAGCGCTTGTGGCACACCAGACAACTGTTTGGAGAAGCCCTTAACGTGTACTTCATACAACACCAAATCAGGCTGCGCGTGGCGTGGCCGCTCGGTTTTGAAGGGCTCGATTGCGGCCGACAAGACGCGCGCTTTGAGTGCATGAGCTGCGTTATCGGTTTCGCTGAATGAGTCGGAGCCGTCACTCGCGCCCCATTGGTAGCCGTGATTCTGAGCCAAGACCGCATACTGGCCTTCGATGGCTTTTGCGTACGGGTCAAGCAAGACTTTGTTGGCGTTGAACCGATGCCCATGGGCAGGCAAGTAGGGGCCGTGGGCACGAAAGCCGTAGACCAAGCCCGCCTGTGCGCCCTCAAGAAAGCCAAAAAATACGCCATCAATCGGGCCGCCAAGCGGATGTCGAGCGACTTCAGTCAGCCCGTCGCTCGAAAACAGGCACAGTTCAATGCGCGACGCATGCGCCGAAAACACCGCGAAATTGACGCCGCCATTCCTCACGGTCGCACCCAATGGGGCATGTCGCCCGGTCCGAACAATGAACCCGTTTGTCACGCAGCCGCGACCAAGAAAAGCGTACTCAACGGCGGCAACGTCAGTTTCACCGACTGCGCTTGGCCATGGCTTGGCAAATTTTGGGCGTGGAGCGATCCGGTCGAATTGCCCGAGTTGCTGCCACCGTAGTAAGCCGAATCGGTGTTGAGCACCTCGCGCCAAGCGACCACACCGGCTGGTACGCCCAGCACAAAATCCAGGCGCGGCACCGGTGTGAAGTTACAAACCACCAAAACCAGTTTTTGAGCCGCATCGCGCCTCGCCCAAGCAATGATGGATTGCGCCCGGTCATCGACGACCAGCCACTCAAACCCCGCTGCGCTGGTGTCAAGTTCATGCAATGGTGCATGGTTGCGCATCACTTCATTGAGGTCGGTGACCAGACGCTGCATGCCAGAGTGGTCACTGCGTTCCAACAAGTTCCATGGCAAGGCCTCGTTGTCACGCCATTCGGTGTCTTGTGCAAACTCTTGTCCCATGAACAACAGCTTTTTGCCGGGGTGGCCCCACATGAAGCCATAAAACGCGCGCAAGTTGGCCATTTTCTGCCAGGCATCTCCGGGCATTTTGTTGAGCAATGATCCTTTGCCGTGCACCACTTCGTCATGCGACAGCGGCAGAACAAACTTCTCACTGAAGGCGTAGACCAGCCCAAATGTCATCTTGTCGTGGTGCCAAGCACGGTGAACGGCATTCTCGTGCATGTAGCTCAAGGTGTCGTTCATCCAACCCATGTTCCATTTGTAATGGAACCCCAGTCCGCCCTCAAACGTGGCGGCCGAAACTTTGGGAAAGCTGGTTGACTCTTCGGCCAGCGTGATCGCCTGCGGGCACTCGGTGCCCATCACCTCGTTGATGCGTTTGAAAAGCGAAATGGCTTCCAAATTTTCGCGTCCGCCGTTTACATTGGCAATCCACTGCCCGTCGTCGCGTGAGTAATCCCGATACAGCATCGAGGCGACCGCATCCACGCGCAGGCCGTCAAACCCAAATCGCTCAACCCAATGCAGCGCACTGCTGACCAAAAAGCTGCGCACTTCGGGTCGACCAAAGTCGTAAATCAGCGTGTTCCAGTCGCGGTGGAATCCTTCGCGCGGGTCGGCGTACTCGAAGCACGGCGTGCCATCAAATTGAGCAAGGCCGTGGCCATCAACCGGGAAATGCGCCGGAACCCAATCCAGCAAAACGCCAAGGCGTCGCAGGTGGCAGGCGTCGATGAAACGCTGCAACCCGGCCGCGTCGCCAAAGCGCGCAGTGGGGGCAAAGAGCCCCAAGGTTTGATACCCCCACGAGCCGTCAAATGGGTGCTCGGTTATGGGCATCAACTCCAAGTGAGTAAACCCCATCGAAACCGCATAGTCGGGCAGCTCACTGAGCAATTCGTCCCAGCTTAAAAACCCGCCATTCGCAGACTTGCGCCACGACCCCAAATGCACCTCATAGATCGACATCGGGGCGTGCCGCGAGTTGGCGGCTTGGCGACCCACCAGCGACAGGCGACGAGGTAGATCACTCGCAACCACGCTGGCGGTGTCGGGTCGGAGTTGGGCCTGGCGTGCAAACGGGTCCGCCTTCAGCGGCAGCAAAGCGCCATCTCGCGAGGTGATCTCGAACTTATATAAATCACCCACTGCAACATGGGGAACAAACAGCTCCCAAACCCCGTGTCCAGCCACGCGCCGCATGCGGTGCCTGCGACCATCCCAGTTGTTGAAGTTACCGACCACACTGACGCGCCGCGCAGTTGGCGCCCAGACCGCAAATGCGACGCCATTGACAGCGCCGCCCGGTGTTTTGCGCGTTTGTAAGTGCGCGCCCAGCCAGTCTTGCGCCCGTATCGATTCGCCTCGCTCAAACGCCGCCAATTCGCCCTTGTCGATGAACGACTCAAACGCATGAGCATCAGCGTACTCACCCCTCTCGCCGCCTGACCAAGTCACGCGCAGTCGATAGTCAAAGAGCTTTCGGCGACGCAGCGTGACTTCGAAAAAGCCGGCTGGATCGCGCGGCTTGATCGCCACAACCACGCACTGCTTGCTTGCATCCCAAAGCGTCAGGTCAACCGCGCCGGGTAGCAACGCGCAAAACTTCAAACGCCCGTCAGCTTGCAAGCGCAGTCCGAGCACCCGCTCGGGCTCATCGTGCCAGCCGCCAACCAAGGCATGAACTTCGTTTGCGGAGAGTTTTTCGCTCAAAGGGGCTTCCTGCGATGTCGATCGTGCGAGATGGTGGCTCAGGCCAAAGGAGTACTTGAAGTCGATCGTTGGGGTTGCGCCCACACCTGTTGCATGTAGTGGCGAACCGTGTTGTCGGCGCTGAAATTTGCCATGCTAGCGATGTTTACGATGGCTCGCTGCGACCAGCCGGCCCGGTCGCGATACAAGGCATCGACATCCAGCTGCGCACTCACGTAACTTGCGTAGTCGGCCATCAGCAAATAGGCGTCTCGTTGCAGCAAGGACTGCACCAGTGGGCGATAGCGATCGCGCTCGCCTCGCGAGAAATCGCCTTGGTCGATTGCGTCAATCACGCGCTTGAGTTGGCTGTTTTCTTCATGATGCAGGCGCGGGTCATAACCGGCGGCGCGCAGGCGGTCCACGCCGTCAGTGCGCAGCCCAAAGACAAACATGTTTTCGTCGCCCATGGCCTGCGCCATTTCAATGTTGGCACCGTCCCAGGTGCCAATCGTCAGCGCGCCATTCAGGGCAAACTTCATGTTGCCGGTGCCTGATGCTTCAGTTCCGGCGGTTGAAATTTGCTCAGACAAATCAGCGGCTGGGATGATGATTTGTGCCAAGCTCACGCCGTAGTTCGGCACAAACACCAGCTTCAGGCGGTCTTTCATCCTCGGGTCGGTGTTGACCACGCGACCCACGTCGTGAATGAGCTGAATGATCAGCTTCGCCATCCAGTACGCAGACGCAGCCTTTCCCGAGAAAACGACTGTGCGCGGCACCCAGTCGATGTTGGGCTCGTCGATGATGGCTTGGTAACGCGTGATCACATGCATGACGTTGAGCAGTTGGCGCTTGTACTCGTGTATGCGCTTGACCTGCACGTCAAACAGGCTGTGGGGGTCAATGCTGACGCCTATCGTTTTTGACACCAAGTCGCTCAAGCGAGCCTTGTTGGAGGTTTTGGCAGCCATGACAGCGTGCTGGACACTCGATTGGTCCGCGAACGCCTTGAATGCAGATAACTCACTCAAGTTTTTCCGCCAGCTGGACCCGATCTGTGTATCGATCACGCCGCTCAACTCCGGGTTGGCCTGGGCAAGCCACCGGCGATGCGTCACGCCGTTGGTGACATTGATGAAGCGGGTTGGATCAATTCGCGCGAAGTCAGCAAATATCGTGTCCACCATCAGCTGCGAGTGCAACTTCGATACGCCATTGACTTTGCTCGACGAAACAATCGCCAATGCGGCCATGCGCACCCGGCGCTCGCCAGATTCGTCAATCAACGACACGCTGCGAACGAGTGCGTCGTCACCGGGAAACGCCGCGCGGACACCGTCCAAAAACTCCCGGTTGATCTCATAAATGATCTCCAAGTGCCTAGGCAACAGCGCTTGCATCATCCAAACCGGCCAACACTCCAACGCCTCGGGCATGAGGGTGTGGTTCGTGTAACTTGTGGTCTCGCGGGTGATGCGCCACGCGTCGGCCCAAGCCAGACCGTGCTCGTCGGTCAAGACCCGCATCAACTCAGCTGGCGCGAGCGCCGGATGGGTGTCGTTGAGGTGAACCGCATTGAATCGTCCCAAGGTCGAAACATCGCGCCCCTCGCGCAGATGGCGGGCGACCACGTCTTGAATCGAGGCGCTGACCAAGAAGAACTCTTGACGCAAGCGAAGCTCGCGCCCAGCTGAGCTGCTGTCGTCCGGATAGAGCACCCAGTTCAGTGTGTCAGCTTGCATTTGCAACTGCCCCGCAGCAGCATGATCACCGCGACAAAACGCCGCAAAGTCAATCGCTGAGGCCGAGCGGGCATGCCATTGGCGCAGCGTCGAAACATGCTGGGTGTCGTGGCCGGGCACAACAAAGTCAAACGCCTGCGCAATCACAACTTGAGCTGGCAGCCAGCGTTGTATGCCACCATCGGTGCGCACAGAGCCTCCAAAACCGACGCGATACTCCACCTCGGGCCGCTGGGTTTCCCACGGCGAGCCACGTGTCAGCCATTGATCAGGCACCTCAACTTGCGCGCCATCCGATATTTTTTGCGCAAACATGCCGTTTTGGTAGCGCAGGCCATAGCCAAACGACGGCAAATCCGACGCTGCAAACGCATCCAAAAAACATGCGGCCAACCGCCCCAGGCCGCCGTTGCCTAAAGCTGCGTCTTGCTCTTGCTCGATGACTTGGGCCAGGCTGCTTCCGTGCTTGGCAAGTTGCTCGGAAAACGCGTCGCTTTGCTGCAAGGCTGCGACAGCATTGCCCAAAGCGCGACCCATCAAAAACTCCATTGACAAATAATGAACGCGCCGCACGTCTGAGCGCAGCGCGTCTGCGGCCTGTGTTGCCGCCCAACGCTGCGCCAACATGTGCTGGCTTGCAGCAGCCACGGCAGACATCAACGCCTCAGCTGATCGGGGATCGCTTCGCTGCCCTAACGCTTGTTCAAACTGCTGCTGGGCGATGCCGCGCGAGTGCTGTGATGTGCCAGCGTCAACGATCGTTGGCTTTGCGACTGCGACTGCGGCTGGGGTGTTTCCTCGACTGAGGGCTTTAACGATGCGATCAAACTGCGTGTTCATAGAGGTCTCCATGAGTGAACGGCGCCCCATGGGGCAATCAAACCAAACCACGCCGGGCCTGGCTCTCCACAGTGTACAGGAATGTAGTCAAACTACACAAGCTAAATGAAATACATGAAAAACATGTCGAAATTGAGGTTTTCCCTGTGTTTATCCGATTGACGACTGGATTATTCGCCGCCTAGAATGTATCAATATTACACAGTCGCATCGTTTCGGGGCGACAGTCAGCAGTTTTTTGCAAATTAACGCGTCGTACCGATGCGTCAACGAGGAGTCGTTTCGTGGGCGATGTGCAGTTAAAAGGTGTCAGCAAGTCGTTTGGCCCCACCCACGTATTGAAAGACATTGACCTGTCGATCAACGACGGCGAATTCGTGGTCTTCGTCGGGCCATCGGGTTGCGGCAAGTCAACCCTGTTGCGAACCATTGCGGGGCTAGAAGACATCAGCGCGGGCGAGCTCTCGATTGGCGGGCGCGTGGTCAACGACGTGCCGCCAGCTGAACGCGGCATCGCCATGGTCTTTCAGTCGTATGCGCTGTATCCGCACATGAATTTGCACGAGAACATGGCGTTTGGCCTTGAGCTGGCAAAGATGCCTAAGGCAGAGATCGACGCCGCGGTTCAACAGGCCGCCAAAATCCTCAACATCGACCACTTGTTGATGCGCAAGCCAAAAGACCTCTCTGGCGGCCAACGCCAGCGTGTGGCGATCGGGCGCGCCATTGTTCGCAAGCCAAAAGTTTTTTTGTTCGACGAACCCTTGTCGAACCTGGACGCCTCGCTGCGCGTGAAGATGCGTTACGAGTTCGCCAAGCTGCATGAAGACCTCAAGTCGACCATGATTTACGTGACACACGACCAAGTTGAGGCCATGACGTTGGCAGACCGAATCGTCGTGCTGTCCGCTGGTCGAATTGAGCAAGTGGGCTCGCCGATCGAGCTCTACGAGCACCCGATCAACCAATTTGTCGCTGGCTTTATTGGTTCGCCACAGATGAACTTCTTGGATGTCAAACTGGTCACACCGGGCACCGAGCAAAGCGAAGTTCGCCTAGTCGACGGCAGCATCATTCGCTGCGATGTCAGCACACACGGCCATGCGGCCAATGTAGGGCTCGTTTTGGGCATACGCCCCGAACATTTGTCGGTTGCTCTGAGCGAAGCATCTAATTTACTGGCATGCCAGATGCAGTTTGTTGAGACCTTGGGCAGCAGCACGCAGGCGTATTGCAACCTGACTGGCTCAGACAAACCGCTTTCGGTCACGCTTGACGGAAGGGTGCGGCCTCAACGCGGCCAAGCTTTGGCACTGCACGTCCCAAGCAATGCCACCTATCTTTTTGAAGCGTCGGGCAAGGCACTCTCGCGCACCGCGACTTGCGCCCAGCCATGAGCGCCCACTTGAACCGGGCGGTGGCCATTGGCGTGGCCGCCATCGCGCTCATGGGTGCGGGGACCCGCACACAAGCCCAAAACTCCACCGCTCATCCGGTGCTGTCGGTTTGGATCAACGGCGATAAGGGATTCAACGGACTGCAGCGCGTGGGCGACAAGTTCACACAAGCAAGCGGCGTGAAGGTGGTGGTCGAGCACCCCGAGTCGGCGACCGACAAATTCCAGCAAGCGGCCGGTGCCGGGCGCGGCCCTGATGTCTTTTGTTGGGCGCACGACCGCGTTGGCGAATGGGCCAAAGCGGGTTTGTTGGTGCCGATCCAACCCAACGCCCGCGTCAAGTCTCAAATCGAAGACTCTGCCTGGCGTGCCTTCACCTACAACGGTCAGCTTTGGGGCTATCCCTTAGCAATCGAATCAATCGGTTTGATTTACAACAAAAAAATCATCAGCACGCCGCCGAAAACCTTCGATGAAGTCATCGCGCTGGACAAAACCCTCGCGGCGCAAGGCAAAAAGGCCATGCTGTGGGACTACAACAAATCGTTCTTCACCTGGCCACTGCTGGCTTCAGAGGGCGCTTATGTGTTCAAAATGGATTCCAAAGGCAACTTTGACACCAAAAACGTGGGGGTCAATACGCCCGGCGCAGTCAACGCCGTGACGCTGCTTGCGCGATTGATCAAAGACGGCCACATGCCCAAGGGCGCACGCTACGATGAAATGGAAGGTGCGTTCAATCGAGGCCAAATCGCGATGATGGTTACGGGGCCATGGGCCTGGGACAACTTGACCAAAACCGGCATCGACTTTGGCGTGGCACCGATTCCAGCCATCAGCGGCGAGCCGGGCAAGCCCTTTGTGGGTGTTGTCGGCTGCATGGTCTCTGCCGCAAGCAAGCAGCGCGACTTGGCTCGAGAGTTTTTAGAAAACCATGTCCTCAAGCTTGACGGCCTGAAGACCATCAACGCCGACGTGCCGCTGGGCACGCCCGCCAACAAGGCGTTTTTTGCGGAGCTCTCCAATAACCCCAACATCGCCGCCACCATGGACAACGCACGCCGGGGCAGCCCAATTCCAAACATCCCGGAAGTCGGTCGGTTTTGGCCCGCTCTCGACGCAGCCCTTGAAGCCGTGACCAACGGCCGCCAGTCGCCACAAGCCGCGCTCGACTCGGCTGCTCAACGCATGCTGTCGCGGTGAGGTTGCCAATGAACTCACCCACTTCTTCACTCAAACGCGGCTTTTCACTCAAATGGCCCATCGGTGCGTTAAGCGCACTGGCCGGTCTGTGGTTGGTTGTGCGCATGCATGCGCTTGGCGAGCCGCTTTGGGCGTTGAGCATGCTGCTGTTGCTGTGCATTGCGCTCTATATTTATCTATCAGCGCAAACCAAAGCCGCGCGCTATTTGTTCCCCGGCTTGGCTGCAATGGGCGTGTTCGTTTTGTTTCCGTTGCTGTTGACGCTGCGCTTGAGCACGACGAACTTCTCCGCCAGCAATTTGCTGAGCGCCGAGCGCGCAACTGCTTACTTAGTCGACCAGCGCCTTCGTGATGAGGCCAAAACCTACGAGTTCAGTGTGCATCGCTCAAACGAGCAAATTCGCATCGCCCTCAGACCCGAGAGCGAGACCGACACACCGAGACCAGCGTCATTTGTAACCCCGCTCTTGAGCCCGAACGCCACGTCTCAAACCACCCAAGCCAAAGCATTCACTGGGTCCGAGGCCGATCTTGGCGCCAGCGTACCGCTGCGAGATTTGGTGGATTTGCGCACTTCACTCGCACCGCTGTCGATTGCGCTGCCTGATGGCTCGCTGCTCAGCTATTCAGGGCTTCGCGAATTCGCCGTGCTTACACCCGTTTGGAAGCCTCAACCCGACGGCTCGCTCGTCTCGGCAATCGACGCTCGCAGCTACCGCCCCAACCCCATCAGCGGCTTTTTTGAAGACGCACAACAAAATCGCCTGCAACCCGGCTTTACGGTCTCGGTTGGTTTGAAGAACTACCTCAAAATCGTCACCGATGGCGCTATTCGGGGGCCGTTTTTCTCGATCTTCTTGTGGACGGTTGCCTTCGCAGCCTTATCCGTTGGGCTGTCGTGTGCGCTAGGCATGAGTTTGGCAGTCTTGCTCAATTGGGAGGCACTCAAAGGCCGCGGCGTCTACCGCACGTTCTTGTTTTTGCCTTACGCAGTACCGGGGTTCATCTCGATTTTGGTCTTCAAAGGCTTGTTTAACCAAAATTTTGGCGAGATCAACATGATTTTGAACTCGCTCTTTGGGATCAAACCCTCGTGGTTTGCAGACCCAATCTTGGCCAAAGTGATGCTGCTCATCGTCAACGTGTGGCTAGGCTATGCGTACTTCATGGTTCTGTGCAGTGGCCTACTGCAAAGCATTTCCGGTGATTTGTATGAAGCGTCGGCCTTGTCTGGCGCTGGCCCTTGGACCAATTTCACACGCATCACGGCGCCGCAAATCATTGGCCCGCTGACTCCGCTGTTGATCTCAGCGTTTGCGTTCAATTTCAATAATTTTGTCTTGGTCGCTCTATTGACCGATGGCAGACCCGACTTTCTGAACACGACGGTACCCGCAGGCACGACCGACATCTTGGTGTCATACACCTATCGCATCGCCTTCAAAGACGCGGGCGCAGACTTTGGCCTGGCGGCTTCCATATCGACTCTGATCTTCGCCATGGTTGCCATGATGGCCCTTGCCCAACTCAAACTCAACAAAGCCAAAAAGGCATAAGGACAGCACCATGGCCATTGTTGTCGGTAAGCAGCAGCGCTGGCGGCTCATCGCTGCGCACACATTTTTGATCACGCTGATCTCATTGATGATTTTTCCACTACTGGCGATCTTGTCGATCTCGTTTCGGCCAGGCAACTTTTCAACTGGCTCATTGATACCAGAACAAATTAGCTTCGAGCACTGGAAGCTCGCGCTTGGGTTTTCGCACGTTGACGCGCGTGGGAATACGGTGTTGCCGCCGTTTCCAGTGCTGTTGTGGCTTTGGAACTCGATCAAAATTGCTGCGATATCGTCTGCACTGATCGTGTTGCTGTCCACAACCGCGGCCTACGCCTTCGCGCGGCTCAAGTTTCGCTTCAAAGACGGCATTTTGAACAGCATGCTGTTGTTGCAAATGTTCCCAGCGGCGCTGACCTTGGTGGCCCTTTATGCCATTTTTGAGTCGATTGGCCGATGGGTCCCCTGGCTGGGCATCGAAACCCATGGCGGCCTGATCTTGGCGTACTTGGGCGGTACAGCCATGCACATTTGGACCATCAAAGGCTACTTTGACACCATCCCCGTCGAAATGGAAGAGTCAGCCAAGATCGACGGCGCCACCCACTGGCAAACCTTCTCACGGGTCTTGTTGCCGATGGCGGTACCCATCTTGGTCGTGACCTTCGTTTTGGCCTTCATTGGCACAATCATCGAATACCCCATTGCGTCAATCTTGCTTCGCGAAGAGGCCAACCTCACGCTGGCGGTCGGCTCCAAGTTCTATTTGTACGAGCAAAAGTACCTTTGGGGCGACTTTGCAGCCGCAGCCGTGTTGTCAGGCATGCCCATCACTGCCGTGTTTTTACTCGCTCAACGCTGGATCGTCGCTGGGTTGACGGCGGGCGGCGTCAAGGGCTAACTCCAACTCAATCATGAAAAAATCACTTGTTTCGAATGCGCTCGGCATGGTCGTCAGCCTGGGCTTTGCTGCTTGGACACCTTGCACGGCTGCACAAACATCCAAACTCATGACCACACCGACCACCGCACAAAACCATGCCAACGCATCCGACCGCGCATTGAGCGGCGTGTTTGAGGCCCGCGAGAAAGATTGGCGCAATGGCGCGGTCGTTTATCAGGTGCTGGTCGACCGGTTTGCACCTTCGGCCAACTTAGAAGCCAAACGCAGCCTGTACCCCGCACCCAAAAAGCTGCGCCCGTGGAGCGAGCAACCCGCTCGCGGCACCTATGTCGAATCGGTCAAGGTTTGGAGCCACGAAATCGATTTTTGGGGCGGTGATCTCGCCAGCACGACCAGCAAGCTCGACTACGTTCAAAGCTTGGGCGCTAACGTGCTCTACCTCAACCCAATCAATTTGGGCTACACCAACCACAAATACGACTCGCTTGATTACAACGTCATTTCACCCGAATTTGGCAGCCGCGACGACGTGAAAAAGCTCGCCGCTGAGCTCAAGCGCCGCAACATGAAACTGGTGCTCGACAAGTCGTTCAACCACATGGGTCGCAACTCAGTCAAGTTCAAAGACGCCGAAAGCAACCCAAAAAGCCCATACCGCGATTGGTTCGTTTTCGACAAATCATTCAAAGGCGGCGCTCGGGCTTGGGTCAACGCGGAAAATTTACCCGAGCTCAATTTGGAGAACCCTGCCGTTCAAGCCCATGTGTACAGCGCGCCCGACTCAGTCGTGCGAAGCTACTTGCGCGACGGAATCGACGGCTGGCGATTGGACGTTGCCTTTGATGTCGGCTTCAAATACTTAGGTGAAATCACCCGCGCCGCACACGCTGAGAAGCCCGGATCACTCGTCATTGGCGAAATTCCAAATTTCCCCAAAGATTGGCTTGGCCCAGTCGATGGCGTCCTTCACTTTGGCCTACGCAACTTGACGATTCGCATGCTGAACCATCAGCTCGACACCCCAACCTTTTCGCGCATGCTCAACCGCGTCATCGGGGATGCTGACTACGAGCACATTTTGAAAAGCTGGTTGTATCTCGACAACCACGATACCTTTCGCCTTGCCACAACGGTGCCCGACATCAAAGCCCGCCGATTGGCCCAAGTGCTGCAGTTCACTCTGCCCGGCTCTCCAAACCTGTACTACGGCACAGAAGTTGGCATGACCGGTGGCGACGACCCCGAGCAACGTGGCCCGATGGCCTGGGACCGCGTCGAGGCCAAGCACCCGGAACTGGCATGGACAAAATCGTTGATCGCCATGCACGCCAAAAACCGCGCCTTGCGCGTTGGCAACTACCGCCCGGTTGATGCCAGCGGCGACGTCATCGCGTTTGAGCGCTACACCGACCGAATCGCCGACAGCGTCTTGGTCTTGGTCAACCCCAGCCTCAAAGAAGTCACCACCACCGTGATGATTCCTAACTCCAAATGGATGGACGGCGCCAAGCTCATTGACCAACTTGGCGAAGCACCCGCCTCGTACCACACCATGATCGCGGTGGTGAAGCTCCCACCCCAAAGCGCCCGCATCTACAAACTTGACACCTTGGCCTCACCCGACGGATACACCAACTTCAAGCGGGTGCAGTAGCCGAAATCACACGTTGTGGAAGCGTATTTGACGAAAATCACCTTTCGGTCTCCAGATTTATTGGATTTGTTGCTACACATTTTGATTTTTTGCTGATCGACGACCGGCCAGCTGTTGACGCTGGACGCAAGCCCCCTTCCGTACTTTAAGCCCAGTTCGCAACCGGCCACGGTGCTCGGGGTCGGCCACTCAGAGCAACGTTACGTCCAAGGTGCGCACGAGTCCCTACGAGGTGACCTGTCAGCGACTCGCACTTTGAGCTAGGTCATCATTTCAAGTTCAGCACGGGCTCTGACGCTTTGAGAAACATCGCAACCAACAATCGCTTCCCGCGCACCGCGATTAAAGGGTCAAAACCATCATTTTCCGATGTCGTTACTTGGCCCGTTGCTTTTTCAACCGGACCCACTTAGCCGTATTTTTTTTCTTCTCGTTTTCGGGTCCCGCTTTTTCGTGTCGATCCTTTTTTCCTTTGTAGTTGCCGGTGCCCTGAGCACCGTGTGCATTCTTCCTGGCATGCGCTGCATCCGGGAAAGCGATCAAGCAAATTGTCAAAAGCACAATCCAAAGCGTCGTAATCAGTTGGTTTTTCATTTACAGAGCCTTCGCGTCAGGAGATGTCCCGGATGTCACCCAGATCGTACGCTGGAAGGGTCAGCTCGAGCAGCGAAATATCTGGGACGTTTCGCAGTTTTCGATATAACTCATGACACTCGCAAAAATAATAGCAACAAACCCAATAGATTCGGAGACCAGACGCCTAAAAGCCATCAAAAATGGCTAAACAAGTACTGCGACAGCCCCCGAGAAGCTCAAGAACGCGAAAGCCGTGCTGACGAGGATGATTCGGGCCACTCGGCCGGTGTTGGCGCCGAAGCGTTCGGTCAGCAGGCTGACGTTGCTGGCGCTGGGCAGGGCTGCAACCAAGACGGCGACGGTGAGCGAAAAGCTGTCTAAGGGCACACCGACTTGGCGTAGCGTGACGCCGACCAAGAGGACGAGCAGCGGGTGGACAAAGAGTTTGATCGCAGCCAGCGGCAAATAGTCGGCCAGCGGAATGTGCAAGGTGCTGTCTTTTGCAGCCATCATTTGCGAGCGGGCGAGCACCGCACCGATGGTGAATAGCGCCACGGGGCTGGCGGCGTCGGCGAGCAGGCCGATGGTGCGGGCCATGGGCGCGGGCAGCTCGATGCTTAGGCTAGAGGCCAGCGCACCCGCGGCGATTGACCAAGGCATGGGGTTGGATGCCATGCCCTTGAAGGCGTTTTTGAGGGCCACAGCAGCGCCGCCGGGTGTGTCGAGCCGACTCAAGGCAATGCAAACCGAACTGGTGACGACCAAATCAATGGTGATGGTGACGATGACGGGGCCGGCCGCCTTGGGGCCAAGCAAGGCGACCAGCAAGGGCACGCCCATGAAGCCGGTGTTGGGAAAGATGGTGACCAACGCGCCAAACGAGGCGTCGTTCCAGCGAATGCGCTCATTAAATGAGATGGCCAAAACGAAGGCGAGAAGCACCGCTTGGCACAGCACGTAAGTGAGCACCAACGGACCATCGAGTAGTTTGGTGATTGGCGTACTCGCACCAAAGCGAAACAGCATGCATGGCAAAGCGAAATACAACACGAAACTGTTGAGCCCCCCGATGGCGTCAAGCGCGAGCAGGCCACGCCGGGCCGCGATGAAACCAGCCAAAACCAAGGCAAAAAACGGAAAAGTGACGAGTAAGACGGCAAGCACATCGGCATTGTCGGGGCACTCTATGATTGCCCCCTTCAAATGCCTGACCACGAGCAGAAAAACACCCCTGATGGATGCTGACACCCTGAACCCCGCCCAGTTAGAAGCGGTGAATTTGTTGATTGGACCGTGTTTGGTGTTGGCCGGGGCTGGCTCGGGCAAGACCCGCGTCATCACGCAAAAGATTGCCCGCTTGATCGAGGTGGGCATGGCGCCAGAGCGCATTGCCGCCATCACCTTCACCAACAAGGCGGCTGCCGAAATGCGCGAGCGTGCAACCAAACTGGTGGGGCGAAAGGCCAAGGCGACCTTGATTTGCACCTTTCATGCGCTGGGGGTGCGCATGCTGCGCGAAGACGGCGAAGCTGTGGGCTTGAAGCCGCAGTTCTCCATTTTGGACAGCGACGACGTGTTGAGCATGCTCAAAGAAGCTGGAGCGAGCACCGACAACAAGGCCGCTCGAAGCTGGCAGTGGGACATCAGCCGCTGGAAAAACGAAGGCCTGAATGCAGCCGCTGCGTTGGCGCAGGCCACCAGCGACAACGAGCGCATCACGGCGCAGATCATGGCCCGCTACGAGGCGCAGCTGACTGCTTTTCAGGCCGTGGACTTTGATGACTTGATTGGCTTGCCGCTCAAGCTGTTGCAAACCTCAGACGTGGCGCGCAGCCGCTGGCGCGACCGCATGGGCCACGTTCTCGTCGATGAATACCAAGACACCAACGCCACGCAGTACGAGCTGCTGAAAATTTTGGTGGGTCACGGCCGACCAGATAGCGGCAACTTCACGGCGGTGGGTGACGACGACCAGTCGATTTATGGCTGGCGCGGCGCTACGCTGGACAATTTGAAGAAACTGCCGCTGGATTTTCCAGCGCTTCGGGTGATCAAGTTGGAGCAAAACTACCGAAGCACCAACTTGATTTTGAAGGCGGCGAACAACGTGATTCGCGCCAACCCGAAGTTGTTTGAGAAAAATTTGTGGAGTGCGCTTGGCGACGGTGAGCCGGTGCGGGTGTCGGACGCCGATCATGAAGAGCACGAGGCTGAGCGCTGCGTGGCGCGGATTCAGTCGATTCGGGCGCAAGCTGGCACCACCGTTCAGTCCAAGACTGAGTGGCGGCATTTTTGCGTGTTGTACCGCGCCAACCACCAAGCCCGCGTGCTGGAGCAGGCGTTTCGCAAGGCCAGTATTCCGTACAAGGTATCGGGCGGGCAGAGCTTTTTTGACCGCGCTGAGATCAAAGACCTGTGCGCGTGGACGCGGCTCTTGACCAACAACGACGACGACCCGGCGTTTTTGCGCGCCGTCACCACGCCCAAGCGCGGCATCGGCACCCAAACCTTGCAGCAACTCGGTGAATTCGCCTCGAAGATGAAGCTGAGCCTGTTTGCGGCACTGTTTTCGCCGTCGCTCGAGAGTGCGCTGAGTGCGCGTGCGCTGGGGTCGCTGCATGAGTTTGGCCGCTACGTTAACGAGCTGGAGTACCGGGCCCGCCGCACCTCGGGAAGCGTTGACGCGCAGCGCTTTTTTTTAGACTGGCTCAAAGAGATCGACTTTGAGAAATATTTGTATGACAGCGAAGAAGTCGCCAAAGCTGCTGCCACCCGCTGGACCCATGTGCTGGAGTTCGTGGAGTGGATGAGCAAGCGCTGCGGCGGCACCGGTGACGAGTCGGGCATTGATGAGATCGCCGATGTCAAGAAAACCGTGCTGGAGGTGGCGCAAACGGTGTCGCTGCTGTCCACCATCAGCGACCGGGAGAAAGACCAAGACGTGGTGACGCTGTCGACACTGCACGCGGCCAAGGGTTTGGAGTGGCCACATGTGATTTTGGCGGGGTGCGTCGAAGGCTCACTGCCGTTTTCGCGCGAGTCTGACTCTGACGGATTGAGCCCGGCCGAGTTGGCGGACCGAATCGCCGAAGAGCGCCGCTTGATGTATGTGGGCATCACCCGCGCGCAGCGCACGCTCATGGTCAGCCACATGAAACGCCGCAAAAAAGGGCGCGAGCTGGTCGCGGCCTCGCCCAGCCGATTCATTGCCGAGATGGCACTTGACGTGACCACGGCAAAAGAAGACCCTCGTGCCAAACTCAAGGCTTTGCGCGCAGAATTCGCACTGAAGTCAGCGGCTGAAAAGCCACTACCGTAAACACAGCTTGGACAACCCATGATGCCAACAATCAACCCCCTGATGACCTACACCGGCGGGTTTCCGCCATTTGTCACCACGCGCAGCGAGCATTTCGGCCCTGCGCTCGAGGCCAGCACGGCCTCGCATTTGG
The DNA here is from genome assembly GCA_031421855.1 of Comamonadaceae bacterium. Taxonomy (GTDB): domain Bacteria; phylum Pseudomonadota; class Gammaproteobacteria; order Burkholderiales; family Burkholderiaceae_C; genus JAAFHN01. The sequence continues at coordinate 60,694 of JANOPN010000071.1, forward strand.
CTGAGATTGATGCGATTGCCCTCAACGTCGAGCCGCCGAGCTTTGCCAACACCGTTGAGGCGATGGACTTAGCCGGCGAGCATTTGGGCTTGGTGAGCCGCATGTTCTCCAACCTCACCTTGAGTGAGACCTCGCCCGAATTGCAGGCCGTTGAGCGCGAATGGTCGCCCAAGCTGGCCGCTCACGATTCGCGGATTTACCTGAACGACGCGCTTTTTGGTCGCGTTGACGCACTTTTTAACAAGCGCGCCGATTTGGGGCTTGATGCCGAGTCGCTTCGCTTGCTGGAGCGGGTGCACCTGGACTTCACGCGCGCCGGCGCCAAGCTGGTGGGCGCTCAAAAGCAACGCTATGGACAAATTGTGGAACGCTTGGCGGCGCTGTACACCGAATTCAGCCAAAACGTGCTGGCCGATGAGTCGGCTTGGACACTGGCGCTGACGAGCGAGGCCGATTTGGCTGGCTTGCCCGAGTTCGTGCGCGAGGGGGCCACCAGTGCGGCCAAGCAGCGCGGCGTCTCGGCCTTGGGGGTCATCACACTGAGCCGCTCATTGGTTGTGCCATTTCTCACGTTCAGCTCGCGACGCGACTTGCGCGAACATGCCTACACCGCGTGGGTGAACCGCGGCGGCAATGCCGGCGCGCACAACAACTGGCCGATTTGCCAGCAAATCATGGCCCTGCGCCAAGAGCTGGCGGCCTTGCATGGCGTCGCGAACTTCAGCATCTACCAACTGGCCGACACCATGGCCCAGACTGCTGAGGCCGTGCACGAGTTGCTGCAAAAGGTCTGGACGCCCGCCAAAGCCTTGGCCGCGCGCGAGTGCGAAGCCTTGAAGGGTATGGCCGCTAGCTTGGGGGCGGATGCATCCGACATCGCACCATGGGACTGGCGCTACTACGCCGAAAAAGTGCGCGTCGCCCGGTTTGCGCTGGACGACGCACAGGTCAAGCCGTACTTCAGCCTAGACCGAATGACCCAGGCCATGTTTGACGTGGCAGGGCGCTTGTTTGGCATCGAGTTTCGAGCCAACCCCATTCATGAGGCCTATCAAGCCGACGTGGCGGCCTACGATGTGGTGCACACCGCGACCGGCGAGGCTGTGGGCACGTTCTTGGCCGACAATTTCTCGCGTCAAACCAAGCGTGGCGGTGCCTGGATGAGCGACTACCGCAGCCAACGCGGTGGCGCAACCAAGGTGCTGCCCATCATCGTCAACAACAACAATTTTGCCCAAGCGCCAAGCGGCCAAGCGACGCTTTTGAGCGCCGACGACGTGCGAACGTTGTTTCATGAGTTCGGGCATGGCTTGCATGGCCTGTTGAGTCAGGTGCGGTATCAAAGGCTCGCGGGAACCAGCGTGCTGCGCGATTTTGTCGAGTTGCCCAGCCAGTTGTTTGAGCACTGGGCGTTCACACCCGAGGTGCTGGCCAAACATGCCCGCCACGTGGACACCGGGGCCGAACTGCCAGCCGAGTTGATGGCCAAAATTCACGCGGCGCGGCGGTTTAACCAAGGTTTTGAAGCGGTCGAGTACACCTCGTCCGCTTTGGTCGACCTGGCCTTGCACCAGCGGGCCGACGCGGGCAGTTTGGATTTGGCGCAGTTTCAGGCCGATGCGTTGGCCGCCATTGGCATGCCCAACAGCATCCGGATGCGCCACCATTTGCCGCATTTTGGGCATTTGTTCAGCGGCGACGGTTACGCCAGCCAGTATTACGTGTACTTGTGGGCCGAGACGCTGGACGCCGACGCGTTTGGCGCGTTCACCGAGGCCAACGATGTGTTTGACGCGGCAAGCGCCAAGGCTTTGCTCAAGCACATTTACAGCGCGGGCAATTCGGTTGAGCCCGGTGCAGCCTACCGCGCGTTTCGCGGTCGCAACCCCGACGTGAACGCCATGTTGCGCAAAAAGGGCTTGCTCACCCCGGCTTGAGATCGTTTGCCGGCTCAGCGCTGGGCCAATCCACCACGCGCTCAATCAACTGAGCACATGGCTCAACCAAGGGTGCGAGGTTGTGGGCTTGGCCGTTTTCAATGGCCTGCAAAATCAGCTCGTGAATGCCGCCCACCACCAAAGTGGCCAGTTGCGCAGGCAGCGCGCTGGGGCCACCCACTGCCTGGGTGATGAAGGATTCAAGTGCCTGCGTGGCGCGTCGACGCGCCTCAAGCCCCGCCGTGCCCAAACCTGGCATTTCAATGAACAAGGTGCGCAGCAGCACTGGGCGCATTGACAACCCAGCGAAATAAGCGGCCAAACCCCGGCGAACCTGGTTTTTTGGCTCTTTGCTGGCGCCCACTTCGCGCGCCAAAACCCGCAACAATTGTGCGGTGGCGGAGTCATGCAACGCGATCAAACACTGCGCTTTGTCAGCAAAGTGCTCATAAAACGTGCGCTTCGATACCCGCGCCGCACCCGCCACATCGGCGATCGTGGTCGCGGCATAACCGTGCTCGTCAACGCATCCGGCCAGCGCGTCAAGCAAACGAAGGCGATGCGAATCGGCTGGGCTTGGGTCGGTGGTGGGCATTCGCGAATGGTAGCAAAAGAAAGTCCGAGCGGTACTTGACAGTACCAAACCAAGGCGCAATAATAAGCTGAATGGTACGCAACCGTACCAGCCCAACCCAAACCAAACCAAACCAAAATATACTTCCCATGTCTGAACTCACCATCCGCCGCTTGCTTGTCGACCTTGACGCGCCATTCGAGCGCAACTGGGCCGGTGATGCGTTCACCACCGCGTATTTCAATGCGCTGTCGATGAGCTTTCCACGGGGTGAACAGTTTTTCATGGACTCCGTGCGCGGCGCTCATGCGCAACTCAAGCCCGAGACAGACATCGCAACCCAAGCCCGTTTTGACGACGAAGTCAAAGGATTCGTTGGGCAAGAGGCCACGCATCGCCGCATTCACGCGCTCTTCAACACGCAGCTCGCCAACCAAGGCTTGGTTAACCATTGGGAAGCTCGCATCAACGACCGCATGAAGCTGCTGGAGGGTGCCAACTTTCGCCACGCGCTGGCCATCACAGTCGCCAACGAGCATTTCACTGCCATGCTGGCGCAGCACATGCTGGCGCACCCCGCCATGCTGGCACGAGCCGAGCCGCGCCTGCAAACACTTTGGAGCTGGCACGCCGCCGAAGAGTGCGAGCACCGCTCGGTGGCGTTTGACCTCTACGCGGCCACCGGCGGCAGCCTCAAGTGGCGTCGCCGCTGGATGTTCACGGCCACGTTTTTCTTGATGACCGACGCCCTGCGCCAAACCGTCACCAACTTGAGCGCCGAGAACCAACTCTGGCGCTGGAGCACCTGGAAAAGCGCGGGCAGCTTCTTTTTTGGCAAAACCGGCATCGTTCGCCACACATTCAAACCTTGGCTCGCCTTCTTCAAGGCCGATTTCCACCCCGAACACCAAGACGGCCAGCTGTCAAAAGACTGGCTGAACGACAACGCCACAACCTACCGCGCTGTGGGCATGCCAAACACCGCGGTCTGAGCTGTTTTTTGATGAAATTCGGCCTTGGTCACCGGATTCATTGAGTTTGTTGCTATCTATTTGATAGTTGATTGCCGAGCGGCGAATTCGGTCACGGGTTCGCTCGATGTCCAAAGCTCAACACGCGGGTGATTTGCCATTGCCCACCTTGCTCGCGCCACACAATGGCGAAGTCTGCAATGCCTTCGCACTGCTTGCCGGCGTTTGAGCAAAACCGGTGCGCGCCCTGCGCAATTGCGCCAAACCCTTTGATTGGGTAGACCTTGAGCGAGTCGGGCACCAGCTCGCGGCGAAATTTGCCGCACACATGTTTGGCGGTGTTGACAAGCATCGCCTCGCGCGACCACGTGACGCCGCCGGTGTCGTGATAAAACTCAACGCCAACATCGAAATAGTCCGCATGCGCTCGCAACTGCGCCGGGTCAGCACAGCGGTTAAACGCGTTGAAAACGGCGGTGTCGAGCTTGGAGACGGTGTCAAACAGGGGGTCAGCTGGCACGGTCGCACTGCTTTTCGGCTCGGGGCGGTCGGTCGCGAGCGCTGCGCCAGCGCCCATGAGGGCCGCAGCACCCATCAACGCGGCCAAACCGGCATTTTTGATGACAAATCGACTCCTGGTCTGCGGATTCATTGGATTTGTTGCTGCGCTTTTAGGAGTATCTGGTCGCATCAAGCTGCGCGGCTGGCCCGCACCTCGATGCGTTCGGCGTGCACGACTTGGATGACGCGAACGATGATCGGCTCGGCCTTGACGATGGGCATCACTGCGCGGTCAGCCGCGACTTGCAGGGCGCTTGCTGCGCTGCCAAATGCGGCAAAGTGGGCAATGGCGACAAGGGTGACGACTGCGGCGGCGGTTTTTGCGGTGGTGAACATGTTGAAGTCCTTATCGGCTTGCGGGTTTGAGGCGGTGAAGTGAATCACCATGGACGCAAGTATCGAAAAACCGCCGTTGAAAGCCAAGCCCGTTGCGACAGGTCGCGGTTTTCGGCTCTTGAAGTGCGAAAACAGGGCGCAGACTGGCGGCGAGCACGTTTTTTGTCGACCTTCATCACGGCATTGAGTTGCTTGCGCACCCGGTACACCTGCGCCGCAAACGGAAATACATCGCCACCCGATGGGTTGAGCATCTCCAACATCTAAACACCTATAGGACTTACGCAAAACTTCCCCAGCGGCGTTGCAGCTCCTAGCCGTGCTATCCGCACTGTCGTCGTCGCTGCGCCTTGCTGGAACGATTTTGCGTAAGTCCTACTAACCTATAATTAGTTCGTTAGTGCACTAATTATAGTCCATTAACGAACCATATTCATCAAGCTGCTTTGTTCTCACCATGAAGTCACCCCCAAACCCGACCGCCCAAGCGTCCAGCCTCTCACCGCGATTGGTTCATGGCATAGCCGCGTGGATCGACGTGGTTTGCACCTACCAAGCCTGCGCTGAGACCTTGAGCGAGCGCGTTAAAACCGTCGGTCTCAAGCTGGCTCAGCATGACGTGTTGATGAACCTGCTGCGCAGTGAGTCACTCACCCAACAGCAACTGGCCCAAAAGAGCTTCGTCACCAAAAGCCACATGAGCGCCGTGCTCACCGAGATGGTTGAACTGGGCTGGATCGACCGATCAGACAGCCAAGCCGACAAACGCAGCAAAGAAATCACCCTGACCCCCCCGGGCCGCCAACTCGCTCACCGCGCGTTTGCACTGCAAGCGCAAGTCGTCACCGCCATGATGGGAAACCTCAGCGACACCGAACTGACCTTCATTCAAGACTTCTCTAGCAACGCCCAAAAAGCCCTGAAGGCACTTCGCGAATCGAGATAGGTGCTGGTGATCGGCGTTGGATAGGGCCTGAAGCAGGCGTCGATATCGCAGCGAACCCACGCGCAGCCAATGCATGCCGAACTCTCGAAAGTCCAAGTTCAGAAAAAGCACTCAAACCGGCGATCGATGGGTTGAGATCTACTCAATTTTCATAGCATCGAACCCAATAGATTCGGTGATCAATCCCCAATATTTCGTCAAATTCGCTCGTGTGAGCCGTTTTCGAGCCGCAAAGCAGTTTGCAGTCAACGCCAGGAGCTAGCTGCGGCGAAACCACCACGGCGAATCGGTGCCGTTGCTAACCAAATACGCTTGCTGGCGATAAAAGCGTTGCAGGCTGGCTGCGCCCATGCGCGAGCCGCCTAGGCCAGAGCTTTTGAATGATTGTTTGGCCGCGTCGTGAACCAATGCCGTAAGCGACGCATCGTTGATGGAGACGGCTCCGACTTCAAGCTGTGACGCGATGCGCTTGGCTTGTTCGATATCGCCCGAGAAAACGCAGGCGCTGAGGCCGAACTCCGTGCTGTTGGCGAGCTCGATGGCCTGGGCTTCGCCTTCAAATGCCATCACAGGCAGGATTGGGGCAAAGGTTTCTTCGGCCACGATGGCCATGTCAGCGGTGGTGTGGGTCAATACCGTGGGTTCGCACCACAAGCCGCCGCCCAGTACTTTGATTTGGCCGCCGGTGAGCACTTTGGCCCCCTTGGCGACGGCATCAACCAAATGCCGCTCAATGATTTGCGCTTGGGCTACCGAAATGACAGGGCCGATTTGACCCACCCGAATGTCGGGCCAGCAGTGCTTGAGCGCCGCGACTTCTTTCACCAAGGCAGCAACGAAGGGCTCAAAAATCGATTGTTCGACATACGCGCGCTCCAACGACATGCAGCTTTGCCCGGCGTTAACCATGGATGCCCAACAAATTGACCGTGCGGTGCGGGCGATGTCGGCACTTGCGCAGACGACCGCGGCGTCTTTGCCGCCAAGCTCCAAATGCGCTCCAATGAACGCTTGCGCGGCTTGAACGGCGACTTTGCGACCGGTGGCGACGCTGCCGGTGAAGCAAATCAAGTCAACACTGGCCACTAACGCGCCACCGGTGGCGCCAGCGCCAGTGACGATTTGGAGCACTTGGGTGAGCTCGGGCACGGCATTTAGGGCGCGTTCGAGGACAGGAACAAAACGCGGCGTGACTTCTGAGGGCTTGACCATGACCGCGCAGCCCGCCATCAAGGCCGGGTAGGCGTCGATCAGCGACAGCAATAGCGGGAAATTCCAAGGGCTGATGATGCCCACCAAAGCAAACGGTCGGGCGTGTTGCTCGACCGAAATGTGGGGCATGCTGGACGCTCGCGCAACATGGCTGGCCGGTGCAGCACGGAGCAAGGCCGTCGCGTCAACCGCCCAGCGTTTGATGGCGCCAACGGTGCCGTCAACCTCCATTACCGACTCGGCGTAGCGCCCGGTGTCTTGTGCAATGGCATCGATCAACTCGCTGCGCACAGCAACAATGGCATCGGCAAAGCGCAGCAAGCTGGCTGCCCGCGCCGCAGCGCCGCTTGCGGCCCAAGCAACTTGTTGGCGGCGCAGTTGGCTTGCAACAGCGGCGACTTGGTCGGCTGAGAAAACCGGCATGTCGTGGTCGACGAGTCCGGTGCGTGGGTTGCGGATTGCCAGGCTTGGTTCTGACGGGGCATCAGCCATTGGCAATGACTCCGCGGGCGACCAGCAGCTCGATGGCTTGACGCTGCGTGCCCATGAAGTGCGAGCGTTCCGGCACGGTGGGCTGTCCATCGACATCGAGCATGTTGTTGGGCGGGTAGACGGTACCGGCGTAGGTCGATGCGAACAGCTCTAAGCGCTGGCGAGACAAGATATTGCCCATGCCGGGCTTGCAGCGCAAGCGGCGCTGGGCAGCGATGTCGATCAAGGCGTTGGCGACCATGGTCTCACCGCCACCGGCTTCGGCGCGCACCTCTCCCAGGTAGTCGACGATCTTGGACATGCCGTCGACCGAGTGCTCGGGCATGTCGCTGTCGCGAATCCCCGCTGAATTGGCAGAAATCACCCAGGCGCAGTTCTCATAAGCGCGTGCGCGCTTGGCGATGTCTTTGGGCGTGAGGCGTGGGCTGGAGGTTTCGCTGCTGGAGTGCAGCAGCACCTCAGCGCCGCGCAACGCCAAGCTGCGGGCGATTTCGGGGTACAAGATTTCCTCAGACGCCACACAGGCCAGCCGCCCAAGTGGCGTGTCGACGACCGGGAAAACACCGTCTAACCCATAGATTTGCAAATACCGGTCCCACAGGTCGTGGGGCGTGGGCGCAAACATCGAAATCAAGCGCCGGTAGCGCAGCACCGTGCTTCCCTTGTCGTCGATGATGAAACTGGTTTGAAAATAAAGGCCCGGAAAATGCGGATCGGTCTCGTAGGCATTGCCAGAGAAGTAAATGCCGGCGTCGCGGCACATGTCGCCCATGCGGGCGTATTCGGGGCCGTCGGGCGCTATGGCCGCTTTGGCGGCCCAACTGGGCAAGGTTTCGCCCAGTGGGTAGCTCGTCAAAAAATACTCAGGCGCGACCACCAGCTTGAGATCGGGGCCAATGAAGCCTTTGCTGCCCAGAACCTGCCTGTGCACGCGCGCGATGTTGTCCATCATGCGCTGGCGGGTTTGCTCAAGCCCGTCGCAGCGGTTGACCGCGTGGCAGGCAACCTGCAAAGCCAAGGCTTGGTACGGCGCAGGGGTTTTGGAGTCAATCATCGGGGTGTGCTCGGTCAGGTCGGGGATCAAAAAGGCTTCACGGCACCCAGATAGGCCACGGTTGCAATCGTCACCCAATACACATAGGCAATGCGGCGACCGAAACGAATGGACTTTTCTAGCGTGGCCTCGACCTCTGCGTTGGGCCCTTGGGCCAGCACACGAAACATGACCGTCCACTCGCGCATGATGAACCGCAGCTTCAAGCCGATCATGAGCGTGAACGCAAACAAGATCATCTTGGACGAATACCACCGCTGGCCCGGCTCGGCGAGCAAGGGACCGTAGCCCAATAGGGAGCTGATAGCGACCAACAAAACCAAGGGAATCACGACGAAGCGGATTTTTTCGTCAATCATGGTGAGCAAAATACCCGTGTCGGTCTCGCGTTTGGCGTACGCACCCCAACACAGGGCCAGCCAAAACGCATAAAAAATCCACATCCCAACCAGCCAGTACCCGCCCAACGGCTGAATGCCCCACAAATGACCCATGTGCAAACCCAGCGGAAGCAGCATGATGATGCCGGTGCGCGCCAAGATATCGATGCGGTAGGCGGTTTCCATGTGGCGGCGGCGCTCGTCCAAGCTCAGCTTGAAGTTGACGACGTTATATGAGGTTTGGAACACCCCCCACTCGCCGCCAAGCCAATACACCATGGCCAAAATGTGGAGCCAGCGCAAAAACGCGAGTTCGTTGAAATCCATGAGCTTGTCCTGTTGCCATACCGAAGGCCCGCCCGAAATCGGGTTGCAAAAAGCCGTCGACTTGCCCTTTCGGTTGCAAAACGCATGCCACTCAAAAACGCCCCTTGGGATTGGATTTGCAGGGCGCTTGTTGGGCTTTGCGGGTCACAAACGCTTTTTCGCCAGCCGTCAACGCGCACAACGTTTCAATGAAACATTTCACGAAACACACCGAGAAACACTCAATTGAAACAAATGCGGCGAATTGCGACTCAAATAGGACCTACACAAAATTGTCCCGGCAAGGCGCAACGACGACGACAGTGCAAATAGCACGGCTAGGGGCTGTAACGCGGTTGGGGCGGTTTTGCGTAAGTCCCATTAAATTCACCACCCGAGGCTTGGCACAAGGGTTGCATAGTGATGCGACATTGACCGAACGGCAGCTAGCATTGAGCCGTTGGACGATTTCTAAAAGCACCCGAAGGCCAGCCCATGCGACCACACGTTGAACTGATTGATGAGAAAGATCTTTTGTGGCATGTCGCCGAGTTCCCGCACGGGGTTGGCTCGGCCCGCCAACGCAATTTGAACTATTGCGAAGAAAAGGGCGAAGCATCACTTAGCGTCGAGTTCACAACCGATTGGTCACGAGTAGGCGGGGTACATGCCGCGCAAACCGAGTGGTATTTGCTGTCTGGTGAAGTGCAATTGGGCGACCAAACCTTGGTGACGGGCGACTACTGGATTGCGCCGATGGGTATTGGTGTGCCCGCCATGCAAGCCAAAGCCGGAACCAAGGTTTTGCTGTTTCGCGAGTTTGGCGACTGGGGGTTCACCCCCGGCGACGGCAACACCGCTGCGGCTAAACCGGGCCGCGAGTTGGTGGTGATGCAGTCCAGCAAGCAGGGCTGGTACGACATCACGGACCCGTTGAATGGCAGCCCGATGAACTTTGAGGCAGGCGGCACCCCTGTACCGGGGCTCTACATCAAGATGCTTTACAAGGACCCCGACACAGGTTTCTATACCCGGCTCATCAAAGCCAAGGCCGATTGGGTTGAGCATCCGCTGGCGCACCACCCTTGTTACGAAGAGGCTTACTGCTTGGAGGGCTCGTTTGAGTACAACTACGGCAAGATGTGGCCAGGTACGTATTTCTTTCGGCCAGCCTTGGTTCGCCACGGCGACTTCATGTCGGGGCCACAGGGCACAACCTGGCTATTGCGCTGCGATGGGCGACTGATCGACTGGTACACGGACGAAGCACGCGTTGAGATGCACGGCAAGCCGCAAAATTGGGGACCAGGCTACCCCGGCACGCTTGAGCCGGTGCTGCTGCAACCGGTGCGGTCGCGCTCAATCGGTCCGATGGTTGACCCAGCGTACCAATGAGCACCCACTGACAAGGAGTAAACATGCGCGACGCATTGGGCTGGCGAAAGGTTTTTGCCGTGTTTGGACCGAGCACCAACACGATCGTTCAGCCCGAGTTTGAGGCCATGCGACCTGCCGGTGTGACGAATCAGTACCGAGACATCTATGTCGAAAACGCCAAGGCACTCAGCGACCAAGCCTTCATGGCCGGCGCTGAGATCATTGAAGCGGCGGTGAACGACGCACTCAAAACCGCGATGACATGCGAGCCCGACTATTTGGTCATGGGTGTGTCGGCGATCACCTTCATTGGTGGGGCCAGCGCTTGTGAAAAACTCATCGTCCGGATCAAAGACTTCACGGGCTTGGATGTGAGCGTGGGCTCAAACTCGTGCGTCGAGGCGATGAAGGCATACGGCGGCATCAAGAAAATTGCGGTGCTATCACCCTACTACCCCATGGCCAACTTTCATGTCGCCAAATTTTTCTCAGACTACGGCATCGAGACGGTTCGCGACTTACCGATGCGCTGCAAAAGCTGGACAGATATCTCGCGGGTCACTGATCGAGAAATAGCCGACGCGTTGAAAACCTTGGACGGCGACGACATCGATGCCATCGTGCAAGTGGGCACAAACTTGAGCATGGCGCGCATGGCGCCGTATGCAGAAGTGTTTTTGGGCAAGCCCGTGATTGCGATCAACACGGCAACTTACTGGCACGCTCTGCGCGTGAATGGCTTCACGGATGCCATCGACGGGTTCGGTCCGTTGCTTCAGCGTCTGAGCCTGAAAATTTAATGCCCAACAAGGGAGTCTGAACCGTGGAAACCTCCGACAAAACAGCACGCCAAATTTGGGCTGACATCAAAGCCAGCCCCCAGCGAGCGCGGTTTGGGTATGGCGCAAAGGCGGCATTGATCAACATCGATTTTCAGTGCGCGTACACCAAAATCAATGAGTTCAAAACCGCGTACGAGACCGATCCGCGTCAAATTGAGCACGTCAATACCTTGGCGCAGAGATTCAGGCGTTTGCATTGGCCCGTGGTGTGGACGCATGTCTCGTATGCTGATTCTGCCGAAGACGCCGGCGTTTGGGGCACCCGAACGAATACGCCGGACTCACTTCAAAACATCAAACATGGCTCCCGCCGAAGCGAGTTTGACGAGCGGTGCGAGATCGATCGTTCGCGAGATTTGATCTATTGCAAGCGCATGCCTTCGCCGTTTTTTGAAACTCCGCTGCAAAGCCTATTGATTTGGCATCAAGTGGATACCGTGATCATCACCGGCGGATCGACCTCAGGCTGCGTTCGTGCTGCTGCGGTCGATTCGCTCTCGCGCGGGTACCGCACGATCGTGCCAGAGCAGTGCGTCGCCGACAAGCACGAGTCCTACCATTTTGCAAATTTGAGCGATCTGATGCTCAAGTATGCGGATGTGGTCAACGTGGCCGAGTCGCTGGCGTGGCTGGACACACAGATCCACGCCGATACATCGCCATGAAAGCTGATCCGGGCTACTTTGACTATTGGCCGTATCAAAACCGCCCAAAAATCACTTGGCCAAATGGTGCCCGCCTTGCGTTTTGGGTAGCGCCCAACATCGAGTTCTATGAACTCGCGCCGCCTGCGAATCCAGCCCGCGCCGCCTGGCCACACCCGTACCCTGCCGTGCCCGGGTATTCCATTCGAGACTATGGCAACCGCGTTGGACACATGCGACAGATGGCTTTGCTCGACAAATACGGCATCAAAGGCTCGATCTCGCTGTCTGCGGCCATGTGCGTGCACCACCCCGAGATCATTGCGATGTGCCGCGAGCGCGAATGGGAGTTTTTCAGCCACGGCATCTACAACACCCGCTACACCTACGGCATGGCCGAGGCGCAAGAGCGAGCCATGATTGCCCAGTCGATGGACTTGATTGAGCAGCATGCTGGGAGGCGACCCGTTGGCTATTTGGCACCGGCTTTGTCGCACAGCGAAGTCACGCTCGATTTGTTTGCCGAGCTGGGCGGTCAATACAGCTGCGATTTGTTTCATGATGACCAACCCACACCGCTCAAAGTTCGAGGCGGGCAACGGTTTGCATCGGTGCCCTATTCGTTGGAGCTCAATGACACCATCGCCTACGCGGTGAACAAAATCGAACCGCGTCGCTATGGTCAGATGATTAAGGACAGCTTTGACCGCCTGTACAGCGAAGGTGCGGATTCGGGAACCGTGATGTGCGTCCCAACCCACAACTACCAAGTGAGCTGCCCCCATCGCCTCAATGCATTTGAAGACGCACTGGCCTACATCACGGGGCACGCAGATGTTTGGATCACGACAGGGCGCGAAATTGCCGCTCACTACCTCACGCATCACTTTGACGCCTCGATCAGCGACATCGTGGCAAAAACCAACGTGGTCGCGGCTCGATCATGACAATCGCGGCAATTGGGACTGCAAGCCCCGACGACTACCCAAACATGCGCTACGGCATGGACCACACCCGCTACGAGTGGTCAATGCTGCAATCACGCCCGAACGTGACTTGGCCGGGTTCGAAGCCTTTGGCCGTGTGGGTGAATGTGAGTTTGGAGCACTTTGCGTTGAACCCCAAAGGGTCACCACTCAAACTCCCCGGCGCGATGACCATGCCGTACCCGGATCTGCGCCACTTCAGTTTGCGTGACTACGGCAATCGCGTTGGCATTTATCGATTCTTGAAGGCCTTTGATGCGTTTGGCATCCAGCCCAGCTTCGCCATCAATGCCGAATTGGCCGCACGATACCCCTTTTTGCTAGATGCCATTTGCCAGCGTGGCGACGAGGTCATTGGGCATTCGTGGTCAATGGACACACCGCACGCGGGGGCGATGCCGCTCGAGGTTGAGCGCGAATTGATCGAGCGCTCGCTGGCCATGCTTCGAACGCTGACCGGTCAACGCATTCGCGGTTGGCTCAGCCCAGGCAAACTGCAAACACCCAACACACCCGAGCTGCTGAAAGAAGGTGGAATTGACTACTCGTGCGACTGGGTCAATGACGAGTTGCCCTATCGATTTCATACCCAACTCGGCGACATGTGGTCGTTGCCGTTGTGCACTGAAATTGAAGATCGCTTCGTGGTGATGGATAACTTGCACGGTGAGGCCTCATGGGCGCAACAGGTGATTGATGCGTTTGACTACTTGCTTGAAGAAGCCAAAACGAGTGGCGCGGGCAGGTTGCTGAGTTTGTCTCTTCACCCGTGGGTGATGGGGCAACCGCACCGAATCAAGCACTTGGAGCGGGTTTTGGATCACATCGCGAAAAGCAGCGACGTTTGGCAAGCCAGCCCCAGTCGAATTTTGGATGCATTCACCGCACAACAACCCACTGCAAACAAAAGCGCATGACCGTAAATTCAAGCGACATTGACATTTTGGTCAGCGAAGTCGGCCCGCGAGACGGGCTGCAAAGCATCAGCACCATCATGCCGTCGGCAGCGAAAAAGGCATGGATCGCGGCAGAGGCGCGCGCGGGGGTGCGCGAAATTGAGGTGGGATCATTTGTCCCGACCCGTGTCCTGCCTCAACTCGCTGACACCCATGAGCTCGTCAGTTTTGCGCGGCAGATACCAGGGCTTTGCGTAGCGGTGTTGGTACCCAATTTCAAAGGCGCACAGCAGGCAATTGAACTGGGTGCGCACAAGATCACGATTCCGATTTCTGTCAGCGAGACGCACAGCCTGCGAAACGTGCGCCGAACCCATGCTCAAATGCTGGTTGAAGTGCGCCAAATCGCCGATCTGATCGGGTCGCTGCCCGCGGCAGATCGCCCGCAACTTGAGGGAGGACTGTCAACTGCATTTGGCTGCACGCTTGAAGGCCCTGTCTCGCAAGACTTGGTGTGCAAACTGGCCCACGATTTGATGGACGCGGGTTGTAGCGAAGTGGGGCTTTCTGACACCACGGGCTACGCCAACCCAGCGCAAGTCAAGCGGTTGACACGGGCCGTGTGGACAACAGTTGGGCGCAACAAGCTCACCGGCATTCACTTGCACAACACCCGTGGACTTGGGTTGGCTAACGCCTTGTCCGCAATTGAAGTGGGTTTGACGACCGTCGACGCATCCCTCGGTGGGTTGGGTGGCTGCCCATTCGCACCGGGCGCGAGTGGCAACATCGTCACCGAAGACCTGGTTTTCATGTTGGAAGCCATGGGCCTCAAAACCGGCATTGACCTCAACGCTTTGTTTGCGGTGCGCAGCATCCTCACGGAGGCCTTGCCAAACGAGCCGCTCTATGGCCTCGCGCCGCTGGCGGGCTTGCCGCTGGGTTTTGTGAGCGCTGGGGGCGTGAAGACGCAGATCTAATGGGTCAATCACTTTTCGAAAAACTGTGGCAGCAACACCGGGTCACGTCGCTCGTTGACGGCACCGATTTGATTCACATTGACCGGGTTTTTTTACATGAGCGCACTGGCGGCATCGCATTGCAATCGCTGGATCAAGCAAGCCACCGAGTCAAAAACCCGAATTTAGCCTTCGCGACGATTGACCACATCGTCGACACCCTGCCCGGGCGGAATGATCAAACCATCATGCCCGGCGGCGAGGCGTTCATTCGCGTGACACGCGAGCAAACTCGGCGCAGTGGCATCCAATTGTTTGACATTGGCGACGCGCGCCAAGGCATCGTGCATGTGGTGTCGCCCGAGCAAGGCATTGCCCTGCCTGGAGCGACGATTGTGTGCCCTGACAGCCACACCTGCACCCAAGGCGCAATGGGTGCCTTGGCTTGGGGCATTGGCTCATCAGACGCCGAGCATGCCTTGGCAACCCAGACCTTGCGCGTGAAAAAGCCAGGGTCCATGCGCGTGCGGTTCGACGGCCTACTACCAAGCGGAGTGGGGGCAAAGGACATGATTTTGGCGCTGATTGCGCAACACTCGGCATCCGGAGCCAAAGGTCGCGTCGTTGAGTTCGACGGCCAGGTCGTTCGCTCGCTGGGCATGGAAGCAAGGATGACGCTTTGCAACATGGGAGTCGAGTTTTCTGCATTCACGGCTGTGATTGCACCCGATCAAACGACATTTGACTACCTTCATGGCCGCCCTTTCGCGCCAAAGGGCGCACAGTGGGAGATCGCATGTGAGGCGTGGCGCGAGCTATTCAGCGACCCCAGCGCAACGTTTGACGACGAGATTCAGTTTGACGTGAGCAACCTGCAACCCATGGTGACCTGGGGCACGAGCCCCGAGCACGCAATGGCGGTGACTGAGAACGTACCCAAGCCTGGCGATGCCAGCGACGACGCAACTCGGCAAGCGCGCGCCCGGGCGCTGAGCTACATGGCCTTGACGGAGGGCCAGCCAATCGCCGATCTGACCATTGATGCCGCGTTCATAGGCTCATGCACAAACAGCCGCCTGTCCGATCTCCGCGATGCCGCCCGCATCCTCAAAGGCCGGAAAATCGCGACTGGCGTCAGAGCCATATGCGTGCCCGGCTCAACCTCCGTCAAGCAGGCCGCACAAGCCGAAGGCTTGGATCAAGTCTTCAAAGACGCCGGTTTTGAGTGGCGCGAATCGGGATGCTCGATGTGTTTTTTCGCCGGGGGCGAGAGTTTCGGGTTTCAAGAGCGCGTCATCAGCACAACCAATCGCAACTTTGAGGGCAGACAAGGCCCCAAAACACGAACCCACTTGGCGAGCCCCGCGACCGTCGCCGCATCAGCAATCGAGGGGCGGATCGCAGATCCCCGCCCTTTCCAGCGACATGAGGCGCTTGCGGCGCGAGACTGACTTGGAGCCTTTCATTTGTCACCACGGGGTCGCGGCGGCATTGCTTCGCAGCAACGTGGATACCGACACCATCATCCCATCAACCGAAATGAAATCGGTTTCCAAAGTCGGTTTGTCAATCGGGCTCTTCGCCAACCTGCGATACATCGACGTTGCGGCGCGGCAACCCAACCCCGAGTTTGTGCTGAACCGGTTTGAGCAGCGCGGCACAAGTGTGCTTCTGTGCGGCATGAACTTTGGCTGCGGCTCCTCTCGAGAACACGCGGTTTGGGCACTCAAGGAGTACGGAATTAAAGTCGTGATCGCGCCTAGTTTTGGCACGATTTTCGCCAGTAATTGTGTGCGCAACGGCATTTTGCCAGCAGTGTTGAACGAGTCCATCATTGCTGAGATCGCAAGCAGCATTGAGCAAAACCCGCAAGCCATGCCATTGACTATCAATTTGGCAGATGCGGTGTTGATTACGTCTGACGCCACTCGCTTTGCGTTTTCGATTGATTCCAGTCAACGCGAAATGCTGCTCAGCGGCATGGACCCCATCGCGATGACCCTCGCGATGGATGCGGAGATTCACGCTTTTCAATCAGCCGATCAAGTTGCCAGGCCGTGGATCTACCTTTGAGCCAACTCGATTGATCGCAGCCGTCGCCACAGCGTGGTTCGGCTGATACCCAAGGCCTGCGCTGCTGTCAGCCGATTGCCATTGGCCGTGCGCAATGCACCAGCGACTTCTTCGTCACTCAGCTCACCGCGCAGCGGCTCGACTTCACGTTTGGTTGGTCGAAACACCTCGATCGGTGCAACGTTCGGCGTACTCCGTTCAGTCGGGATCAACTCGGGTGCTTCGCGCAAAAAAAGTGCGTAGTCAACCAACTGAGGTTGGCGAACACCGTTCAAAAAGACCGCAAAACGCTCCATGACGTTTTCCAACTCGCGGATGTTGCCAGGCCAACTGTATTGCTGGAGCAAACCCAAGACCGGCGCCAGCACGGCGTCAGCAGACAAAGCGCTGCCCATTTCTCTGAGTTTTGAACCCAGCAATTGGCGGGCCAAGGCCTGCAAGTCTTCAGGCCGATCGCGAAGCGGTGGCAAGGGCACCAGCAAAATGTTGAGTCGGTAAAACAGGTCAGCGCGAAAGTGCCCCTCCTTGACACGGTCGACAAGCGACCGGTGCGTGGCGGCAATGACGCGCACGTCGATGGCTGTCGGCGAGTTGCTGCCGAGCCGAACAACCTCCCGTTCTTGCAACACGCGAAGCAGCCGCGTCTGCAACGAGATCGGCATGTCACCAATTTCGTCCAAAAAAACAGTTCCTGTGTGCGCTGACTCGAATAAACCCAAACGGCCACCCTTTCGCGATCCGGTAAACGAGCCTTCTTCATAGCCAAACAACTCGCTCTCTAGCAAAGCCTCAGGAAACGACGCGCAGTTCAGCGCCACAAACGGGCCGCGTTGTCGGGCGCTGGCGTTGTGAATGGCTTGGGCAAACAGCTCTTTGCCAGTGCCGGTCTCGCCAGTGATCAAGACCGTTGACGACGTGCGCGCGCAGCGCTCTGCTACCGAGCGCACATAGGCCAAAGCAGGGCTCGTTCCGGTGATCAAATCGAACGAGTATCGGGCCGCCACACTCTTGGGTCGCCGTTGCGAGCGGATGGTGCTGTCAGCGCGGTGGATCGCCCCCGTGTCGCGAAGGGTTAGCAACGCCCCTGTGCCAATCCCTCGCTCCACAATGGCGGTGCGGTTCATCAGATATGAGCCGGAGCGCAACTGAATGACAACATCCAAGTCATCATCTTGACCGCCCAAGACTCCCGCAAGCGACAACTCGGTCGCAACTTCGGGCAGTCGAAGCCCAATCGGATTGGCCTCAGTCAAACCCAAAATTTGACACATCAGTGGGTTGATCGCTGTGATTCGGTGTCGTGCGTCCACCGTCAAAATGGCTTCATGCAAATGGGCGAACGCGGCGTTCAAATTTTCGTACTTGAGCGCTTGTCGAATCGCGGTTTCGCCGATTTGAATGGCCTCATCCAAGGCCCGATCAATTGAGTTGCTGGTGTACACCAACACGCCATGCATGCCGTTTTGCTCGGCAAGATCGACAATCAAGCTAGAACCTACGACAACCGAGATGCCTTGGGTCTTGAGCACCAAGAATGCGGCACGCGCCTCGCTCAAGGTCTCGTACGTGAGTTGAATCAATTCGATTTTGAGCAAGTCCTTGACCGGATCCAGCTCGGGCATGGTCTCGCGAAAGACCACCATGCCAACACGGTCCGACACCGCGCGGGCGCGTTGCAGCGCCATCAACAAATCAAACCCGGTGACTTCAATGCTGACAACCGGGAGCTCAAGCTGCGAGCGCAGGATCACGGCGTTCGACCCCGCGCTGACAATCACATCAATATCGCCGTGGGTTTGCATGTGGCGGCCGCGAGCCACCGCGTCATCCAAAATATATTCGTCGACGGAAATCTCCGCTCGGTTACGCGCCTTGAGTTGCGCAGCGAGTACCAAACCCGTCAGAGCTTTGTAGGTGAGCACGCAAATTCGGGGTTTGCGCGGTGAGTTAAAGGCCATGAAATCTCACAATGAAACAGCTCGCTGAAAAAGCGACTCTTGTTTCAAATGATCGCACATGGAACGTCAATTGTTTCAAACTTGTCGGATATTTGTTTCAATTCACCGCCTTCGGACGATGTTCCATGTGCGGACGGTCGCGCCGATTGGTGGCATGGTATTTGCGGTAAGCAACCCCGAGCACGTTTGATTCACTCACGCGCACAACCCATCACTGGCACTATCGGAGACAAAGAATGAAATTGAAACCCACCCGTTTGATGGCCCTGTGTTCACAGGCTGGCTTTGTTTCCTTGTCGCTTGTAGCGACACAGGGAGCGAAGGCTCAAGCACAAGCTTCCACCGCTGCGCCGCAAAGCCAAGCGCGCATCGAGGTCACCGGCTCCAACATCAAGCGGGTCAGCAGCGAAGGCCCAGCAGCCGTTCAAGTCATGACACGCGACGAAATCGAGCGCAGCGCGCAAGGCACTGTCGGCGAACTCCTGCGCGACATCAGCGCCAACACCGGAGGCAGCTCGGCAGAAACCGCAACCAACAGCCAATCTGGCGCGGCGGGCATTTCGCTTCGTGGATTGGGTCAAAAATCAACCCTGGTACTGATTAACGGCCGCCGAATGGCCAACCATGCGTTTGCGCAAAACGGTCAAGACACCTTCGTTGACTTGAACTCGATTCCCAAAAGTGCTGTGGCTCGGATTGAAATTTTGAAAGACGGCGCGTCAGCAATCTACGGCTCAGATGCCATTGCAGGTGTCGTGAACATCATCCTGCGAAAAGATTTCAAGGGCGTCGAAGTCGGCGCGTCACTGGGCTCGGCCAGTCAAGGTGGTTTGGGCGAACGCAGCTTGAATCTATCGGGCGGCCACACCAGCGCAGACAGCAAACTCAATGTCATGGGCGTGCTTGACGTCTTCGGGCGCGATCAATTGGTCTACAGCGACCGACCTTGGCTCAATGGTTTGGATTTTCGCTTTTTGCCGGGTGGTACGTTCTTCCCTGCATCGTCCGGCGGCACATGGGTGAGGCCAACGGGTGTGACCACTGGAACCGCTCGCACGCCACTGCCCAATTGCATCGCGCCCAGT
>JANOPN010000072.1:0-2446 GCA_031421855.1 Comamonadaceae bacterium
GTGCCTGCCCAAAATCAACGACGATTTTGTCAATTTGCACGTCACGCGCGACATTGATCATTGGCGGGCGTTGTGGGGCGGGGCGTTGGACCGCGTCGACGAAATCGTTTGTTTCAGCCAGAGCAGCGTCGCCTTGATTCGACGGGCATATCCTGGACTTGTTCACAGCAAAATCACGGTCAGGCCTCACGTCGCGTTGGCACCGCCGGGTGTGTATCGACCGAATCGGCTTCCCAAGCAGGTCCGGGTGGGAATAGTTGGGTACATCTCGCCCCACAAGGGCAGCCACGTAGTTGCGAACCTGGTTCGAACAGCAAGGGCATTGGGGTCCCCGATTCAAGTCGTCATCATCGGTACTTTGCTTGGCACTGCAAGCGCGGCGCAATGTGAACAAACGGGCACGTACGAGCCGTCGCAGTTGACGGCGCTACTCAATTCGCACGGCATTGATTTGGTTTTGATGCCGTCCATCTGCCCTGAGACCTACTCGTTCGTCACCCATGAAATGATTGAGCTGAATGTTCCCGTGCTGTGTTTCGACCTCGGTGCCCAGGCTGAGGCCGTTTCGCAATATCGGTTGGGGAAGGTGGTTCCGGTGATGGACGGCCCTGAGTTGGTTGAGCAGTTGATGCTGTTTCACCAAAGTTTGATCGCCAAAGAGCAAGTCGTCGCTGTGGTTTGAGGTTTTTGGTCTTTTTGGCGCCATCCGAAAATCTGTGAAAATGTCCAGTCTTCAAAAAATCACAAGGTAGCTTGCCATGGCCTCAGTTAACAAAGTCATTTTGGTCGGAAATTGCGGCCGCGACCCCGAAATTCGCTACTTGCCCAGTGGCATGGCCGTGGCGAACATCAGCATTGCCACGTCTAGCCGCCGCAAAGACAAAAGCACGGGCGAGTCGATTGAAACAACGGAGTGGCATCGGGTTCAGTTTTTTGAGAAGCTTGCCGAGATCGTTGGCGAATACGTTAAAAAAGGTACGCCTTTGTATGTTGAAGGGCGCCTCAAGTACGGCAAATACACGGACAAAGACGGCATCGAGCGCAACACGGTCGATATCGTGGCCAATGAAATGCAGCTCTTGGGTGCGCGCCAGGGCATGGGGCAACCTGCAGGTGATGATGGCATGGGCGGCTCTGGTGGGGGCGGTATGGGCGGTGGTGGAGGCGGTGGCGGATACAGCCGCCCACCTGCACCGGCCAGTCGTCCGCCCGCTTACGCACCGCGTCCAGCGCCAGCCCCGGCCGCTCAAAACAAGAGTGGGTTCGATGACTTGGATGACGACATCCCGTTTTGATTGAGCCAACAGGCGGTTTTGTTCGCGTTTGACGTTTTCGTGATCCGGCTACAAGCGGTGCGCCATGGGTTGTGTCTGCCATGAGCTTGCCACCAAATAGTGCCGGTGGCGATACCGAGCCGGGTGCACTTGGCGACGCGCTCGCGAATGAGCCGTCCGCGTCCACGCGGTTGCCGCTTCGCAACCCCTTGCCCAAAGAGTTGCCGTCGCAGCAAGCAGCGCGCGAGGCCATGCTTGCGCGCCACGCGGCCCGTCAGGCGGCACTTGGTGCGTCGGCGGCTGAAGCGCTGCGGGCATCTGCTGCCGAATCGGCCGATGCCGCGACACCTGAATTGGCGCAAATTCGCCCTAGCCTCGGTCAACAGCGATCAGCTTTGGGTGCTCGTTTGGAGCTCAATGCACGCAGACGCTCCCCAGCGGTCTTGGCGTTTGCTGTCGTTGCCCACGTGCTCTTGCTTTGGTGGTTGATTTTGCAAGTGCCCCGGCTGAATTGGGGCTCAGGGAGCAATGGCGAGCCAGGTAGCCCGGGTTTTGTTTTCACGTTTCGCCCAGTTGCGACGTTGATTTTGCTGGACGAGTCGCCCCAACAGGCCCGGGGCAAGCCGACGCTGACGCTCAAGCCAAGCACCGACATGCGGGTGCTCACGCCTCCGTCAATCGTGTTGCTTGACCGCCGCATGACCACGACCGTGCCTGAGCTCGTGCCCGAGCGAGTCGCGTTGGACACCCTTGCCGCGCCTGTTTTGCCAGTTGAGGCGCGGCCCCCAGAGCCCGCGCGACCGCCGACGCCTCAGCCCGTTCCCGCACCACGCCCAATTGAGGGTGTGGAGGCCCGCCCGACGCCTGACGCGGCGGCTGCGCCTAAGCCGACACCGCCTGTTCCTGCGCCGCCTATCTTGCCGCCACCAGTTCCGCCGCCAGTGCCCGTTGTGGTGCCGCCGCCACCGGTTCGTCCGGTGACGCCTGCCCCGGCTTCGACCCCTTTGCAGATTCCGGTGCCAACCCCAGCACCGATCCCAGCACCGATCCCAGCGCCGATCCCAGCGCCGGTGCCTGCGCCGGTGCCGACCCCCGCACCAGTGGTGGTCGAAATCACCTTGTCTGCGCCGCCAAAGCCAGTGGCTGCGGCACCAACGCCTGCGCCGGCGGCA
>JANOPN010000073.1:0-5167 GCA_031421855.1 Comamonadaceae bacterium
AAAACTCAAGCCAGCGCTGTGTTGGCGGGGATCGGTGTGCCCGATAGCGGTCAAAGATGACAAAATGGCGCTGGGTGAGGCAGCCAAGAGCGCAAAAGCGCGATCAATCGAGCCAACGTCGACGAACACCACTGCAAGACCACTGCAAGCGTTACAGCTGCGAGGAAACCAAGGGGTTACCCTAGTATGGGTTAAATCGGCTCACGGATTCAGGTTTATAGCATCGAACCCAATAAATCCGGAGACCAAGTGCCTAGAATGACCTGAATTCGATGGAATGGGGCCTAAAACGAACCCGCAAACAAAAAAACCACCCGAAGGTGGTTTTTTTGATGGAGAAATCTCGTGCGTTTAGCTGAGACCTAACCTGGTGCCGAAGGCCGGAATCGAACCGGCACGGTGTTTTGCACCGGCAGATTTTGAATCTGCTGCGTCTACCAATTTCGCCACTTCGGCTAGAAGCGTTGATCCTTGAATTATGGCACAGTGCAGGCCTGACTTTTGAAATTTGACGACCATGAACGCCACGCCGCACAGCTACCCCACGATTGAAGATGCCATCGGCCAAACTCCGCTGGTTGCATTGCAACGCATTGGGGCCCGCGTAGCCGCTGAGCGCGGCAACGTGGTGTTGGGCAAATTGGAGGGCAACAACCCGGCTGGTTCCGTCAAGGACCGCCCGGCCATGTCGATGATTCGCCGCGCACAAGAGCGTGGCGACATCAAAGAGGGCGACACCTTGATCGAGGCCACTTCGGGTAACACCGGCATTGCACTGGCAATGGCAGCAGCAATCAAAGGGTTTCGCATGATTTTGATCATGCCTGAGGACCTCAGCATTGAGCGTGCGCAAACCATGAAAGCGTTCGGCGCCGAGCTTATCCTCACGCCAAAGGCTGGCGGCATGGAATATGCCCGCGATTTGGCTGAAAAAATGGCCAAAGAAGGCAAAGGTGTCGTGCTGGACCAGTTCGCCAACCAAGACAACCCTCGCGCCCATTTTGAAACCACTGGCCCTGAAATTTGGCAGCAAACCCATGGCCGCGTGACGCACTTTGTGAGTGCCATGGGCACCACCGGCACAATCACCGGCGTATCACGCTACCTCAAGCAACAGAATCCCGACATCAAAATCATCGGCGCACAACCCAGCGAGGGCTCCAGAATCCCCGGCATCCGCAAATGGCCAACCGAATACCTGCCCAAGATTTACGACCCAACCCATGTCGATGAGTTGATTTACGTGAGCCAAGCCGACGCAGAAAACATGTGCCGACGCATGGCGAAAGACGAAGGCATTTTTGCGGGCGTGTCAGCCGCTGGCGCTTGCTGGGTGGCCCAGCAGATCGCCGAACGCGAGCAACATGCCACCATCGTGTTCATCGTCTGCGACCGTGGCGACCGGTATTTGTCCACAGGCGTGTTTCCAGCCTGATTTCGAGACATATTGGCACTTGGTCTCCGAATTCATTGACTTTGTTGCTATATTTTTTGAAGCTAAAACATTCGAAAGACTTCATTCATGAGCCCGTTCAAGTTCTGTCCACAGTGCGCCACGCCGCTGGCTTGGGTCACTGCGCAAGAAGACGGCGGCGAGAAGCAACGCCTGCGCTGCCCGGCTTGCGATTTCACCCATTGGAACAACCCAACGCCGGTATTGGCCGCCGTCATCACCTACCAAAACAAAATTTTGCTGGCCCGCAACGCTGCTTGGCCGGGCCGCATGTTCGCGTTGATCACCGGATTCATGGAAGCCGGTGAGACACCCGAAGAAGGCATTCGCCGCGAGATCGCTGAAGAAACATCACTCAAAACAACATCGCTTGGCCTGATCGGTGTGTACGACTTTCAACGCATGAACCAGCTTATCGTGGCCTACCACGCGGTGTGCGAAGGCGAGGTGTCGTTGTCGCCCGAATTGGTTGAGTACCAGTTGTATGAACCCAAAGCGGTGAAATGTTGGCCGTCTGGCACCGGCTTTGCACTGGCAAAACACCTCAACTCACTCGGGATTGAGCCCGAGTTCGTCGAGTTTGCCAAACGCAGCTAAGCGACACTCGCCCCCGGTTCTACAATCAGGCCATGGACTACGCCAAAGAACTCGACACGCGCGGACTCAACTGCCCGCTACCCATCCTCAAGGCCAAGAAAAGCTTGAGCGAAATGGCCAGCGGCCAATTGATCAAAATCGTGGCGACCGACCCCGGGTCCGTCCGCGACTTTCAAGCCTTTGCGCGTCAAACTGGGCACGACCTCATCGAGCAACAAACCGTGGGCAGCGAATTTGTCCACGTGCTGCGCCGACGCTGACAGCAAGCCAATCAGGCACTCAAGCGCGGCTGGCTAAAAACGCTTTGAACGCTGGGCCAACCTCGGCGTGATCGCAGCCCAGCTCGACAGACGCCTGCAGAAACCCCAGTTTGCTGCCGCAGTCGTAACGCCGACCTGCATACCGCTGGGCATAGACCAACTCATGAGTCATCAATCGCGCAATACCGTCGGTGAGCTGGATTTCACCACCTGCACCCGTGGGTTGGTTGCGCAGCACATCAAAAATGCGAGGGGTCAACACATAACGGCCGGCCACAGCTAACCTTGACGGCGCAAGCTCCGGCGCCGGTTTTTCGACGATGCCGCTGATGGTTGAAATGCGTGAATCTGCGCTGGCACCGGCCACAATGCCGTAGAGCCGGGTGTCCTGCGGCGCAACTTCTTGCACCGCCAAAATGCTGCACTGAAGCCGCTCAAATTCACGAACCATTTGCAACGTGATTCCGCCAGCCGCAGCTGTGCCAACCATCAAGTCGTCGGCCAAGAGGACGGCAAACGGTTCGTGCCCAACCAGCGGCTGCGCGCACAACACCGCATGACCCAGCCCCAAAGCACGCGGTTGGCGCACGTAACTGCAGACCATGTCACTCGGTTGAACGCTGCGAACCAAACTCAAAAGAGCATGCTTTGATGCCAGCTCCAGCTCGGCCTCCAACTCATAACTGGTGTCAAAGTGATCTTCTATGCTTCGCTTACTTCGACCAGTGACGAAAATCATGTGCTTGATTCCCGCTTCGTAGGCCTCTTCAACTGCATATTGAATCAACGGCTTGTCCACAACCGAGAGCATCTCTTTTGGCTGGGCTTTGGTCGCGGGCAAAAACCGCGTACCCAATCCAGCGACCGGAAAAACAGCTTTGGTTACAGATTTGGTCACACTTAGCGCAGTTGAGTTCATCAGTGATTTGCGCGCTTTCGCGCAGGCTTGTATAAAATAGTTTTCTCTTTGATGCATCAGGCAAAGGGATCACGCGTTTGCGACACAAACAAACACCCGACACCACCCCATCGCAAGGCGACACCTTGGAGATTCTATTGTTGGATGCCCTCTCGGCCGACGCCACTCAGTGGCTTGGTGAGAGATATCGGGTCTTTGACGCCAGCAAAGCCGCGAAACAGCCGCTGGGCTTGGCCGGTTTGGCATCGACCGTTGCGTCGGCGCGCGCCATGGTCATTCCGGGCGACCTGAAAGTCACGCAAGATTTCTTGGCCGGTGCGCCCAGTCTTGAGGTGTTTGGTCGCCTGCGTGGCGGCACAAGCAACACCGACCTCAACGCCTGCCAAAGTGCTGGCGTGACCGTGCTCAATACCAGCCGCGCCAATGTGCACTCAACAGCCGAGTTCATGGTGACCTCGTTGCTCACGCTGCAGCGCCCAGCGCTTTGGAGCGGGCTACGCGCTGTTCGGGTGCAAGGTGTCGAATCGGAGGCGGAATCCGAGCGCTTGGCGTCCCTTCCCATAGGTCGAGAGCTGTATCGCAGCGTTGTCGGCATTGTCGGACTCGGGCCTGTCGCCATGGCGATGGCACCGGTGTTGCACGCACTTGGCGTGCGCATGGTCGGCTACGACCCCGCCATTCACAGCTCATCCAGCATTTGGCAAAAACTCAACATTTACCCGCTGCCGCTCGCGGGTGTTTTGGCGACTGCTGACTCGGTTTGCGTGTGCATGATTTACGCCTCGCGTTTTCAGCACTTCATCAATGAGCATTTACTCAAACACATCAAGCGTGGGCAAAACTGGATCAGCACCAGCCGAAGCATGTTGTTTGAGCCCGCAGCCCTGGCTGAAGCGCTCCAAGACGGGCGCATGCGCGCCTGCGTGCTCGACAGCTACGAGTCTGAAATGGCCGGAATGCCAGCGAGCTTGTTGCAGCTGTCAAACTTCTTCCTCACCCCGCGCTTGGGGTCGCACACCAGCCAAGCCAACGAGAAAGCCAGCTGGTATCTGGCCCACCGAATCGACTCTGCCCTAACCGAAGGCAGCGCCTTCCTTGAACAATCCGACAGCGCGCCCACCATGCCGGCTGGTTTTGACGAGGGCGAAGACGAAGCGGCAATCGCTCGCGAAGAAGCGTCGCTGACCAAAAATCACCCCCGGACCTGACAAAGCCCGCCGGATGCGATCAGTGCCCAGCCTTCAATTTAGTCGCAACAACTGGGCGTTGATTTTCGACAGCGCTGACTCGTTATCAGCCAAGCGTTTTTTCTCTTGGTCGATCACTGCAACAGGAGCGCGAGACACAAACGACTCATTGCCCAGCTTGCCTTGGGCTTTGGCGATCTCACCTGCCAAGCGCAGCGACTCTTTACCCAAGCGAATGCGCTCGGCGGTCAAATCAATCTCCATGAAGAGCGCAATTCGCGCCTCACCCACCACAGCAACTGGCGCGTCACCGGCGGCGGCAGCCCAACCCGACTCATCGTCGAACACACGCACTTCACTGAGTTTGGCAAGCGACTGCAACACTGGCGCGTTCGCGCGCAAAAACTCCTCATCGCCCAGCGCAAAAAATGGCAACTTGGTCGCGGGCGACACCCCCAACTCACCGCGCAAGGTGCGACAGGCGTCCACCACGGCGCGCAGCTTGGCCACCGCCGCTTCCGCAATGGTGTCGATGCGGTCAGGCTGACTCACCGGATACGCAGCGTTGGCCACCAATGCACCGTCACCGGCAGAGCGGCGACCGGCCACAACGCTCACGGTTTGCCACAACTCCTCGGTAATGAACGGAATGATCGGGTGCGCCAATCGCAACACCGTCTCCAGCGTGCGAATCAAGGTGCGGCGCGTGGCACGCTTTTGCGCGTCGCCTCCGACGTTGATCTGGACTTTG
>JANOPN010000074.1:0-20390 GCA_031421855.1 Comamonadaceae bacterium
ACAAGGTCTTCGCCAGCCTTGACGCACTCGAAGACGACTTGGAGATGGGTTTGCTTGCAATGGAAAATACCCCCGAGGTGATCAAGTCGATCTCCAACTGGCCTTGGATAATTGATATCTTATCGAAGTGGAAATAGAATAAGCGCTGAGTGGTGAAGACTGACATAGATGCTTGCAAGGGGTTAGGCCGCACCGTGCGGAACTTGCCGGTAGGCGACTTTGAACTGCTCACATGCGATAAGCCTGCTCGTGCTGAGTGCCTTGCCAGCGCGCTCGCATTCTCTGGTGAAGTAGGCAAGGTGAGCGCTGCGCCAGTAGGCAAGCGAGCCATCGCCTTCGCCCTCCGTGGCTGCGAACTCTGCGCAGACTTGGTCAAAGGGCACGACATCGACTCGCATGGTTTCGATGATGCACAGCGCTTGTTGCTCAGAGTCGATGACCACGCTGAGATCCCCGGGTTTTGGAAGCGTATTTCCCGATGATTCATACGACCAAACAGAGCCCGCGCTGGCTCGTTTTACGCCCGAGAGCACGAATTGCCCGAGTTCATCTGCCATGGCTGCGGAATCGCCAAAGCTGAAGGCCTCGTAGAACCTGCTTTCATCAATGCCACCGGCGGCTGACGAATAGGCAGACCAAATGGCCTGCGCGTTGACAGGGATCGCCAAAGCTTCTCTCCTTTATGGACTAAGGTTTGATCTGAGCCATTTTGCTGGGTACAAATTGGATTTCAGCGCGTCTGCGTTGAATGCCCCCTCACCAAACTACCGGCATCCGCCAATCGGCAAGGGGCTGGCATTCATGCACACTTCGAGGGACAGGTCGTCCACTTCCCATCCATCTGACATGAAGTCAAACGTCACTCTCAATCATGTCACGTCAACAGCACGTCAATGGGAAGCTTTGCTTTTGTACTTGCTCTTCATTGCAGATACCAAGATTTTGCGTCATCACATTGACACGAGCCAATTTGATTGGCAATGAAACGAGTGAATGCAGCGCCCGCTGCAAGCAACTAAGCGATCAAGCCAGCCAGATTAGCGCGGCCATGCGACCGGTGCCAGTGCGCTGTGCCGTGTCGCGGCGGTGTGAGTAAAACCGCTGTGGATTTGTGACGGTGCACCACGGCGGTGTTGAGTCGTTGCCGAAAATCTGGGCTGGTTTGATGCCCGCACGAATCAAGCGCGATCGAATCAGACCGCCTAAGTCGGCCAAGAATTTGCCTGGTGCAGGCAGTGGTGTAGCCAAGGGCACGAACGCGGCTTCGTCAACAGGGTTGCTTTGACAAAAGGCGAGCTGCACATCCCGCCCGACTTCAAATTCAGCCGGGCCAATGCAGGGGCCGATCCATACCTGCACTTCATTTAACCAATTGATTGCTACTCTTTCGGTAGCACTTGACCCAATAGATTCGGAGACCAAGTGCCCAAATGACTCCAAAATCGCCTCAATGACGCCGTATTGCGCATCCAAGCGGGTGCCGCCCAGCAAACCTCGCCACCCGGCGTGCGCCGCGCCAACGACGGCGGGCGCGCCGCCGCTACGCGGCAAGCAAAAAAGCAGCGGGGCGCAATCGGCAACCATGGCTGTGCATGCCGTGCCGCGCTCGGTGGTGACGCTTGCGTCAAACGGTTGGCCGTTTGGGCTGTCGGCACGCAAACGGTCAACCAACCAGCCATGAATTTGATTGTTAAAAACCGCTCGCGCATTGGCTAAGTGGTCGAGCGCATTTCGATTTGACTGAACCCGGGTTGCATCGTCGCCGACGTGCATGCCCAAATTGAATTGCCCGGCGCGGGTCGTGAAAACGGCACGAACGTGGCTGGGCACTGGCCAGTCAGGGACGATCCAGTCGGCTGGGAAGTCACGCGCCCAATCGGGTCGATCAGGCCGCATCGGGGCAACGGCTGGGCTGCGCTTGGTCAAACGCGGGCAGTTTCATGCAGGCATCAAATGCTGACATGGTGCGCGGCAGGCCGGAAAAATCGCAGTCGAAGCGTTTGCCATTGAATATTTGGGGCACCAAGCAGCAGTCCGCCAAGCCGGGCGTGTCGCCGAAGCAATAGGTTGACGGTGGCAGGCGATTCAATTGACGCTCAAATGACAGCAAACCCTCACGCACCCAGTGGCGGTACCAGTTGTTTTTAACGTCCTCGCTGACGGCCAGCTCGCGGCTTAGGTATTTGAGCACTCGCAGGTTGTTGAGCGGGTGAATTTCGCAGGCGATGCTTTGGGCCAGGGCCCGAACCCGGGCTCGGCCGAGCGCGTCTTTGGGCAGCAGCGCGGGCTCAGGGTGGGTTTCGTCCAAGTATTCGATGATGGCCATTGACTGGCTCAAAGCCGCGCCGTCGACTTCCAACAGCGGAACCAAGCCGTCCGCCGCCAAAGCTGCGTACTCAGGCAACTTGTGTTGCCCGCTGCCCAGATGCACGGCAACATAGTCATAAGGCAAACCCTTGAGTTCGAGGGCGATTCGCACCCTGAATGAGGCCGATGAGCGGAAAAAATTGTGCAGTTTCATGACGCAATGCTAGCGCGTGCGGGCGCCGAGTTGACTAAGGGCTTTAGTTGGGGCTTGATATTGGCGAATCACGTACCATCTGCGGTTGACTTGATTCACTACTCGCAAACTACGCACATGTTCACAGCCCTTACCCGCAGCGCCGACAAGCCCCAAGACGACAAAACCGAAAAAACGCCCGAAGCGCCAAAAATGGAAGCTCAGCTTTTGTTCAAAGCACGCATCGTGCCGATTTTTGGTGAAATTGACGATGAGATGGCCCAAATGGTCTGCATGCGACTGCTGGCCTTGAGCGAAGAGTCTGACGCGCCAATCAAGGTGTTTGTGTCGTCGCCAGGCGGCCATGTCGAGAGCGGCGACGCGATTCACGACATGATTCAGTTCGTGCGCGCCCCCGTGACCACGATTGGTTCGGGCTGGGTTGCCAGCGCAGGCACCCACATCTTTTTGGCCGCACCGCTTGAGCGCCGGGTTTGCTTGCCCAACACCCGATTCATGATTCACCAACCCTCGGGCGGCGCGGGCGGCCGCGCGACTGACATCGCCATTCAAGCCCGTGAAATTGTGCTCACCCGCGAGCGCTTGTCGCGCATCGTGGCTGAGCGCACCGGCCAGCCGTATGAGCGCGTCGCACTGGACATGGAAAAAGACCTCTGGATGGATACCGACGAGGCCAAAGCTTACGGCTTGTTGTCGCGCGTGGTCAAAACTCAGGCCGAATTGGGCTGACCCATGCCCAGCGACGCGGGTTTCGTCGATTCGGGTAGCGCATCGGGCGAAGTCAAACCCTACAATCGTGGTCATGAGCGATTCGACACTTCCCGCCGACACCCTTGTGCCAACCAGCGAAAGCGTTGCTGTCGACGCGGTCGTTGAGCGCGTCGAGCGGTTGTTGGTGCGCCACACCGAGTTGCAACGCACGAACGCATTGCTGCGCGAGCAACTCGATGCCACCGAGCTCGAGCGAGAGTCTCTTAAATCGCGGCTGAGCGCGGCGCGCAGCCGCGTTGATGCACTGATTGAGCGACTGCCGCCTGCACCAGGGACCGACGTGCACGCGGCTCCCAACACCACCCATTGACAGGGCAACGACGACGCCATGAGCCAACTTGAAGTTCAAATCATGGGCCAAAGCTACTTGCTGGCCTGCCAGCCCGAGGGCGAGGCATCGTTGCAAGCGGCGGCTGACCGGGTCGATGTGGCGATGTGCAAAATTCGCGACGCTGGCAAAGTGCGTGCAAAAGACCGCATCGCGGTGCTCGCGGCGCTGAACCTCGCTTTTGAAGTCAACGCTGCGCAAAACGGCACCGTCAGCGCAAAGCCGGCCACCCACTCACCTGCTACGCCCATCAGCACCGCCGCGATGTCGGCCAACGACGGTTTTCGCTTGGCCGAATTGGCGCGAAAATTGGATCTGGCTTTGGGCGCAGACGGCCAGTTAATCTAGCCCCGCAGCGCCTACAATCAAGGTGTCTGCAAGCCCGCTGGGCCTCATATGTCCTTAACCAATGCTCCATGAGCAGGGCCTGGAACATTTCTGTGATGGCGTGAGCGTCTCGCGTTAGACGCTCCCAAGTCGCAGCTGACCTAGCCCACCTGAACCCCGGTTCAGGCTGCCGGTCTGGCGCTGTCTTGCAGACACCCCTTTTTCTGCGGCCCTCGGGCTTGTTTGTCTCACGAGCCTGGTGCCTCCATGAATTTTGACCTGCTTCTTGTGGCCGAGTTGATCGCCTTGGGCATTTGCACAGGATTCTTGGCGGGGCTTTTGGGCATCGGCGGCGGCATGCTCTTGGTGCCGTTTTTGACCCTGATTTTGTCTGCCCGTGGCATCGCGCCAGACCTCAGCATCAAAATGGCCATTGCCACCTCGATGGCAACAATTTTGTTCACCTCGATTGCATCGGTCCGGGCGCACCACGCCAAGGGCGCCGTGCTGTGGGGCATCGTGCGCTCGCTGGTGCCCGGTATTTTGGTCGGTAGCCTGATCGCGAGCATGGGCGTGTTTTCGCTGCTCAAGGGGCAATGGCTGGCGCTGTTTTTTGCCCTGTTTGTGAGTTTTTCGGCGACGCAAATGTTCTTGGACAAAAAGCCAAAGCCGGGGCGAGAAATGCCCGGCAAAGGCGGCACCTTTGCCGCTGGTGGCGTGATCGGCTTCATGAGCGGACTGGTCGGCGCGGGGGGCGGGTTTTTGACTGTGCCGTTTTTAGGCTGGTGCAACGTCGCCATTCACAGCGCCGTGGCGACATCCAGCGCAGTGGGCTTCCCCATTGCTGCGGCTAACACGCTGGGCTACATCATTGCCGGGCAAGCCGTCACCAACTTGCCCACGGGCAGTTTTGGGTATGTGTGGCTACCCGCGTTGGCGGTCTTGGCGATCGCCAGCATGAGCATGGCCCCTGTTGGCGCTCGCACCGCACACAAACTGCCGGTGCAAACCCTCAAGCGGGTTTTTGCGGCCATTTTGTACATCCTTGCCGCATACATGCTGTTCAAGGGCATCAACGGATGACCATGGCGGAGATGTCTGTTGCCCGACTCGGCGTGGTGGGATGGCCGGTTGCGCATTCGCGCTCACCCCTGATTCACAGCCACTGGCTCGCTGAGCACAAGCTGCCGGGTCAATACGAATTGCTACCCGTTGCACCCGAGAACTTGCACCAGATCGTGGACCGCATTCGCAGCGGTGAATTCATCGGTTGCAACCTAACCGTTCCACACAAAGTCGCGTTGTTGTCGCACTTGACCGATGCGGACGAGTTGGACGCGAGCGCTCGCGCCATCGGCGCTGTGAACACCTTGGTCTCGCGCGGTGGCGGTCGGCTGCGCGCACTCAACACCGACGCATTGGGGTATTTGTTGAATCTGCAACAAACCGCACCCGCGTGGAGGCCCGAAGCTGGAGCGGCAGTCGTGCTAGGCGCCGGTGGCGCTGCCCGCGCCGTGGTTTTTGCCTTGGCCCGTCACGGGGTGGCAGAACTTCGCATCGTGAACCGCAACATCGACAACGCACGGCGGCTGGTCGAGCAAATGACCCTTGAGTTTCCTCGGTCAAGCTTCAGTGCCGTCTCGTGGGGCGATCGCGATTCGGTGTTGGCAGATGCGCAACTGCTGGTCAACACCACAGACCTGGGCATGGTGGGCCGGGAGCCGCTGTCGATTGATTTGAGCACCCTGCCCGCGACGGCGGTCGTGTCCGACATCGTTTATGCGCCATTGGTCACCGAGTTGTTGCGCCATGCGGCCGCGCGCGGATTGCGCACCAGCGACGGGCTGGGCATGCTGCTTCACCAAGCCGGTGCCGCATTTGAGGCTTGGTTTGGCGTGCGGCCGGTTGTGAGCTCAGATCTGCGGCATGCGGTTGAGGCGACGTTTCATTGACCGCCCCACTCGATCAGCCCAGCGAGCGCATCCATGCGATGGATGCCATTCGCGCGTTTGCGCTGCTGCTGGGCATTGCGCTGCACGCGGGCTTGCCTTTCGTCGTCGGACTTGATGCTTCCATTTGGCCGATCATGAACGCTCAAAAGAGCGACGTGCTGACGGTTGGCTCGTTTGTCATTCATGTTTTTCGGATGTCGGTGTTCTTTTTGGTCGCCGGATTTTTGGCGCGTTCGATGCTGGGTCGGCTGGGCACGACCGAGTTTGTTCGAAACCGGGCCAAGCGCATCCTCGCGCCCTTGGTCGTGTTTTGGGTGGTTTGCTTTGTTTTGATCGTGATCATTGCGGTTTGGGCCATGGCGCGAGCCAACGGCGGCAAACTGCCCGACCCCATGCCAGCCAGTTCACTCAAAAATGGGTTGAGTTTTATACATTTGTGGTTTTTGTACATCTTGCTGTGGGTCTACGCCGCCGTTTTGGGCTTGCGAGTGGTGATTCAGTCGATTGATCCTCGTGGCAAAACCCAAGTTTGGGCCGACACCGCGCTGCACTCAGTGCTGTCGTCCACCCTTGGTTTGGCATGGCTTGCCCTGCCAATTGCTGCGGCGTTGTTGCTCAAATCCGACTGGCTGGCCAACCAAGGCATTCCAACACCCGCCTACAGTTTGATCCCCGACCCCGCGCCTTTTTTCATCTACACCTTCGTGTTTGGCCTCGGGTGGTTGCTTGATCGCCAACGCGACTTGCTCAACCTCATCGCGCGGCGGTGGTGGGTGAACTTTGCTTGGGGGGCAATTACCTGCGTGATCTGCCTGGGGCTGTTGGCGTCAACGGGGGCGCAAGCGTCAAACGTCGCACCGAGCTTCACAACCGCCATGAAGTTGGCATACGCGGCAGCCTACGCCGTCGCAGTGGTTGGCCTGAGCTTGGCATTCGTGGGTGCCGGCATGCGGTTTGTCAACCACGCGAGCCCAAAGTTGCGCTACCTTGCCGATGCGTCGTATTGGATGTACATCGCACACCTGCCGGTGGTGATGGCGCTGCAAACACTTTTCATGTTCGCCGAGTGGCATTGGGCGCTCAAGTTTGCTGCCATCAACGCATTGAGTTTCGCATTTTTGCTCGTCACCTACCGCTATGCGGTGCGCAAAACTTGGGTTGGATTGCTACTCAGCGGCAAAAAACACGCAGTTTAAATAGAAATAGTCCCTTGGTCTCCGGATTCATTGGGTTTGTTGCTACATAAAACATAGCAAACAAATCAATCCGCGTCGCTGGAGCTACCTGAATCAAAGCTTGACCGAACCTGCACTTGGTCTTTTAGCTTGTGGCTTGCGTGGAACGTGACGATTCGCCGGGCATTGATCGGAAACGACTCACCCGTTTTGGGGTTGCGGCCCGGCCTTGGGGCCTTGATTCGGATTTGAAAGTTACCAAAGCCAGAGACTTTGATGTCGTTGCCTTGCACCAAACCGTCAGCGATCAAATCGAAAAACGAGTCAATCATGTCTTTTGACTCGCGCTTGTTCAAGCCAATGTTGTCAAACAAGAGCATGGCCAACTGCGCCTTGGTGAGCGCCGGAGTTTCTAAGCTTTCAATCGCGAATTCCATGACACCAATGATACGAGAAGTTAACCTAGAAACAGCAGTTGACCGCTTGCATTTCTCTATAAGTAATTGATTTTGCTTGTTTTTAGGCTTCTAACCAGCTCGCCGGTTGGGTGACTTCGCTACACACCCGATTGAACCTCCCTGACGCACGCCGGGCGCGTTGCTCCTCCTTGCGCCCAACGGGGCGCGGCGTCGTCGCGCCTTCCCTGCGCACGCCATGGCGGCCCACTCGGGCGTGTTCAACTGCTGTTTCTAGGGTTAAAAAATCAACGGCTTAGATTGAAATTCGCATCCAATTTGCGATCATTTGAGCCAAATCTGTTGCGCCTGCCCCGCAGGCATGCAGCTCACCTGGGCAGCAAAACTGGTGATGTTGCTCAGCGTTTCGTTGTGGTGGGCGATGATTTGCGACGCGGTCAAGACCGATGTGTCCAAGGTCGAATGCCCGTCCGATACCAGCGTCACGTCGTAGCCCAACGCCAGCGCGCGGCGAACCGTGCTGTCGACACAAAATTCGGATTGGAACCCGCACACCACCAAGCGCTTGATGCCAAAGGCTTGGAGCTGGTCGTGCAACTCGGTCTTGTGAAACGCATCCGATCCGGTCTTGTGCACGATCAAGTCAGATTCGCGAACGTTCAAGCCAGCGGCGAGTTGCCAGCCTTCGCTTGCGAGATCGAGCGGGCCGCCGCGAGATTGGTGTTGAATCACAACCACCATCGCACCGGCTGATCGAGCGGCGCTTGACACCGCGTTGATCCGTGCGATCACGCCAGCGCTGTCAGCCACAGCGTATTTGCCGTCGCTCAGCACGTGTTGAACGTCGATGATGGCGAGTGCTTGGTTTTCAAACATGAATGGGACCTTTTGTTCGGGTTAAATGGGACTTACGCAAAATTGTCCGAGCAAGGTGCTGAGACGACGACAGTGCGAATAGCACGGCTAGGAGCTGTAACGCCGCTGGGGCAGTTTTGCGTAAGTCCTATGAAATTGTCACCAACAACATTGCCGCCAACATCATGCCATCTGCTCAAAATCACAACCTCGCTTGCGTCACGCTCCTTGTTCAAGACTATGACGCCGCGATTGAATTTTTCACCGCTGCCTTGAAATTCACTCTGGTTGAGGACACAAAAGTGGCCGCAGGTAAACGATGGGTTGTGGTTGCGCCGCAAGCCAACGGCCTCGCTCAGACCACGGCCCTGCTTTTGGCCAAAGCCAGTACACCTGAGCAACTGGCTTGCGTCGGTAACCAAGCCGGTGGCCGGGTGTTCATGTTTTTACACACGTCCGACTTCGCGGCTGATCACGCTCACATGCTGGCAAGTGGTGTGCGATTTTTGGAGGCGCCTCGGCTTGAGGCTTACGGCACCGTGGCTGTTTTTGTCGACGTCAGCGGCAACAAATGGGATTTGATTGAGCCCTCGACTCGTTCATAGGATGCAAGCGCGACACCCAGACACCCCCAATCGCACCCTCACCATGCAAAATCAAGCAAACAATGAGGATTTCCCCATGATCAAAGAATTTGACATCGTCGTCCACGGCTCGACCGGTTTTACGGGCCGCTTGGTCATTGAATACTTGCTTGCACTCGCCGACCCTAGCATTCGATGGGCAATGGGGGGCCGAAGCGCCGACAAACTCGCCGATGTGCGAGATGAAGTGGGCGCGCCAAAAAACACACCGCTGATCGTGACCGATGCCAGCGACCCGGCGAGTCTTGCAGCATTGATGGCCCGAACGCGCTTGGTGCTTACCACCGTTGGGCCTTATCAGCTCTATGGCAATGAACTCGTCGCTGCCTGCGCGGGCGCTGGGGTTGACTATGTTGACTTGTGCGGCGAGCCGGCATGGATGCGCCTGATGATCGACGCGCACGAAGCGCAGGCCAAAGCCAGCGGGGCTCGGATTGTGTTTTCTTGCGGTTTTGACTCGATTCCGTTTGATTTGGGCGTCCTCATGCTGCAAAACGCCATGCGATCAACCCATGGCTCACCGGCGCAGCGTGTGCATGGGCGCGTTCGCAAAATGAAAGGCACGCTGTCGGGTGGCACGGCTGCCAGCTTAAAAGCCACGATGGCGGCCGCGGCGCAAAACCCGTCCGTCTTGGCCTTGCTGCGTGACCCGTTTTCACTCACACCCGGCTTCACCGGCCCGCGCCAGCCGTCCGGGAACAAGCCCATGCTGGACGATGCCACAGGTTTGTGGGTGGCACCCTTCATCATGGCGGCCATCAACACCCGCAATGTCCACCGATCGAACTTCTTGCTCAAGCACGCTTACGGCGCAGACTTTGTGTACGACGAAATGATGGTCACCGGCGCTGGCGAAAAGGGCGAAGCGATTGCCAACGCCGTCGCGGCCGACAAATCCATGAGTGACGAAAACGGTCCCAAACCCGGCGAGGGCCCAACACGTACTGAGCGCGACGCCGGTCACTACGATGTGTTGTTCATCGCGAAAAACGAGCAGGGCAACACACTCAAACTTGGCGTCAGGGGTGATCGAGACCCGGGCTACGGCTCAACATCCAAAATGATCGCGCAGGCAGCGATTTGCCTGCTCCACGACTGCACCCAAACGCCGGGTGGCATCTGGACACCGGCCGCGGCTTTGGGCGTGCCGTTGATCGAGCGGCTTCAAGCGTATGCAGGGCTCAGTTTCGCCTTCGAGTAGAGCCAGAATCGGCGAGTTCGCGGCCATAAACACGTCGTCATCATGTCATCCACCCATCTCCCCTCACCCGATTCTTTAACCCGCAGGCGCATCGTTCACGCTGCAACGAGCGCTTGGATTGGCGGGGCATTTGTATCGAGCCTTGCCCATGCGCAAAGCGCACGCCGCGCCACGCCGCCACAAACCGAGGGGCCCTACTACCCGGTGAGTGAGCCCAAGGACGCGGACTTTGATCTGCTGAAAAACGGAGATTTGACCTACACCGCCGGCCAAATGGCCTGGGTGACCGGGCGAGTTGTTGACCTGGACGGCCGAGCCCTGAGCGGCGGCAGCATCGAGATTTGGCAATGTGACCAAGACGGGCACTACGACCACCCGCGCGACGGGTCTCGCAGCAACCCCGCATTTCAAGGGTTCGGGCGCGTCGTGCTGGACAGCGCAGGAAACTTTCGGTTTCGCACCATCAAGCCCGTGGCGTATGTCGGGCGCACGCCGCACATCCACGCCAAGGTCCGATTGGCCAAACGCGAATTGCTGACCTCACAGCTGTATGTCGCTGGTGACCCGGGCAACGCCAAAGACAGCATTTGGAGGCGCATGGCCGCTGAGGACCGCGCGTCTGTGACCTCGCCGTTTCTGGCAACCCCCGACGGATTGCGCGCTGAGTACGAAATCACCGTGCGCACCTAGCGGCCAGTTTGTACCTAAAAGTGACCATTTGAATCAATTTTTGATGATTTTTGGCACTTGGTCAACGGATTCATTGGGTTTGTTGCTATCATTTTTATTAGGCAAAAATTCAAACAATCCCCGAAAGCCATGCACATCGAAGAATCAGAAGTTGAGATCACCGCGATTCGGGCCCAAGGGGCTGGGGGGCAAAACGTCAACAAGGTCTCAAGCGCGATTCACTTGCGCTTTGACATCGTGGCGTCGAGCCTGCCCGAAGATATCAAAGCGCGGATGTTGGCTTTGCGCGACACCCGCATCACCGACTCGGGAACCTTGATTCTCAAGGCGCAAAGCCACCGCACCCAAGAGATGAACAAGCTCGACGCCTTTGCGCGTTTGCACGAGTTGGTTGACTCGGTGGCCGTTGCGCCCAAAACCCGCCGAGCCACCAAACCGACCTATGGCTCCAAGCAGCGCCGCTTGGAGGGTAAAAGTCAGCGCTCACAAACCAAGGTGTTGCGAGGACGAATATCGGAGTGATCAGTTGAGATCAAGCTCTCGCCCGACCGCCCTTCTCTGCCCAGGTGCGAGTCCAGCGAATCTGCAATTGGCGCAGCATCAAGGTCATGGCCACTGCCAGCAGGGCAAACGTCACGAAACCCCACAAATACGTGCCCGTGAACTGTTTGCTCAAACCCATGGCGTTGGGAACCAAGCCGCCACCGAGCGCGCCGATCTCACCAATCATGCTGCCAGCAACCGCTGTCGTGACCGGCCAACGCAGTGGCACCAGTTGAAACAAAGCGCCGTTGCCTGCGCCCAGCGCAGCGAAGCAAGCCATGAAGAGGAGTGTCGTTAAGACCAGTGACGACCCCGCCAGACCGCAGCCCACCAGGGTAACTGCTACGCCAATCAGCACGACCGACAAGGTTTTGATGCCCCCGATTCGGTCTGATATGTAGCCGCCCACGACTCGAACAAACGAGCCCATCACGGCGGCCAACATGGTCAGCTGCCCTGCCTCAACCTTGGTGACTTTGAACTGATCGTGAAAATAAGTCGGCAAAAAACTGGCCAAACCAATGAAGCCGCCAAAGGTGACGACATAGATCAAACTGAAAGCCCAACCGTCTTTTTCAAACAAGCAAGACACATGCTGACGAAAGCTCTGATGCTCAATATCAGGTGGCTCTTTGGCGGCAAACCACATGACCACCATCGGCACCAACATCGTGAGCGCGGCCAAACCGTACACCGCCTGCCAACCATATTTGACGGCCAAGGGCGGCGCGAACAGCACCGCCAACACCGTACCGGAGTTGCCCGCTCCGGCCAAACCCATCGCTAAGCCTTTGTATTTGGGTGGGTACCAGCCGCTGCCCAAGCTCATGGCGACACCAAAGCTGGCCCCGGCAATGCCCAACAACACACCCATGGCCAGCACGTCGTGATAACTGCCCACAAAGTAGTAGCCCCAACCCAGCGCCGCCACGATCAGGCTCATTTCAACCATGGCAGCGTTTTTTCGGCCGATGTACTGCGCCAAGATGCCCAGCGGAAAGCGCATCAAGGCACCGGCCAAAATCGGCACCGAGATCATGAAGCCTTTTTGCGCAGGGCTCAGTCCATAAGCTTCGCTGATGAAAGGTGCCATCGCGCCATTGAGCACCCAAATGGCAAAACAGAAATCAAAGTACAGAAAAGCGGCAAACAGGGTGGGCCAGTGGCCGGCACGCAGGAAGTCTTTGGTGAAGGGCATGAAGGATCAAATGATGGAAGACGCCCGGTACTAAGCGAATATCGTGCCAAGTCTGCGCACTTCTTCGGCACCAAAGCTGTGCATGGCCACTCTGGCTCCGTTGATGCCTTAAACCGAGGTTGTCCATTGGGCGACCCAACCTTCGGTTTGGGTCTACGCGATGGTTGACGGACGAGTTGCGGCCATTTCCGAGGCTCTTCCTCGCCAATAGCGGTGCTATTGGACTCGTCAGTCGCCTCAGAACTGACACGCAACTCGCCGCGCCACCCATTCGCGTCCCAATGAACAATCTCGGTTAAACCAAGGTTGCCAAACGGCAGGTGACAATCGAACCCATGCTCATCCTCGGAATTGAATCCAGTTGTGACGAAACCGGCGTGGCCCTGGTTCGCATCGTTGATGCGGGCTTGCCCAAGCTGTTGTCACACACCCTGCACAGCCAAATTGCCATGCACCAAGCTTACGGTGGCGTGGTGCCAGAGCTGGCCAGCCGTGACCACATTCAGCGCGTGATTCCACTGACAAAAGCGGCATTGGTCGCCGCATCCATTGACTTGAGCGCTATCAATTGCATTGCATTTACTCAGGGTCCCGGGCTTGCGGGTGCCCTGCTGGTTGGCGCTGGCGTAGCCTGTGCACTGGCCGCAGCCCTTGACGTGCCCACGTTGGGCATTCACCACCTTGAGGGGCATTTGCTCAGTCCATTTCTGAGCGCCGACCCACCGCAGTTTCCGTTTGTCGCGCTTTTGGTGTCGGGTGGTCACACCCAATTGATGGCGGTTCGGGGTGTCGGAGACTACACCATGCTGGGCGAGACCATCGACGACGCGGCGGGTGAAGCGTTTGACAAATCGGCCAAGGTATTGGGATTGGGCTACCCCGGCGGCCCTGCCCTGGCCAAACTCGCCGACAGCGGCGACGCAAAGGCGTACAAACTGCCCAGGCCCCTGCTGCACAGCAAGAATCTTGATTTTTCGTTCGCGGGGCTGAAAACCGCTGTGCTCACTCAGGTCAACAAGCTCGGCGGCGCGCCCACCATGACAGACTTGCAAAAAGCCGATGTCGCAGCCAGCACCCAAGCGGCCATCGTTGAGGTGTTGGTCGCCAAGTCACTCGCGGCTTTGGCGCAAAGCGGCTTCAATCGCTTGGTGGTCGCAGGCGGCGTGGGTGCCAACGCGCAGCTCAGAAACGTGCTCAATTCCCGCTGTGCAGCACTCGGTGCCAGAGTCCACTACCCCGAACTGAGCCTGTGCACCGACAACGGCGCGATGATCGCGTTTGCAGCCGCCATGCGCATCCAAAGCAAAAAGGCGCAGCCCAACAAGGACTACGCCTTTGCGGTTAAGCCGCGCTGGACGCTTGACGGACATCTGTGCTGACAACCCCAGGGCGCGTCCAGCCGCTGAATCCGGCATCATTGGACATATTTTTGTACAATGCCAGCTCAACTCGGAGCACATCATGCAAGCCATCACCTACTCAGAAGCGCGTAACAATTTGGCCAAACACATTGACCGGGTGATTGACGATTGCGATTTCACAGTGATCACGCGCCAAAAGGGCGAAGCCACGGTGCTCATGAGCTTGCGGGAGTTTGAGTCGTGGAAGGAAACCCTGTTTTTGCTCAGCGGCAAAAACGGCCCGCGCTTGCTCAAGGCGGTTGACGACATCAACAACCGACGCAACCTCGTTCAGCACGAATGGGTCGACGAGTGATCCTGAGCTTTCACCCCCAAGCATGGGACGACTACCAGTTCTGGCAACGCGAAGACCGGATGATTTTGAAGAAGATCAACCAGCTCATCCGCGACATCCAGCGAGATCCGTTCGACGGCATCGGTAAACCAGAAGCGCTGAAAAACGACCTGAGCGGCTTTTGGTCCAGGCGCATCACTGAAGAG
This sequence comes from Comamonadaceae bacterium, assembly GCA_031421855.1. GTDB lineage: Bacteria > Pseudomonadota > Gammaproteobacteria > Burkholderiales > Burkholderiaceae_C > JAAFHN01. Next base: position 14,523 of record JANOPN010000074.1, read on the forward strand.
CATCGCATCGTCTATTGCATTCAAAACGACGAGTTGGTGATTGCCCAGTGTCGCAGTCACTATTGAACCGATAGCCGTGCGCATTGCATACCGCGAGGTGTGGGTTAGGTCACTTGGGCACCGGCAGGCCAGCCATTGAGCCGCGAAATCAATCACTGCGACACCGCGCGGCCTGAGAATCTGAGCGTGTTGGAACCTAAACTTTTTTCGAATGCCAGGCAGTTTTTCATCAGTTTTGGGGATGCGCGCTGGCGGTGATCAAACTAAGCTCGTTGCAACGAGGTCGCAGTGAGTCGTGATGGCGTGGGGCCAACCACGATTCATGGGCAAACGCAACGAGGTGTGGATGTGAGACAGAAAAACTGGGCTGGGCAAGGTAGCGGCGAAGACGCAGCAAATCAACGCGGCGCAGGCCAGCGAGCCATGCTGACGGGCTTGGCCGTGATGTTTGCGGCCGTGGCGTTCACTTCTGTGGGCTGCGGCGGCGGCGGCTCAAGCCCGGCGCCTGCGCCGGTTGTTGCGCCACCTCCAAGCGGTGGCACCCCTCCTCCACCCCCGCCGCCCACAGACCCGCTTGCACCCCAAGCCACGGTTGCGGGCGATCCCAACGCCGCTGCCGCTGCCTTTGGCGTGGAACCCCAAGACGTGGGCGGTGATGGCGGTGGCGATGGCGGCGCAGGTGGCGGCGCGGGGGATGGCGCGCCAATCAAGCGCGCCAGGGTCATCATCACAGATCGCACCGGCCAGCAACGGGTTGGCCAAACCAACGACAACGGCAACTACTACATCCGATTCCCCAGCAGTTTCCAAGCGCCCATCGTCACCCGCGTGATCACGCCGGGCGGTGTCGTGTTCACCTCAGCCAGCAACGAAGCGCCTGCGGCCAACAAGGCCCTGCGCATCAACGTGAACCCGCTGACCGACAAAATCGTGAGCGATGCGATTCCCGCCACCGTGCGCGGTACCGACAAAGCCTTCACAGGCGCCGAAGTCGATGCGGCCAAGCTCACCAGTGCTACCGCCGACTTGGTCAGCAGCGTGCGCAGCGCATTGGGCGTGGCCGGCGTGCGCGGCGTGGCTGGTGCAGCTACGCAGTTTGATCCGGTGAAGTCTGTCTATGTGTACAACGGCAGCGGAGTAGACGCCGTGCTGGAATCCGTCAGCCACACCCGCAACCCCAACACCGGGGCAACAGAGCTGCGGGCCAAGCTGGCTGGCGTGCAAACGGATGCCAATGGCGCGCCAGTGCCCGTGCTGGTGACCAGCGCGTCGCCACTGGCCACCACCCAAGTGGCGATTGCCAGCAGCCCAGCGCTCACGTTTACCAAAATCAATGCCTGGGTGAATCAAGTCAACGCCTGCTTGGCCAATGCAGGGCAGGCCTCGGCCATTTGCCCGGCTGCAGCGCAAGCCAATTTGGTGGCAGCCAACTACCTGCACAACAGCCGCGACTTCGACGAAGACTTCCGCACCCTGCTGTCCAACGCCGACCGCTCGGGAATCCAAGGGAGCGCGCTGCGCAATCCCGTCATCTTGGGATTTCAGCGCTACACAGGCAGCAACGTGGACGATGCAGCGGTGGTTGAAGTCACCATCCGCCAGCCTCGCACCGGCCCGCTTGCTGGCAGCATCGCCACAGCCGTGGAATACACCAAGATCTTGGTCTTTCGGCGCAACGATGCCCTCACCCAAGCCGTAGCAGGCAACTGGATCTTGCAAGGCAACCTGCGCGCGCTGGACACATCTGTGGCCACCCGCATGGTGCGCAGAGAGCAAGTCAATCCAGGCATGCAAGCCGATGTGCCTGGCCAGTCTCCAGGCAGGCTTGAGGCACGCGTTCAATTCAATCTGAACACCGTTCGCTACGATCCAGCAACGCGCAGCTACGTCAATTCAGGTGTTCGCGCCATTCGCATCAAGGGGCCGGGTTTGCCTGCTGCAGGCCTGGTGATGGCGCCCACGTCGGTGCAAGGCAGCACGTTTTTTGGCATCCTCAACAAAATCGGCAGCGTGCCCGCGACGGCCACCACCACGGCGCTCAGCTCCAACGCTTTGATTCTCAATTGGGCAAGCCTGAGCGGCGGTACGCTGCAACAAACATGGCCAGCGACAAACACAGGATTTGCAGACGCACCCGTCGCTGATTTTTCTGGCCTTGGCGTGTTCGCACGCTACTCCGCGGAGGTGTTCAACACCAGCAGTGCCAGCAGCACCGTGCCCGATGCCACGTTCACCTTCTCCAACCTCAGCGAGGTTCCAGCACCCAGCATTCTGGCGCGCTTGCCGATGCATGATTTGTCGCCGTCTGCAGCGCTAGTCACTGCGCCTGCCGCTGCAGTCGCTGCGTCTGCTGGCAGTGGGGTCACGCTGCGTTGGGCCAACAATCCCAGCGCGCCGCCCGTGCGCCAAGCAAGAATTTACGCCGAAAACACCTTGGCCAATGTGGTCGATTACGGTGCAGGCGTCGACAACAGTTTTGTCGTCGGTGCGCAGCTGACTTCGCAGTTTGTTGCGACACCAGCTGGCGTGCCGCAGCTGCGCGTCAACGCCCCCAGCGACTACAGGCAAGTGTCGATCTGGACGCGACCTGGGCGCACCGATGTGGAGCACCGATTGGTGTGGAACAACCCCAGCGCAAGCTTTGTTCCCAACTTCTCCGTCACGCCCACAACGCTCACCCCAAGCATTGGCCAAACCGTGTCGTTCTCAGTTGTGGGCACCACGACGCTCGGGTTTGTTAATGGCACCACCGAGCCGCTGGCGAGCTACGAATGGCGGGTGAACGGTGGCGCAGTTGAGAGCACTGCCGCTGTGTTCGTGCGCAGTTTTTCTGCGGCAGGCACAGCCAGCGTTGGCGTCACCATGCGCCCAGCAAGCGGTGGCAGTGGGTATAGCGATCAGCGCAACATCACAGTGCAAAGCGCACCAAGCGCAGCGCAACAATTTCGCCTCACCCCCTCCGGCATCACCGCCAGCCAGTGCTACCAAGCGGGTAGCGACACATTGGTGGCTTGCAACAGCCCAGGTGCCTTGGCTTTGAACCCGCAGCAAGACGGCCACCGGGCGGCCTTGGCAAGCCTGAGCTACAGCCAGGTGGAGAGCTTCCCCGTCACGAGCTGCGTAAAAGACAACATCACGGGATTGATCTGGGAGGGCAAAGAAGCCAGTGGTCTGAGAGCCGGCAGCTTGAGGTACACCAACTACGACAGCACCAGCAGCCGGCAAAAAAATGCTGGTGGCACGCCCAACTTGGCTGAAATCAGTGCGGCAAGCAACAGCGTGGGCTATGTGGCATATGTCAATGGCCTTGCGCTCTGCGGCTACACAGATTGGCGGCTGCCCACTGATGGAGAATTGCAAAGCATCGTTGACTACGGCGTGTTAATCTCAGGTTCTTCCGTGAACCTCTCTTGGTTTCCTAACACGCAGCTCTGGACCTACTGGACTTCCGCCGCCCATCCGGCAGCTGCAAGTGTCGCCGGGTTCGTGGGTTTCGACGGCGGCTACGTCGGCAACGGTCTTCGCTACGACGCCAGCCATATGCGTTTGGTGCGTGCCAGTCCGTGATTGGGCGCAAAGTGCTTCGGATGTGATGCCATGAACGAGCCTCTTACGCCCATTCAAAGGGACTATCGGCGCTTGCACGTCCCGCGCGGTTCGCGCTTTGCGCGCTGCCACGAGTACACCGTTCACAGCAATTTGCACAGCACCGGCTTCCTGCGCAGGATCACCGTGGAGCGTGCCGTGGGCGACAAAGCGCAGCTGGCAGTGTACGTGAACGCGCTCATCTGGCAATGCGACCACGACAAGCTCTGGTTGCAATCGACCGTGGACACAGTTGCGTTCGTGCAAGCTCAAGAGGGCTGTCGGCCCCGGGCGGTTCGAGCTTTCATGCGTAGGAGCAAGTGGCCCGTTAATTCATGTCAGTTCACCCGAAATTCCACGCACACGTTCTCTTCCAAACAAGGCCTTCTATGACAGACATTTCGCTACGTTCAATCGCACTGTTCGCCGCACTTGCCTGCGCATGGGGTGCGAGCAGCCAAGCACTTGCGGCTTGCCCCAGCGCCCCAGGCCGCTTTGCGACCACCGGGGCGGAAGTTACCGACACCCGCACTGGCCTGGTTTGGCAGCGCTGTAGCGCGGGCCAAGCTTGGAGCGGCAGCACTTGTACGGGCGCTATAACCACGTTCTCGCATGAGCAAGCGCTCGCGTACGGGCGCGCGAATGCAGGTGCGCTGGGCTGGCGCGTGCCCGATGTGAAAGAGCTCAGTAGCTTGGCAGACCGTGGCTGCGCGAGTCCGACCATTGATACGGCGGCGTTTCCCGGCACAGCTTTATCCGATTACTGGTCTTCCACCCCCTATGTGCGCGGTGCCGGCGGCGTGTTGGCGGTAAATTTCGATTTCGGCCTCGCCGGCGGCGTGACGCGAGGCGGTGCCTATCACGTGCGCTTGGTGCGCAGCAGTCCGTAATTCCCAGGCGTAGCCGCTTTGGTCTCTGACTGAGAGCGATACACGCGACTGGGCTGCGGTCTAACCTGCCTGCATGAGTTTTGACCGCGCCGTGTTCCAAACCTTTTGCAAGCTGGGTGTGCCAGATGAAGTCGCGGCTCGCTTCGCGGACGAAATCATCGCGGCGATTCATGCGTTGATGGACCGCAGGGACGAGATCCACGCCAAGCCACTCGCCACGCGCGCCGATTTGGAAACCGCCAAGGCCGAGATCATCAAAGAGTTGGCCCGAGCAAATGCAAGATTTGCAGCGCTGGACGGTGACCACCGTGATCGCCGGATTGGCCTTAGTTGTTACGTCACGCGCGACCCTTTAAGTCGCATTGCTTCGACGCACATGCTCGCTGACGTGCTGTCGCAGCACACCGTCCATGCGGGCCTGCCAGCCTTCGCCAGTCGAACGAAAGTATTCCACGACCTCGACGCTGTAGCGCACCGACAGCAGCAGCTTTTTAGTCTCGGACTTGGGCCTGCCTCGCGCAACGCCGATCGGCACAAGCGCATCAAGCTGGGCCATCGTCAGCGGTTGGGCATCAGGATCAATCTTGGCCGCAGCGACAATTTTCGCGTTGTCCTGTACCGACGGCATCAAGATCACCCGCTTACTGGATGTTTTCGACATATTTTTTCACCTCTCGTCGCTCAGCAAGGCGCAGACTGATGATTCTGCGCACATCGCCACGGTCTACAAATGCCACGTAATACAACGTGTTGCCCTCAGGAACCAGCCCAATCATTCGCAACTCGTCGTGTGAGGCACGTGGATCAACCCAAACGTACGCCTCATCCCAAACCAGCTGTTGAGCAAAGGAAAGCGACTGGGCGTGCTTCGCTAAATTCAGCTTGTCTTTGTTTGGGTCAAATGTGAAACGCACTGACTTATTGTAGCTACCAATATTAAACAGTCAAGAAGGTCTGGGGCAATACAACGATCAGCGCCTATCTGCCACGCACCCGGTTGCACTCTACAAGCCATCACTGCCCGCCAACCTCGCGAACAACCGCAGAAAAAAACAAATACAGGCCTGGTTTGCCGCCTTCGCGGCAAAGACGGGTGGGTGAGCTGGCGTCGACGACAGACTTCAGGCTAGTCAATATTCATAGCAACAAGCCCAATGAATACAATGACCAGAGTCGAAAAAGCGGCATTGCTAAATAGGTATTGATATGTCGGAGCCCCAAATACGCTTGCAGACCAACACTGATGTTTGCCCGGTTAGCTCACACCCGAGCCGCCGGTGAAACACGAACAGCAATGAGTCTCGCAAGTTCTCCGCCTTCTTGGAGTAGCTGTGCGTCTTGCGCTTCAGTCTTGCCAGGTAGCACCTCAACTGGTTGTTCATGCTTTCGATGG
>JANOPN010000075.1:0-3721 GCA_031421855.1 Comamonadaceae bacterium
GCGCAGCAAGCGCCGAAAACTGCTTGTCGAGACCTCTTTGTCGCGCATGATCGTGAGCTTGTGCTGAACAGGGGGGTGGCTGATGAGGTGAACGTTTGACATGGGTTGGGCTATGCCTAAGTGGGTGCAGGTGGTTTCATCTTAAAGCGGGCAGAGATTGGTTGCCTAGGGTGTTGGTTTGACGCGATACACATCTTTCCTCGCCAGGGTTCGTACCGTGTTCGTTGCTCGATTAAGTGTTGTTGTATTTTTGTGACGAAATCCGCAAAAACAACGGCCCCCACGTCGGCGATTTTCGGGTTTTCCCGATGCGTTCATTGCCGTAAGTTGAAACTCGGCAAAGTTCCCCAAAAGTTTCGTGTCAGTTGTGTGAAACTAAGCAATTGCGAGTCTCGAAGCGGTCATTTCTGGCCCTCGGGCACGGTTTATCAATCGACTAGTGGCGTTACCAAAAGTGACAAAAGTAGCATTTCCATATAGGGCATTCAGAATGTTGAAACGATTTCAATCCCCGACTCAGCTGTCAAAGTCACTGGCTTTGGCGTTTGGCAGTATCGTGCTGTCGACCGGCGCATATGCCCAGACCCAGGCTGCCCCAACACAAAAGCAAGACCGAATTGAGGTCACCGGCTCCAACGTCAAGCGCACTGATATCGAGGGCGCGCTGCCCATTCAAGTGATCACCGCCGAAGAGATCAAGCGCTCCGGCAAGCTAACCATCACCGACGTGCTGCGCGAACTGCCGAGCAATGCTGCGGGCGGTTTGACAGAGTTGACCGGATCGGGAAGTTTCTCTGCAGGTGCCGCGTCAGCGTCGCTGCGTGGTCTGGGTTCGGCTGCAACGTTGGTGCTCCTCAACGGTCGCCGTATCGCCCCGTATGGCTTGGTTGACCCCAACTTCGGACAAAGCGCCGTCGTTAACTTGAATGCGCTACCTTTGGATGTGATCGAGCGGATCGAAATTCTCAAGGATGGCGCATCTGCAATTTACGGGTCGGAAGCCATCGCGGGTGTAATCAACATCATCTTGCGAAAAGATTTCAAAGGCGGCCAAGTCGGCGCGTCCTTCAACACTTCTGACCGTGGCTTATTCAAGTCAAACTCCGCAACCTTGACATACGGCAAAGGTGATCTGGGTCAAGACAAATACAACATTTTCGCAAACGTCGAGGTTTTCAGTAGCAAGGGTGTCAAGTTTAAGCAAATTGAAGGATACCTAAACACCCAATTGTTCCGTGGCGTTTACGGCACTGGTGTTCCAAGCAGCTCGTTCGGCCCTGCCATGACGCTGGCCACTAACAGTGCGTTTACTGCGGGTGTTCGAGCTGGCCCCGGCGCGACTTGCGCGACGACACCAGCAAATGCATTTTTGCCGGGTACTACGCTGCGCTTCTTGGGCGCGACTGCCGTCGGTGCGACTTGCCTGTACGACCAGTGGGAGCACGTCATTGTTGCCCCAGATACCGATCGCGTGAATTTTTTCAGTCGCGGCACCGTGGAACTGCCGGGTGAGATGACCGCCTTTGGCGAGCTGAGCATCAACAAGACCAAAGTGTTCTTCGCGGGTGCGCCCGGAACAGTTGGCAGCGGTGTGGGCAACTGGTTTGTCGCCAACACCGGCGCCTTGAACCGGATGCCTACGACGCTGCCTGTTGGTCACCCCAACAACCCGACCAACGCGCCGATCTTCTACCGTTGGCGTTCCAACGCGATCGGCGACCAAAACCGCACGACCGACAGCACTGCCTTGCGTGCGTTGGTCGGACTGAAGGGAACAAACTTCGGTTGGGATTGGGAAACGGCTCTGCTGCACACCAACTCTGTAACCAAGGTTTTGGATGAAAATCTGCTGCGTGGTTCCGTGCTGATCAATGGTGTTGCGAACGGCACATTGAATTTTCTGGCACCAAACATCAAAAGTATTCTGGGTACCAACACAAATTCCGAAGCCAAGTCCGGTTTCACGAATTTTGAAGTCAAGGGGTCTCGTGAGCTGTTCAAGTTGCCAGGAGGCAATGCGTCGCTGGCGACAGGTTTTGAATTCCGCAATGAGAGCCGAGTCGCAAATCCTGACCCACAAATTCCTGCCGGTGAAGTCGTCGGCCGAGGGGTAGCTCGTGCGGATGCGAGTCGGAATGTGACTACTGTTTTTGGCGAAATTGTATTGCCGGTGACCTCAAGCATTGAGTTGCAAGTTGCTGCTCGCTCAGACAAGTATGGCGATTCGGGTAAGAGTTCGTTCACGCCCAAAGTATCGGGATCTTGGAAGGTACTGGAGGCCCTCAAGTTCCGTGGCAGCGTTGCTGAAGGGTTTCGTGCCCCGAGTTTGACTGAGTCGGCGCAGTCATCGACATCAGGCTTTTTCAACGGCATTGATGACCCCAAACGTTGCGATCGCGCTAAGAACATCACCATCGGTTGCGGTGTGTCGATGCCGGGTCTGATCGTGGCTTCGCCGTTTCTCGAGCCAGAAAAGGCCAAGTCGTCTTCCTTCGGTATCGTTATTGAGCCAACCCGCGATCTGAGCGTGAGTGTTGACTATTTTGATATCCGTCGCCGCAACGAAATCACGTTCCTTGGATTGACGGAAATCTTGACCAATGAAGGTTCGACGGATCCACGCTATGCGAACAAAGTCGTTCGTGACCCGACCAATGTTAGCGCAACCGTACCTAATGACCCTGGCGCTGTTTTGTTTGTTCGCACTGGTTTCGACAATTTGGGTTTAACAACTGTTCAAGGTGTTGACCTGGACGCGCGCTTCAAAGTTGCGACCCAAACCGCGGGTAAATTCAGTTTTCGATTGGCCAGTACGTACTACACCAAGCAAAGCGGCTCGGGAGCGCCAAACGCGCCGGTATATGACTTCAACGGATACCGCAATGCGCCAAAATTCCGGGGCACTTTCTCGACAGAATGGGACTTTTCGAATGTCGTAACGACTTTGACGGCGAATTACCTGAGCAGCCACGCGTCGTACAGCAACCCAGAAGTGTTGTCTGCCGCAGGCAAAGCTGGAGTCGCCGACTGCGGCAACCCAATTAACACCTATCTTGGGATCTGTCGAATTGCTGCGTACACGACTGTGGATTTGGGTTTGACCTATACCGGCATTAAAAATCTGCGTGTCGGACTCGTAGTGAGAAATATTGGTGACGCATTGCCACCGATTGATCCACAATCCCGCCCGTTGAACTTTGGCTTCTACTCGCCAGCTGGTCGGACCATCAACGTCAACGCTCGCTACTCGTTCTGATTTTCAGACCGTTGGACGCAATGGGCCGCCTCGTGCGGCCTTTTGTTTTTGTTGCGAGAATCGATAGATAGAATCTTGCAAACCTTGAACCGATGGAGTTTCCATGAATTTCGCTTTTCGAAAACTGGCTGCAGCTGCGATGCTCGGCCTGTGTGCAGCCGCTGCAATTGCGCAGCCAATCGAGCCCAAAGAGTACTTTCGGCGACCAGCATTCAGCCAACCTGGGTTTTCGCCGGATGGCAAGAGCCTCGCGGTCTTGGCCCCCGTGAACGACAAACTTCAAATTGTCATCGTTGATCCTGAAACCAAAAAAGCCCGTGCAATCACGTCCATCAAGGACTTTGACGTCACCAGTTACAACTGGATTGGTAGCGAGCGTTTGGTTTTTTCGCTAGGCAACGTGAATGCGCCCAGCGGCGCAGGGCAAGCTGACGGTGGCGGTTTGTTCACAGTTGACGTTAACGG
>JANOPN010000076.1:0-6218 GCA_031421855.1 Comamonadaceae bacterium
GCGGGTAATGGGGTCGATTTGCGCGATGCGGTACTTCACTCGTGGCCCGAATTCAAATTGAAATCCAAGGCTGGGCATGCCTTGGCGAGCGACGACATCCGCGCTTGATGCGCCAAACGCAGCGGCGAATCCGAGGTCAAATTCGATGTCGTCGTTTTTGAGCAGTCGCGCACCCGCGGTGTTGCCATCAGCGCGGAACACTTTGCCACGGTAGATGAACCAGGGCAGCACCAAACCGCGTGACTTGGACTGATCCGAGCCGACATAAGCCGGTTGTTGGAGCGCCAATGCACTGACCCCGTATTCCCAGAGCGGTCGGGTGGCTGTACCACTTGATTGCGCAAAAGCCGAGGTGGCAAACAGGGCGGCGGCGGCCAGGGGCAACAGGGTTGAGGTTTTGGTCATGGAATGGATTGTCGGTGGTTGAATTGAACTCAGTCGCCGCAACCGCTTTGGCCTTACGCGGAGTTCAAATACTCGCCGCGCCATGCGCTACATTGCGGATCATGAGTGATTCTAAAAACAACCCGGCCCCCGAGGCTCCAAATTCTTACCTTTTGGCTTTCAAGGACGACGATTTTTTGACTCGCCGCGAAACCCGTGGCATCCGACTGCAGCTTGAGATGCTCAAGCCCGACATGCAGCAAACGGCCATGGGCGTTGAGCGCACGGTTGTGGTGTTTGGCAGCGCGCGATTTCGCTCGCATGACGACGCGACGGCGCAACTCGCGCAGGCGCGCACCGGCGGCGATGCTGAGGAGATTGCAAAAGCCGAGCAAGGTGTCAGAAATGCGCACCACTATGAGCAAGCCAGAGCCTTTGGGCGGATGGTGGCCGAGGGTTGTAAAGACTTGCCTGCAAAAGATCAATTGATCGTTTGCACCGGCGGTGGGCCGGGCATCATGGAGGCCGCCAACCGAGGCGCAAGCGAAGGCGGTGGTCGCAGCGTGGGTTTGAGCATTGAGTTGCCGTTTGAGGAAAAGCCCAATCCGTATGTCAGCCCCGACTTGAGCTTCAGGTTCCACTACTTTGCCATTCGGAAAATGCACTTTGTGATGCGCGCCCAGGCCTTGGTGGCGTTTCCGGGCGGATTTGGCACGTTTGACGAGCTTTTCGAGGTGTTGACGCTCATTCAAACGACCAAGGCGCAACGCGTGCCGGTGTACTTGGTGGGCGTGGACTACTGGAGCCGCGTTTGGAACCCGCAGGTGCTGGTTGAGCAAGGCACGATCTCAAAGACCGATCTGGATTTATTCGTGACAACTGACGATTTGAGCGCCGTTTGGGCGGGTATTCGCAGCTTCAACGGCTTGGGCTGACTCCAACCTAGAAACAGCAGGTGACCGCTCGCATCTCTCTATAAGTGTCTTAGTTTGCTGATGTTATCGACTTCTAACTGTCTCACCAGTTGGGTGATTTCGCTACACACCCGCTTGAACCGCCCTGACGCACGCCGGGCGCCTTGCTCCTCCTAGCGCCCAAAGGGGCGCTGCGTCGTCGCGCCTTCCCGGCGCACGCCAGGGCGGCCCATTCGGGCGTGTTCAACTGCTGTTTCTAGGTTCAACCAAGGTCGTCCATTGGGCGTCCCAACGAATAATCTGGGTTTAAATGTTGACGGTTGCGACGCGGCTGCGTCCCGTGCGCGGGGCTGCTGCGTGCTGGGCTCTGAGCCAATCTAGCGTTTCTTGGGCTGACTTCGGTTCTGCGTCTTTGGCGTTAGGCAGCATCGCGACACCTAAATGCAATTGAATCGTTGAGCCGATTGGCAGCGCATCTGACGGTGCCAGGCTGCGCGCCAAAATGCGCGTTGCGGACTTGATGACCGTCGGGGCATCGGTCGGCCCTTCGATGAGCAGCACGAACTCGTCCGTTCCCATTCGGCCCACCGTATCCACATCGCGGGCGACATGGCGCAAGGCGGCTGCAGCGAGCACGATGACACGATCTGCCGCTTCGCCGCCATGCTCGGTCTTGAACCACCCGTGGTTGGTGATTTCGGCTCGCACCAAGGCGCACCGATGACCAAATTGGGCGCAGCGCAGCAAGCTGTCGTGTAGCCGAGACAAAAACACACGCGCGTCGCTGGCCCCACTCAGTGGGTCGACGCTGGCAAGCGCTTGAACGCGAACGGTCGCCTCACGCATTTCTGAGTCGCGTTTAAGCAAAATCACGAACAGCGCCGTGACCTCGATCGCTGCGCCAATCACCAAGCTGTATTGCGTCCAAAAATTGGTGCCAATCAAGCCAAAATTTCTCGCCAAAGGCGCAATCGCGCCCACGATGATCGGTGAGATTCCGAACAAGCACCAAAGCGCATTTCGCGCACCACGCATGTGCGCGCTCAGCAAGATCAACATGACGGCCAAAATGCTGAGTCCCATGTAGATGTTGCTGACGATGAACATCAACCGGTCTGGTCGCATGATGTGAATGGCGCTGAGTACAAACCCTGCTGTAACCAATGCCATACCGGCGCTGTGGTGCTTGGGCGCAAGTCGATCAAACTGGGTGAATTTCAAGCAAAACAAGACGCCAAAAGCGCTGTACCAAGAAACCACCACATACGACGAGATGTTGGCCCACCAAGGCTGGTTGGGCCATAGCCACTGCGATCCAATGCCAGTGAAGCAGACCTGAATGAGCAGCATCGACAGCGTCAGCAAAAAGTAGCTGGCGTAGACAGCATCTCTGCGCTTGATCGCCCGAACAGCGCAAAACACGAGTGTCAGCGCGACCAAACCGAAGTAGCCACCCAAAATGAAGTAAGTCAGCGAGCTCTCATAGCGAAGCGACGGTTCATCGGCGAGGTACAACGGAACCAAGATCGGAATCAGATCGTGGCGAATCCGCACGTAGATGGTTTGCAGCTCGTCCGCGTTGTCTGAGTTGGCACTGGGAAGTCGAAAAAGCGGCTTGCGCGCATGTTGCAGCCAGCTCGCGATGGGCGTGTAGTCGCCTGATCGTTGAAATTGCCAGGCGCCACTGGCGTTTTGCCAGTGCAACTCGATGAGATCAAGGCCGGGATTGGCCGTGATCAAATAAAGCTCAGGGGTGCTGGGGCTGCGTCGAATGTCCAGACGCAGCCAAAGGACGCGCTCCCTGAGCAGCAAAATGGGCTCGCGCGGCCCTGCGGCAGTGAAGCCCCCCGACTCGGCGTGCTTGTGAGCGTCCACGATGGTGGCCGTTGTGCCGTCTTCAACCCAGTGGCTTGCCAGTTCGTCGACGCGGATTTGACCTTGGGTCCCGAGAGATATGACTGCATTGGCTTTGGGGCTTGTCTGGGCGTGACAAGGCGAGATGATCCCGAACCAAAAAAAGGCAAAGCCTAAAACACGGAGCCAAGCGCGCGCGGTGTTCATGCGATGGATGCCAGCACGCTGGATTCGACGATACGAACGACCTTGTCATGCTCTGGGCGATAAGCGCGACTCTCGTCAAGAATCCACCGAACGGTTTGCGATGGCGACAGGCCCTGCGAACTCTCGTCGCCGATTGGCGCACCGCGCACCGCCGGCAGCAAGGTGGCGGTGATGTGGGTCTTGAGGATCGCACCTGGCGGGAGTTCGCTGGCGGGTCGCAACATGCGGGCCAAGACCCGGGTCGCGGTGTCGGTCAGCTCGGCCAATTGAGTTGGGCCTTCAATCAGCAATATCAGCTCGTCGTGGCTGATTCTGCATGGCGTGTCGATTTCGCGGGCAACACTGCGCAGGCGAGATGCCGCCAGCAAGACGGCTCGTTCGCGCCCGGAGAATCCACCGTCGCGTCCGAGCTGGGTGATGTTGTCCAGGCTCAAGACCAAAACGCCAAATTGTTTGCCGTATCGGCGTGCTCGAACGGCTGCGCTGTGAAGCCGCTGCACGAATAGGCTCTCGTGGGTGAGACCAGTCAAAGCATCCGTGCTGACCAATGCCCGCTCGCGCAATTGGGTTTCGCGCATGTCTTGGCTGCGCTGGGTCAACACGATTGTCAAAATCGAAAGCTCCAAAATAGCGCCGACCATGAGCCCGTATTGCGACAGCAAGCCCGTTGGCAAAATACCTTGGTTTCGAAGCAAAGGCAAGGCGCCCGCGATGACCACCGGCAAGACTCCGAGCACCAACTTCAGCGCATATCGGTCGCCGCGGCTGTGTGCCATGAGGCCGGTCACGATCATAAAAACCATGCACAAAGGCATGTAGAGATTGGCGGCAACGAACATGTCCCGATCAAACCGCCACTGATGCATGCACAGCACAAAGACACCCAAAGCAAGCCAAGCTTTTAGCAACGCGCCAAGCCGCCCGCGTGCCCAAGTCACACCGCACGCCGTCGCGATGAACAAGACCCCAGACATGGCGTAGAGCTCCGCAAAAACGAAAGACGCGCGGTCGTTCAAAAAGGATGTGCTCGCGAAATACGTTAAGCCAGCTAAACCGCTGAGCTGCATTTGCATGCCAGCCATGGACAGAGTCACGAAGCCGTACGCCATGAAGACTCGGTCGCGGTGTGCCACGACATGGAAGGCACAGACCAACAAGGCAAGCAAAACCCCGCCAAAGAACGCACCAAAAGCGAAGAATCTGATTTCTCGTTGCTCACGCAACGCCGACTCGGACAGCAGGGTTGCGCCCACCGCAATTGGCACCCGTGCGTGAGAGATGCGCAACCACAACTCAACCACCCCATCGCTTTCAGCCCGTGCATTGTTGGGAAGCTTAAAAAGTGGGTTGTGGTCAGGCAGCGGCCAGTCGTTCACCGCCACCGAGTCGCCCGCAACCTGGCTTTGCCACTCGCCTTGAGCGTCTTCCCAATGCAAACTGGCGTGATCGACCGATGGTGAGTCAACCTGCAGATACCAGGGATCGTTTGCAACACTGCGCTTGATCTCGATGCGCCGCCACTGCGCAGAGCCGGCGTCGAGCAGCACGGGTTTCAGTGAGTTGGCACGCGTGAATTGACCGTCGCGAGATGCTTTGCGCGCAACCTCGGGACTGGCGGTTCCCTGCAAGTCGATCCAAGTGTCGAAGGGGGGGCCGGTGTCGTGCTGGGTGTCAATCGACTGCAGGTTGATCGGCTCAACCGCCGGCTTGCTGCTCGGAGTGCCCTGCGCCCACGCAAAATCAACGGACATTGCCAGCATCACCATCGCAAGGGCTAGGTGACGTGTTGGTAGCAGCCAGTGACAGCGAAAACCAAATACAAAGTACTCAACCAGGTTGGTGGCGGATCGCCTTTCCCGAGTGGGTCGTTGTTTTGGTGAATCCTTGAGCATGTTGTGGCAGTGTAGCTGCCACTGGCGGGTACCTGCTTACGCGTACTGCGCCAAGGTTGCCTTCATTTTTTTCATGGCGGCAACTTCAATTTGGCGGATCCGTTCGGCGCTGACGCCGTACTCATCGGCCAATTCGTGCAAGGTCATGCCACCCGAGCCGTCGTCGTTGACGGCCAGCCAACGCTGTTCAACAATGCGTCGGCTGCGCTCGTCGAGTGCAGACAAGGCGGTGCTGATGCCGTCGCTGGCCAAGCGGTCGCGTTGAGCCGCTGCGATCAACGCAGTGGGCTCACTGTGCTCGTCTTTGAGGTAGGTGATTGGGCCAAATGACTCTTCGCCGTCGTCACTGGGGCCGGGGTCCAGCGCGACATCGCCGCCCATCAAGCGGGTTTCCATCTCGATCACGTCCGAGCGGTCAACATTCAACCGCGTCGCAACCACGTCGATCTGTTTAGGGCTGAGCGTATCGCGCGCGCCGTCGATGCTTAAGTCGTCGGATTGTTGCTTCAAGCTGGCTTTGAGTGAGCGCAGGTTGAAGAATAGTTTGCGCTGAGATTTTGTCGTGGCAACTTTGACCATGCGCCAATTACGCAGGATGTACTCGTGGATTTCGGCTTTGATCCAGTGCAGTGCGTAGCTCACCAAGCGCACGCCCTGGTCCGGGTCGAAGCGTTTGACGGCCTTCATCAGGCCGACATTGCCTTCTTGAATTAAATCGCCGTGCGGCAAACCGTAGCCAAGGTACTGGCGTGCGACCGACACCACGAGGCGCAAGTGAGAAAGCACTAACTTACCGGCAGACTCCACGTCACCTTCGTTTTTGAGCTTACGCGCAAAGGCTTGCTCTTCTTCCAGCGTGAGCATGGGTAGCCGATTGGCGGCTGAGATGTAAGCGTCCAAATTGCCCAGTGAGGGCACCACTGACCACGGGTTGGCCACGGCCACAGCAGCGCCGAAGGGGGCGGTT
>JANOPN010000077.1:0-5666 GCA_031421855.1 Comamonadaceae bacterium
TTGTTCACCAACCCGCGAATTTTGATTTTGGACGAGCCCACGTCGGTGTTGACCCCGGCGGCGGTGCAAAGCTTGTTTGACACCCTGCGCGCACTGGCGGCCAAGGGGTGCAGCATTTTGTACATCAGCCACAAGCTGCACGAAATTCGCGAGTTGTGCAGCAATTGCACGGTTTTGCGAGGTGGGCGCGTGACGGGTGTGTGTGATCCACGGCTGGAGTCGGATGCGAGTTTGTCTCGCATGATGATTGGCGCGGAGCCGCCTAAGGTGCTTTCGCGTTCAAAGCAGGCCGGAGACGCGGTTTTGCAAGTGCGCAAACTGGATTTGGGCCGCTCGGGTGGGTTTGGAGTTGACCTCATGGGCATTGATTTCAATTTGCGCGCCGGTGAGGTGCTGGGCATTGCTGGTGTCAGCGGCAACGGCCAGCAGGAGTTGCTGCGGGTGTTGTCTGGCGAAGACCCGCGCGCGCCGCCCGGTTGCGTGCGGCTATTTGGGCAAGACGTGTCGAGCAGCACACCGGGTCTGCGCAGGCGATTGGGGCTGCACTTCGTGCCTGAGGAGCGGTTGGGTCGTGCCGCTGTGCCGGCGCACAGTTTGGCCCACAACACGCTTTTGACTCGAAAAGAATCGGTTTTGGGCAGCGGCTGGCTTGATTTTCGGGCATTGCGAGCTCAAAGCGCCGAAATCATCCAGCGCTTTGGCGTAAAGGCTGCAGGCGCGGACGCTGCTGCAGCGTCGCTGTCAGGCGGCAATTTGCAAAAATTCATTGTGGGTCGAGAGGTATCGGCCAAACCACGGGTGTTAATCGTGTCGCAACCCACATGGGGCGTGGATGTCGGCGCGGCGGCGCAGATTCGAGCTGAGATGTTGGCTTTGCGTGACCAGGGCTGCGGGATTTTGTTGGTCAGTGAGGAGTTGGATGAGTTGTTTGAAATGTCCGACCGGCTTTGCGTGATGTTTGCGGGGCAGTTGTCGCCTTCGTTTTTGATGACTGAGGCCAGCATCGAGCGGGTTGGCGCGTGGATGGGCGGCGCGTTTTTACATGGTGAAGCCGCAATATCGGGCGCAACAACGGGCACGACATCGGGCACGACATCGGGCACGACAGCGGGCGTGGTGCGGGGTTTGAGCAAATGATTCAACTTCAGCCCCGTGCAAAGGCGTCGGTTTGGATGGCGTATGCCTCGCCATTCATCGCCTTGGTGGTGACCATCGTCGTGGCAGCTCTTTTGTTCGTGTCGTTGGGCAAAGACCCACTTCAGGGGCTCGATATTTTTTTGGTGCAACCCTTGCGTGGGTTGCGCGCGTTGACCGAGCTGTTACTCAAAGCCACGCCGTTGATGTTGTGTGCAGTGGGTTTGGCGCTTTGCTTCAGAAGCAATGTTTGGAACATCGGCGCCGAGGGGCAGTATTTGGCGGGTGCGATTGCTGCTGGCGGTCTGGCCATGTGGTTCACGACGCAGGCGATCAAGCTGTCGCCGTGGGCGTTTTTTCCGCTGGCAGTTGTCGCTGGGATGCTCGGCGGTGCCATTTGGGCCGGCATTGTGGCGTGGTTGCGAGACCGCTTCAATGCGAGCGAAATTTTGGTCAGCTTGATGCTGGTTTATGTGGCGAACTTGTTGTTGTCGTATTTGGTGTTTGGACCTTGGAAAGACCCGCAGGGCTTTAATTTTCCGCAAACGGTGAGTTTTGAGGTGTCGGTTCCGCGAATGATGGCCGGGTTTCGGCTGAACTGGGGCTTTGTACTCGCGCTTTTGGTTGCGGCTGCGATGACGGTTTTTTTGTTTCGCACTTGGCGGGGGTATCAGCTGCAAGTGGGTGGCATCGCGCCCGATGCGGCGCGGTACGCCGGGTTTTCAGCCCGCTCGGCGCTTTGGAGCGCTCTTTTGACGTCGGGTGCGCTGGCTGGCATCGCGGGTGCGCTTGAAGTCACTGGGCCTGCGGGCCAACTCACGCCTAATTTGTCGGTGGGTTACGGGTTCACCGCCATCATCGTGGCGTTTGTCGGGCGCCTGCACCCAGTTGGCTGCGTGTTCGCCTCGGTGTTGCTATCGATGTTTTTGATTGGCGGGGAGCTGGCGCAGTCACGCATTGGTCTGCCCTCAGCCCTCACGGGGGTGTTTCAAGGCGTGTTGTTGATTGCGCTGTTGGCGTGCGACAAGCTGATCACGCACAAAATCGTTTGGCGTCGCAAATGAACGAGATCGCACTGCTCATCGCCGCGACTTTGGCTGCTGGCACGCCGCTGGCACTGGCCGCAATGGGGCTATTGATCAACGAAAAGTCAGGTGTTCTCAACCTCGGGGCCGAGGGCATGATGCTGGTGTCAGCCATGGCGGGCTTTGCAGCGGCGTTTCACAGCGGCAACGTGTGGGTCGGTTTTTTGGTTGGCGCGTTGGCTGGTGCGGCTTTGGCATCGCTTTTTGGTGCGCTCGTGATCGGCTTGAACACCAACCAATATGCAACTGGCTTGGCGCTGAGTTTGCTGGGTGGCGGTTTAAGCGCCTTTTTTGGCTCGGGTTTTGTGGGTAAAAAACTGGCAGACCCCGTGCCGCACGGCATTGCGTTTTTGTCGGACATCCCGCTGATCGGGCCTGCCTTGTTTCAGCAGCACCCAATGGTGTACGTCGCGATTGCCATTTGTGCGCTGCTCAGTTGGTGGTTGTATCGAACGCGCAGCGGGCTGGTGCTGCGCAGTGTGGGCGAAAACCCGCAAGCGGCGGACTCGTTGGGATACCGTGTGAAGTTGATTCGATTCTGCGCCGTGCTCGCGGGCGGTGCGCTGTGCGGTTTGTCTGGCGCGTATCTCAGCGTGGTTTATGCACCATTGTGGGTCGAGGGCATGGTCGCAGGGCGGGGTTGGATTGCGTTGGCTTTGACGGTGTTTGCCACTTGGCGGCCTGCTCGAGCCCTTTTGGGGGCTTACTTGTTCGGTGGCGTGACCATGTTGCAATTGTTTTTGCAGGGCATGGGCGTTGATGTGCCAGCGCAGTTCATGAGCATGTTGCCGTATTTGGCAACGATTGTTGTCTTGGTGTTGATGTCAAGCAACCCGGTCTGGATTCGCATGAACATGCCCGCGTCGCTGGGTAAGCCCTTTGACGGTGGGCGTTAGCGACTTCGTTTTATTTGCTGGTTCGGCGACATCGTTGGTAGCAAACTGGCTTAAAAATTGCTACAAACGGTGGTTGGGACTTTTTTTGGTTTTGTTTGTTAAGTGTTTTATCGCCCCGAAAGGATGATTTGTCATGATTGATTTCAAACGTCGCGCATCGCTGCGCTTGGTCGCGGCAGCTGCGGCTGCCGTTGCTGTATCGGCTTGCAGCAAGCCTGAGCCCACGCCAGCGCCCGCAGCGGCTGCGCCAGCCTCGGCTGCTGCGCCAGCGCCGCCCAAGCCTGAACCGTTCAAGGCGGCTTGGGTGTATGTCGGCCCGGTTGGCGACGCGGGTTGGACATTTGCACACGATTTGGGCCGCAAGTCGGTCGAAGCCGCGATGGGCGAAAAAGTCAAAACCACCTTCGTTGAAAAAGTGCCAGAGGGCCCAGACGCTGAGCGCGTGATTCGTGACTTGGCCCAAAATGGCAACAAAATCATCTTCGCGACCAGTTTTGGTTACATGGAGCCGATGCTCAAAGTCGCCAAGGATTTCCCAGATGTCAAGTTCGAGCACGCGACGGGCTACAAAACCGCTGACAACATGAACGTCTACGACGCTCGCTTTTATCAAGACGCGTACATGGCCGGCATGATTGCGGGCAAGGCGACCAAATCCAATGTGCTCGGCTTCGTGGGCTCGTTCCCGATCCCCGAAGTGCTTCGCAACATCAATGCGTACACCTTGGGCGCGCAAGCGGTTAACCCCAAGATCAAAACCAAGGTGGTTTGGGTGAACACTTGGTTTGATCCGCCGAAAGAGACCGAGGCTGCACAGGCACTCATCAATGGGGGGGCCGACGTGCTGTTGCAAAACACCGACTCGACCGCGGTGCTGCAAACCGCCGAGAAAAACGGCAAATTTGCTTTTGGTTGGGACTCAGACATGAGCGCTTTCGCGCCAAAGGCCCATTTGGGCTCCGCCATCGTGGATTGGAGCGGCTACTACAAGCAAGCCGTTGGCCAGGCGATGGACAAAACCTGGAAGGGCAACACGGTGACCCGTTGGGGCGTGAAAGAAGGCCAAAACGATTTGGTCAAGATTGCTGAGTCGGTTCCAGCAGACATCAAAGCCAAGATCGAAGAAGCCAAAAAGGGCATCAAAGACGGCAGTTTTGATGTCTTCACCGGTCCAATCACCGACGCAAGTGGCAAAGTCCGCTTGGCCAAGGGCGAAAAGGCTGACGATGCTTGGAAGGGTAAAGTCGACTTCTACGTCAAAGGCGTTGAGGGCAAAATCCCATCGGGCAAGTGAACCCAGCCGGTCACCTTTGGGTGATCGGTTAGCCAATGGCCACCCCCGGGTGGCCATTTTTGATTTTGACAGGACTTACGCAAAATTGTCCTAGCCGCGTTGCAGCTTCTAGCCGTGCGACTCGCACTGTCGTCTTCGCTGCGTCTTGCCGGGGCGATTTTGCGTATGTCCCATTTGAGAGATTCACATGATCGAGCGAAGCTTTTGGCACCCGGTAATGGCGTTGGATGCTTTGGCAGCTGCACCCGTTGCCGCGCAGCTGTTGGGTGAGGCGGTGGTGCTTTGGCGCGACGGCGATGGCGTTGTCCACGCCTGGCACGACCAGTGTCCGCACCGAGGCGCTCGGTTGTCGCTGGGCCGGGTCGTGGCAGGGCGGCTTGCCTGCGGCTACCACGGCTGGCAGTTTGCAACTGATGGCCGATGTGTCGAGGTTCCCGCGCAGCCCAATTGGGTGCCGCCGCCCACGCACTGCGCCAGGCGTTTTGGCTGCGTCGAATCCTCTGGGCTCATTTGGGTGCAGTTGGAACCCGATGCTGCCGCGCCCCAGCCAGGTTGGGGGTGGGTCGCTGACGCCAGTTTGCAACACAGCCTGGCCGGGCCATACGTTTTAGCGGCCAGCGCGCCACGGGTTGTAGAAAATTTCTTGGACATGACCCACTTTGGGTTCATTCACGACGGCTGGCTCGGGTCTGAATCGCACACCGAGCTTGCGGCGTATCAAGTCGTTGAGTCCGACTTGGGCCTGACGGTGCCGTCGAGCAGCGTTTGGCAACCGCAGGCGTTCGCCAGCGGTGAGGGCGGGCAAGTAAGCTATGCCTACGAGGTGCGAAGCCCCTACGGCGCGACGCTGACCAAGTTGGGCGGCGCGCAAGTTCACCACATCGCGCTTGCCATATGCCCGCAATCGAGCGACGTCAGCACGGTTTGGTTTCGCATGGCAAACACCGACATGGGTCTGGCGGAATCGCAAATTGTGGCGTTTCAAGATGAAATTTTTCGGCAAGACCGCGTCATTATTGAATCACAAACGCCAAAACTGCTGCCATTGACGACCGGAGAATTGCACGGCCCGTTGGACCGAGTCAGCGCGGCCTATCGACGCTACTTGTCGCGACTGGGTGTCAAGACCGGCGTGACCGCATGAGTGGACAATTGCGCATGTCACCACCGAACTTACCGCCCAACCCATCGAAGCCTGAATTGATCGCATTAGCGGCCCGGCTGCCGAAAGCCGAGCTGCATTTGCACATTGAAGGC
>JANOPN010000078.1:0-115722 GCA_031421855.1 Comamonadaceae bacterium
CGAGGAGCCAATGGCTGCCGCGATTGGGGCTGGGTTGCCGGTCAGCGAGGCCAGTGGTTCGATGGTTGTTGACATTGGTGGCGGCACCACAGAAGTGGGCGTGATTTCGCTAGGCGGCATGGTCTACAAAGGTAGCGTGCGCGTGGGTGGCGACAAGTTTGACGAAGCCATCATCAACTACATCCGCCGCAACTACGGCATGTTGATTGGCGAGCCCACGGCAGAGGCGATCAAGAAGAAAATCGGCTCCGCATTTCCAGGCAGCGAAGTGCGCGAAATGGAAGTCAAGGGGCGCAACCTGTCGGAGGGCGTGCCGCGCTCGTTCACCATCTCGAGCAACGAGGTGCTTGAGGCATTGACCGACCCACTCAACAACATCGTCAGCGCGGTAAAAAATGCGCTTGAGCAAACGCCACCTGAGTTGGGCGCGGACATTGCCGACCGCGGCATGATGCTCACGGGTGGGGGTGCCTTGCTTCGCGACTTGGACCGTTTGTTGGCTGAAGAAACCGGGTTGCCAGTTTTGGTAGCCGAAGAGCCGCTGACCTGTGTGGTGAGGGGCTGCGGCATGGCGCTTGAACGCATGGACCGCATGGGCAGCATTTTCACGAGCGACTAACGCACAGCCAGAGCAGCGCGGCGCACGCCTTGGGTGCAGCTTCGACCGCTCCGGGATTCTTGCCCACCGCACACGAACCTACTCCACTGAGGCTTCATGCCCTTAGGCACCCTTGATCGGTCCCCGCCGCCGCTGTTCAGGCAAGGGCAATCCGCGCTGAGCAAATTGTTTTTGTTCAGTGCCTTGGCCTTGTTTTTGATGGTGGCCGACGTGCGCTTTCGAGTGACCAACCCGGTGCGGTCTGCCGTTGCCACGGTTTTGTATCCTGTTCAGTGGCTGGCCATGCGACCAGTGGTTGCTGCGCGCGAGCTGTCGAGTTATTTCACGAGCGTTCAAGACGCGAAGTCCGCTCAGGACGAAGCCCGAACGCGAATCGCGCTGCAAGCTCAGCGCTCGCAGCAAAGCGAGCAGCTCGCGCTCGAGAACACCCGGCTGCGAAAATTACTCGCGTTGCAAGGAACCGTCGCAGCCAGTGCGCAGGCTGCTGAGGTGTTGTACGACGCGGCCGACCCCTACACGCGGCGCGTCATCATTGACAAAGGCATCACGCAAGGCATCGCCATTGGTGCGCCTGTCATTGACGAGCTGGGGGTTGTTGGCCAAATCACACGCGCGTACCCGCTGACGAGTGAGGTGACTTTGTTGATTGACCGCGAATACACCGTACCGGTTCTCAACACCCGAACCGGTGTGCGCAGCGTGGCCTATGGCGACCCGAGCTTTGAGGGTGGCGCGTTGGAGCTGCGCTGGATTGGTGGCAACGCCGACGTGCTGCGCGGCGATTTACTCACGACTAGCGGCGTGGATGGCGTGTACCCGCCCGGTTTGGCCGTTGCGAAAATCCACTCGGTTGAGCGACGTGCGGACTCAGCATTTGCCCGAATTCACGCGACTCCCGTTGGGTTGGTCAATGGCGCACGACACGTGTTGGTGATCAGCTCGCTCAACGCGCCCGCGCTCCCAAGGCCAGAGCCTGAAGTTCAAGCCGTGCCCAAAAGGGGAACACGTCGATGATCATGCGCTCAGGCGAACAATTGCTGCTGCCTGTCCGGTCGTGGTTCATCGCGTTGAGCTTCGCGATCGCTCTGGGGCTAAACATTTTGGTTGATACCGGCTTGGGGCGGCAGGCTTGGATGCCCGACTTCTTGGCGGTTGTGCTCGTGTTTTGGGCCGTTCATCAGCCCCGCAAGGTTGGCATTGGCTTGTCGTTTGCTTTTGGTTTGGCGATGGACGTTCACCAGGCTGCACTCTTGGGTCAACACGCTTGGTCGTACACGGTACTCGGCTTTTTCGCGGTGATGATTCATCGGCGGCTGTTGTGGTACCCGCCGGGTTCTCAAGCGCTGCAAGTTTGGCCATTGTTCTTGGCGATGCATGCGATGGAGTTGATTTTGCGAATGCTGGGCGGCGGGCAATGGCCGGGTTGGAGCGTGGTGTTCGCGCCGTTCATTGAGGCGGCTTTGTGGCCCGTGGTGTCGTTCTTGTTGCTCGCACCCCAGCGCCGCGCGCCCGAGCAAGACGACCATCGCCCGCTCTGAGCGCGGTTTGGCTATGGAAACCATTCACCGAAAGAGCTTGAAGTGACCGACCTTCGCAGTGCAGAAGCCGACTTGGTTCGATTTCGATCCCGCGTATTCATCGCCGGCATTGCGGTCATTGGGGGCTGTGCAATTTTGCTTGGGCGGCTCGCTGTTTTGCAGGTTGCCCGGCATGACACCTATTTGGAACAAGCTGAGAGCAACCGAACCGCCGTGGTTCCGATCGTGCCCAACCGGGGCTTGATTTTGGATCGCAATGGCATCGTCTTGGCAACCAATTACTCGGCCTACACCTTGGAGATCACGCCGTCAAAGTCGCGCGACGTGGATGCTTTGATTGATGAGTTGTCAAAAGTCATCGAGATTGCGCCGCGTGATCGTCGGCGCTTCAAAAAGCTCAGCGAAGAAAGCAAAAGTTTTGAGTCACTGCCAATTCGCACCCGGCTGAGTGACGAAGAGGTTGCCAAGTTTGCAGCGCAGCGGTTTCGATTTCCGGGCGTTGACATCAAGGCCAGGTTGTTTCGCAACTACCCCAATGGCGACTTGGCCAGCCACGTGATCGGCTACATCGGGCGCATCAATCCAAGTGAAAAAACTCGGATCGAAGACTCCGACGACGAGTCGAACTACCGAGGCACTGAGTACATTGGCAAATTGGGCGTTGAGCAAAGCTTCGAGCGGCAACTCCACGGCACCACGGGAGTTGAAGAGGTTGAGACGTCAGCGGGCGGGCGGGCCGTGCGCAAACTCGCCAGCAACCCTGCCACACCGGGTGACACCGTCGTGTTGAGCATCGACATCAAGCTCCAAAAGCTGGTTGAAGACATGTTTGGACAGCGCCGAGGTGCGTTGGTCGCAATCGACCCCAACAACGGCGAGGTGTTGGCATTTGTCTCCAAGCCCACCTTTGACCCCAATTTGTTTGTTGAAGGCATTGATACCGAGAACTGGCAGTTGCTGAACGAGTCCCTCGATAAGCCCCTGCTCAATCGTGCCCTGCGAGGGACCTATCCACCCGGGTCGACTTACAAGCCATTCATGGCCATGGCTGCGTTACAAAGCGGCAAGCGCACGCCGCAAACGATCATCAACGACCCAGGATATTTCATGTTTGGCGATCACCGATTCCGAAGCCATGGGGATTCGGGTTTGGGCGCCGTCGACATGTATCGCAGCATCGTTCAATCAAGCAACACCTACTACTACTCGCTAGCCAGCGAGTTGGGGGTTGATGCGATGCATGATTTCATGAAACCCCTCGGATTTGGGCAGATCACCGGCATTGACGTGGGCGGCGAGGTGCGAGGGGTGTTGCCCAGCCAAGAGTGGAAACGCGCCGCATACAAACGACCCGAGCAAAAGAAATGGTACTCGGGTGAGACGATTTCCTTGGGAATTGGCCAGGGTTACAACACCTTCACGATGTTGCAACTTGCGCATGCAACGGCCACTTTGGTCGCCGGAGGCAAACGCCACAAGCCGCATTTGGTGGTTGCCACGCAAGACAGCGTGACGCGCCAGCGTCAAGACGTCGCGCAAGCCGCACCGGTCGATCTGGGCTACAACCCCGACCATGTCGCCGCCGTCAAACGTGGGATGGTTGGGGTGGCGGTTGAAGGCACGTCTGCCCGGGTATTTGCTGGCGCCGGATACCAAAGCGGCGGCAAAACGGGTACCGCACAGGCGGTCACGATCGGCCAAAAAGACAAATACGACGCCAAAAAGCTCGATGAGCACCAACGCGATCACGCCTTATACATGGCGTACGCGCCAGCCGAGAATCCAAAAATTGCTATTGCGGTCGTCGTGGAAAACGCAGGCTTTGGAGCCGCTCACGCGGCACCGATCGCGCGGCGGGTGTTTGACTACTGGCTGATGCAACAAGTCCCCAACAATGAGGACATGAGCGCCGTGCAAGTCGGACTCGCTGGCGCACCAATTGGCAAGCCGATTGCGGCCAGCGAAGTGAAATGGCCATCGCCCTTCTCCGTCTTAGGCACGGCGAAGTAACTTCTATTTTGATAGCATTAAGCTCAATAGATTCGGTGACCAAGAGCTAAAATCATACAAAATTTGACCCAAAAAGAACAAAACCCGCCCAGTTTGCACCGGCGGGTTTTGTAAATCTCTCAAAGAGAGTCAGCAAGCGCTGATCAGCGCCGTTGACGGAACTTCTGCAATGCCGCGATCTGAGCCGCCATGACAGCGAGTTCTGACGTGGCTTTTGCCATATCGATCTCTGTCTTTGCATTCTTGAGGGCCTCTTTGGCCGCTTCTCTCGCAGCCGTTGCTTTTTGGTCGTCGAGATCTTTGCCACGAATCGCGGTATCTGACAACACCGTGACGCAGCCAGGCTGAACTTCCAATATTCCGCCGGCGACGAACACGAACTCTTCGGTTCCGTCGGCCAACTGAATGCGCACCGAGCCCGGCTTGATGCGGGTGATCAGCGGCGTGTGGCGGGGTTTGATGCCCAACTCCCCTGATTCACCTGGCAGCGCAATGAAAGTCGCCTCGCCAGAAAAAATGGAGGCTTCAGCGCTGACGACGTCGACGTGAATGGTGTTCATGTCATTTCCTTAAAAATTGAGTTTGAGGTCAAAGCACTCGCCCAAGGTGCTGAACCAGTCAGCCTATGAGCAAGCGGTTTGGTTGCCTCAACCCAGTTTCTTGGCTTTCTCAAACGCTTCATCGATGCCACCGACCATGTAGAACGCCTGTTCTGGCAGGTGATCGCATTCGCCAGCCACAATCATCTTGAAGCCACGGATGGTTTCAGACAACGGCACATATTTGCCTGGACTGCCGGTAAACACCTCAGCAACATGGAAGGGCTGGCTCAGGAAGCGCTGGATCTTGCGAGCTCGAGCCACGGCCAACTTGTCGTCAGGAGCCAAGTCGTCCATGCCCATGATGGCGATGATGTCACGCAGTTCGCGATACCGTTGCAACGTACCTTGCACGGCGCGAGCAGTCTCGTAGTGGTCAGCGCCGACGACCAAGGGGTCAAGCTGACGGCTGGTTGAGTCGAGTGGGTCCACTGCAGGGTAGATGCCCAGTGACGCGATGTCGCGTGACAACACCACGGTTGAATCCAAGTGAGCGAATGTGGTTGCTGGCGATGGATCGGTCAAATCGTCAGCTGGCACGTACACGGCTTGAATGGACGTGATTGAGCCGACTTTGGTCGATGTGATGCGCTCTTGCAAACGGCCCATTTCTTCGGCCAAGGTGGGCTGGTAGCCCACGGCTGATGGCATGCGACCCAACAAGGCGGACACTTCGGTTCCGGCCAGGGTGTAGCGGTAAATGTTGTCCACAAAGAACAACACATCTTTGCCTTCGTCGCGGAACGACTCGGCAATCGTCAAGCCAGTCAGGGCAACACGCAGGCGGTTGCCGGGTGGCTCGTTCATCTGGCCGTAAACCATCGCGACCTTGGATTCTTCCAAGTTCTTGAGGTTGACCACGCCTGAGTCGGCCATCTCGTGATAAAAATCGTTGCCTTCGCGGGTGCGCTCACCCACGCCAGCAAAAACCGACAAGCCGCTGTGCGCTTTGGCGATGTTATTGATGAGTTCCATCATGTTCACGGTCTTGCCTACGCCAGCACCGCCGAACAAACCCACTTTGCCGCCTTTGGCAAATGGGCAAACCAAGTCAATCACCTTGATGCCGGTCTCGAGCAGTTCTTGAGAAGGGCTCAGGTCGTCGTAAGCAGGCGCTTTGCGGTGAATCGATGCGGTCAGCTCTTGGCTGACAGGGCCGCGCTCGTCAATTGGCGCGCCGAGCACGTCCATGATGCGACCCAGGGTCGCTTTACCCACTGGCACGGTGATTGGCAAGCCGGTGTTGGTCACCAGCAAGCCGCGACGCAAGCCGTCGCTGGAACCCAAGGCGATCGTGCGCACGATGCCGTCGCCCAGCTGCTGTTGCACTTCAAGGGTCAGCGTGGTGCCTTCCATTTTGAGTGCGTCATAAATGCGTGGCATGTGGTTGCGTGGGAATTCCACGTCAACCACGGCGCCGATGCACTGAACGATCTTGCCTTGTACGGCGGTGGTGTCTTGAGCCATGGTGACTTGCTCCGATGAATGTGAATGATGCTGTGGTGAACGGTCGTCTTGGCTGGGGCTTAGCCGCTGATGGCGGCAGCACCCGAGACAATCTCGGACAGCTCTTTGGTGATGGCGGCTTGGCGGGTTTTGTTGTAGATCAACTTCAACTCGCCAATGACGTTGCCGGCGTTATCGGTTGCAGCTTTCATGGCGACCATGCGCGCGGCATGCTCTGAAGCCATGTTTTCGGCCACGGCTTGATACACCAACGCCTCGGCGTAGCGAACCAGCAACTCGTCGATCACGGTTTGTGCATCGGGCTCGTAGATGTAGTCCCAAGCGTGGTTGGTGCCCGTGGCCTTGGTTGCCTCTTGCATTTTGGCAGCCGACAAAGGCAGCAACACTTCAACGCTTGGCGCTTGCACCATGGTGCTCACGAAACGGTTGTAGCAGATGTACACAGTGTTGACTTCGCCAGCCGCGTACGCGTCGAGCAAGGTCTTGACCGGGCCAATGAGCTTGTCCAAATGTGGCTTGTCGCCCAAATGGGTGACTTGCGACACCACTTTGGCCCCAATGCGGTTTAAAAATCCCAAGCCTTTGCTGCCAATGGCGACGGCTGATGGCGTCTGACCTGCGCTTTGGGCTTCGCGAAGCTTTAGCGTCACCGCGCGAAGCAAGTTGGTGTTCAAGCCGCCGCACAGACCCTTGTCAGTCGTCACAACGATGAAGCCGACCGACTTGCCATTGTTGGACTTCATGAATGCGTGCACGTACTCCGGATTTGCTTGCCCGAGGTTGCTTGCAATCGCACGGATCTTCTCGCTGTAGGGGCGAGCCGCGCGCATGCGTTCTTGGGCTTTGCGCATCTTCGAGACCGAGATCATTTCCATGGCCTTGGTGATCTTCTTGGTGTTTTCAACCGATTTGATCTTGGTGCGTAGTTCCTTGCCTGATGCCATCTTTGACTCCTAGTTTGTGGTCAAAGGGAAATCAAGCGAAGGATTTCTTGAATGCTGCCACGGCCGCTGTCAGTTCGGCCTCGGCCTCTTTGTCAAGGGCTTTGCTGGATTCAATCTTGGCAAGCAAAGGGGCGTGCCTGTCGCTCAAGTGAGCGTGCAGACCGCCTTCAAACGACAGGATCTTCTTCACGTCAACGTCGTCCATGAATCCTTTGTTCACCGCAAACAGCGATGCACCCATCAAACTAATCGATAACGGGCTGTATTGTTTTTGCTTGAGCAACTCGGTCACGCGAGCACCGCGATCGAGCTGTTTGCGGGTTGATTCGTCCAAATCAGACGCAAACTGGGCAAACGCGGCCAATTCTCGGTACTGGGCCAAATCGGTGCGGATGCCGCCTGACTGGCCTTTGATGATCTTGGTTTGCGCTGAGCTGCCCACACGTGACACCGAGATACCGGCGTTGATGGCGGGGCGAACACCGGCGTTAAACAACGAGGTTTCCAAGAAGATCTGGCCATCAGTGATGGAAATCACGTTGGTTGGCACAAATGCCGACACGTCACCCGCTTGGGTTTCGATGATGGGCAGCGCGGTCAGTGAACCGGTTTTGCCTTTGACCTCGCCTTTGGTGAACGCTTCGACGTAGTCGGCGTTCACGCGTGCTGCGCGCTCAAGCAAACGGCTGTGGAGATAAAACACGTCGCCGGGATAGGCTTCGCGACCCGGTGGGCGGCGCAACAGCAGTGACACTTGGCGATATGCCACGGCTTGTTTTGACAAATCGTCATAAACAATCAAGGCGTCTTCACCGCGATCGCGGAAATACTCACCCATCGTGCAGCCTGAGTACGCTGAGACGTATTGCATGGCGGCTGACTCAGAGGCGGATGCGGCGACAACGATCGTGTACGCCATGGCGCCGGCTTGTTCGAGTGCGCGAACCACGTTTTTGATCGACGAGGCTTTTTGGCCAATTGCGACATAAACGCAGGTCATGTTTTGACCTTTTTGGTTGATGATCGCGTCAATCGCTACGGCGGTTTTGCCGGTTTGGCGGTCGCCGATGATCAGCTCGCGTTGGCCGCGGCCCACGGGAACCATCGAGTCAATCGACTTCAGGCCGGTTTGCATGGGTTGGTCGACCGATTGGCGCGCGATCACGCCAGGCGCAACTTTTTCAATCACGTCGGTCATCTTGGCGTTGATCGGGCCTTTGCCATCGATGGGCTGACCCAAGGCGTTGACCACACGACCGATCAGCTCTGGGCCAACGGGTACTTCCAAAATGCGACCCGTGCATTTGACGGTTTGACCTTCGGAGATGTGCTCGTAAGCACCCAAGATCACGGCGCCAACAGAGTCACGCTCCAAGTTGAGCGCCAGGCCAAACGTGGCTTGGCCATCAGGCGCGGTTGCGAATTCAAGCATTTCGCCTTGCATCACGTCCGACAGTCCATGAACGCGGCAAATGCCATCGGTCACTGACACGACGGTGCCTTGGTTGCGCACATCCGCGTGAGCGCTCAGGCCCTCAATGCGGCTCTTGATCAGTTCAGAAATTTCTGCGGGATTGAGTTGCATCTCGATCTCCAATCGGTTCGGTTGTGGCGGGGTTGCTCAAAGCCAAACGGCTTCAGGCCACCAGCGCCGATTTCATCTGTTCCAAGCGGGCTTTGACGGAAGTGTCAAACACCTCATCACCCACGACCACTCGCACGCCACCAATCAGCTCGGGTGCTGCCACCACGGTCAAATTGAGTTTGCGACCAAATCGACGCTCAAGCACGGTACCCAATTCGGCCAAGGCTGCTGCGTCAATTGCAAAGGCACTATGAATCACCGCGTCGGCGACGCCTGTTTGGGCGTTTTTCAGCGCTTGAAATTGCGCAGCCATCTCAGGCAGCGCTTTCAGTTTGCCGTTGGCGATGACTTCCGTGAGGAAGTTCACGCCATGCGCTGACAACGGGGTCTTCAGCACGCCCTTGACCACGTCAACCACTTGCGCGGTGCTGGTTTTGGGGTTTTCGGCAAATCCAAGCAGTTGCTCATTGGATGCCACGACAGCAAGCTCGGCGAGCCAAGCAGATGCATTTCCCAAGTCAGCGCTTGATGCTTTGAACAAAGCGTCAGCGTATGGGCGGGCAATGGTGGCGAGTTCAGCCATGGGCAAATCCTGTGACGGTGCGTGTTGTGCGTTGAGTCAAGTCGAGATCAAAGTTCAGTCTTGAGGCGAGCGAGCAGTTCTGCGTGCACCGAAGCGTTGACTTCTTTGCGCAAAATTTGTTCGGCACCTTTGACGGCAAGCGCAGACACTTCGTCACGAAGCGTCTCGCGGGCTTTGACCATCTGGGCTGCGGCCTCGGCGTTTGCTGCGGCGATGATCTTGGCGGCTTCTTCACCGGCCTTGATTTTGGCTGCTTCGACGAGTTGTTGACCCCGGCGTTCAGCATCGCTCAGCCGGGTGGCTGCTTCGGCACGCGACTTCGACACTTCTTGCTCAATACCCGACTTGGCTGTCGCCAGTTCGGATTTGGCTTTGTCGGCGGCAGCCAAGCCATCAGCGATTTTCGCTGCGCGCTCGTCCAGCGCAGTGCGCAAGGGTGGGATCACAAACTTCATCGTGAACCCGATAAAAATCAGGAACACGATCATCTGGATGATCAGGGTGGCATTGATGTTCACGTGAGCTTCCTCAAACAAAGGACGAGTCCGCTGCCGCCAGTTGGCGGGCAGTGGGCCTCATCCGTGGACCCGAGGGGGCAATTACTTGACCAAGCGCGAGATCTGGCCGAGGAATGGGTTGGCCGTGGCAAACCACAACGCGATACCGGTACCAATAATGAACGCGGCGTCGATCAGGCCAGCCAACAAGAACATTTTGGTCTGCAACTCACCCATCAACTCGGGTTGGCGTGCAGCGGCTTCGAGGTACTTGCTGCCCATGATGCCGATACCGATACAAGCGCCCAATGCGCCCAGACCAATGATCAGACCGGTGGCGAGTGCGACAAAACTAATGACTTCCATGATGACTCCTAAGGGATGGATAAGTAAAAACAAACAAACGAAACTGAAAACGAACCAAAACCAACGAAACGGGTGAAACGATCAGTGCTTGTCGTGGGCTTGGCCCAAGTACACGAGCGTCAACATCATGAACACAAACGCTTGCAGCGTGATGACCAGGATGTGGAAAATTGTCCAAGCCGTACCGGCGATGATGTGCAACAGCGCCAAGCCGATACCCGACGCGTCAAGGCTCCATGCGCCGCCGAGCAAGGCGATCAACATGAAAATCAACTCGCCAGCGTACATGTTGCCAAAAAGTCGCATGCCGTGGGAGACTGTTTTTGCAATGAATTCAATGACTTGCATCAAGAAGTTTGGAATCCACAAAAACGGGCTGCTGCCAAACGGTGCGCTGAAAAGCTCGTGGATCCAGCCGCCGAGGCCCTTGATCTTGACGTTGTAGTACAAGCAAATCAGTAGCACAGCGACTGCAAATCCCATGGTCACCGATAAGTCGGCCGTTGGCACAACGCGCATGTAGTCTTTTGCGCCGAGCGCTGGGCCGGCGACGTGCCAAATGCTGGGGATCAAGTCCACTGGCAACATGTCCATGAAGTTCATCAGGAAAATCCAGACGAACACGGTTAGCGCGAGTGGCACCACGAATTTGCGGCTTTCGGCGCTGTGGACGATGCCTTTGGCTTGGCTGTCGACCATTTCAAACAAAAACTCAACCGCGGCTTGCCAGCGCCCTGGCACGCCCGATGTGGCGCGGCGTGCGCCGACCCACATGATCCAACAAGCGATCACGCCAAGCGTGATTGACCAAAAGACTGAATCAAGGTTGACGACGGAGAAGTCCACGACCTCGGTTTGCGCCTTGTTTTGCAGGTGCGTGAGGTGGTGGACGATGTATTCGCCTGAAGTTGGAGCAGTGGTTCCTGAGGACATCTTCGTTCTAAGCCTATCTAGCCGACTGTTTGGTCAGTTACTCGTTGTCAAAACCGTCTTGAC
The DNA here is from genome assembly GCA_031421855.1 of Comamonadaceae bacterium. Taxonomy (GTDB): domain Bacteria; phylum Pseudomonadota; class Gammaproteobacteria; order Burkholderiales; family Burkholderiaceae_C; genus JAAFHN01. The sequence continues at coordinate 11,205 of JANOPN010000078.1, forward strand.
AGCGGGTTTAAACACCGCTGCCAACCAATAAACCTTCATCGTCAAGACCATGCCAATCAGCAACGCTGGCCAGCTCAAGTCTGGCAGCAGCTGGGCAGCGGCTATCAACATCGCCACGCTCAGCCCAATCTTGACCATTTCCCAAACCATGAAACTCATTGCTGAGCTCACAGCCCCTAATTTTCCAAGTGGCGAGGACATGCCTCGCGCCAACACGCTAGCGGGCAATGCCACCGTCAACGCACCGTAAAGCGCTGACCATGCAACCGACCGCTCACCGGAGATGAGCCACGCAAATGACGCGACGATGACGCCAGCGATCAACTGCCATCCCACCACGGTCCAAGGCGACACCGATGGAGATGCTTGGCTGATTGCGGCCACTTGTGCCGCGGTCAACCTCACCGCGTCGGGTTCGACTTGATTTGATGAACTTGCACCCCAATTGTCATGGGCATGCGGTGAATGCAGCGGTTTTTTAGGACTCACAGTTTCCCCAGACAAGTTCAACAAAGCCTCTGATTATACGTAGAAACCCCTGAGCAACCAAGCACCAAGCAAATACCCACCGTTGCCTTGGTCATGCGACTTGGTTTTACCATCGCGGCATGACTGAAATTTCAAAACTGATTCATTTGTGTGCGGCCATCGTTTGGGTGGGCGGCATGGGCGCCATGATTTTGGCGGTGCGACCCGCAGTGTTGGCCTGGGTGCAGCCGCCCCTTCGCTTGCAATTGATGGCGGCAATTTTGCAGCGGTTTTTTGTCGTGGTGTGGGTGAGCATTGGCTTGCTGTTTGCGACAGGCTTGCATTTGTACGGTTCGGGTGCTGCGGCGGCCGGATCGGCGCGGCGCGCAATGGTGGCGGCTGGCAACGCGGTCGGCGGCGGGCCATTGCTGCCGCTGGGTTGGCATGTGATGCTAGGCCTTGGGGTCGTGATGTTTGCGATTTTTGGGCACATTTACTTCGCCGGATTCAAAAAGCTCAACCGCGCCTTGGCAGCAACCGACATGTCCGCTGCGGCAAAGGCGCTGGGCCAAATGCACCCGCTCATCGTGGCGAACTTTGTGATTGGCTGGCTTGCAATCGCCGCAGTCAAGCTGTTAAGCTGAAAATCGATTGATTTGATGAAAAATATGCTCTTGGTCACCAGATCCATTGGGTTTGTTGCTGCGATTATCGTAGCGATTTCGACACTTTCGCTCCATGGGTGTACGACCGTGAACTCAGCCTACGACCCCAGCAAAAAGCACCACTTGCCTCAGGGGTTTCAAAACAACTACATCGCAAATATTGACGTCCCGCGCGGGGATTTGTTCAAGTGGCAATACGAGGCGTGGCGCAATGGACTGCCCAAGCCACCGCAAACGCCGACTGCCGAAGTCGCGGCGGACATGGCCTTCATTCGCGCCAACGTCGGGCCAACTCAGCAACCTGCCATCACTTGGGTGGGTCACGCGACCATGCTTGTACAGATGGCTGGCATGAATGTGCTGACTGACCCTGTTTTTTCGCAACGCGCGTCGCCGGTTCAGTTTGCTGGCCCCAAGCGGGCGCAAGCCCCTGGCATCGCATTGGCTGACTTGCCGAAAATGGATGTCGTCGTGATCAGCCACAACCATTACGACCATTTGGACACGGCCAGTGTTTTGGCGCTCAACGCTCAAGCGGGCGGCCCGCCGCTTTTTTTGGTGCCTCTGGGCGTAAAAGCTTGGTTTGCGAGCCAAGGAATCACAAATGTTCGCGAAATGGACTGGTGGGACGTGGTTCGCCTGCCTTCTAAGCTCGGTGTTGGTGAATTTGAGGTGCATTTCACCCCCGTGCAACACTGGAGTGCGCGTGGTCTGGGCGACCGGCGCGCGACCCTGTGGGGTGGCTACGCCATGATTGCGCCCGACTTTCATGCCTATTTCAGCGGTGATACCGGCTACAGCAAAGACTTTGTGGACACCCAAGCCCGTTTTGCACCCCGGCAAACGCCTGCGTTGGGGGGTGGGTTTGATGTTGCGTTGATTGCTGTGGGTGCGTACGAGCCGCGCTGGTTCATGAAGAATCAGCACGTTAACCCGGCTGAAGCGGTGCAAATTCACAAAGACTTGGGTGCCAAACGCTCGGTCGGCGTGCATTGGGGCACGTTCAATTTGACAGACGAGTCGCTCGACCAGCCGCCCAAAGACCTGGCCCAAGCCAGGCTGGAGACAGGCGTGACCGAAGACCAGTTTGGCTTGATGGCGATCGGGCAGACCAAGAAGCTGCCCAAGCGCCCTAACCCAGTGCCCTAACCGTTAGCGCGTATGGCTTTGACGCTCAATTGAATGTAACGTCGCCAAAATTGGCGTTTGCGTCAGCGCACCAGATGCTGATGCCATTGAGTTTGTCGATGTCGCCCGCGTTGAGTGTTACGCGAAGGGTCTGGCCCGTGAACACCATGCCGCGCAAGTTGGGGCCAATCGGGAATCCATTCACATAGTTGCCATTTAGCCCGCCGTACACCAGCACTTTGGACAGCCCCAGTCCGTCGTAGTTGAAGTTGGTGATCTCAATCGTGCAACTGTCGACGATTCGGACCTGCCCACTCACCAAGTGGCTGCGGGTGACCAAATTGCCGGTTTTGCCCACTTTGGCATTCGCACTCGGCGTGCAAACCGTTGATGCAGGTGACGGTGCTGGCGCTGGCATCGGAGCTGGAGCTGGCATCGGAGCTGGCGCTGGAGCCGGAGCCGGAGCCGGAGCCGGAGCCGGAGCCGGAGCCGGAGCTGAGGCCACGGCGACTGGCGCCGGTGCTGGCGGGGTCGAACCGCCGCCGCCGCACCCAACGATGGCGATGGCCGGGGTGATGGCTGCCATCAGCACCATGAGCCGCGACAGCGTGGCGCGGCGCAGGGGGGTTGACTGGCTGGGCTGGCGGGCTTGTATTGAGTTCATGTGAAATATCTCAAAAAATGACGCGACTACCATTTACTTGACGAAGCCGGGTCTGGACACAGGTCTCGGTTGGTCAGTTGCCCTGTCGTCAGTCTTACGCCACTGGCGTTCTAAATGCGTCGAACCGCTTCTATTTTGTTGCTTTTGACCGCTTGGTTAGGCTTTGCCACTTTGCCGTCGCTGGCGCAAAGCCCAAATCTCGAGCAACGCTACCCCGATGTTGTGAGCGCGAAGGTCACGCCCAGAGGCGGCAATCGGTTTGATTTTGATTCGGACTTACGCAAAACCGCCCCAGCGGCGTTGCAGCTCCTAGCCGTGCTGTTCGCACTGTCTTCGTCGCTGCGCCTTGCTGGGTCAATTTTGCGTAAGTCCTACTTGATGTGACGGTTTCGTCGCCCTACGACACACCGCAGCGCTATTGCGACGCATTCAAGGTGATGGATGCCAAGGGCAAACTGCTTGGCGAACGGGTGTTGTGGCACGACCACCAAACCGAGCAGCCCTTCACCCGCGACCTGCACGGCGTGGTGATTCCGGCCGATTTAACCGAGATTGTTCATTGGGACGCGAATGGGTGGCGTGGCGAGTTGCGAGTCAGTTCTGAGGCGACTGACGAGTCCAATAGCTTGGCTATTGGCGAGGAAGAGCCTCGGAAATGGCCGCAAATCGTCCGTCAACTATCGCGTAGACCAAAAACCGAAGGTTTGGTCGCCCAATGGACAATCTCGGTTTAAAGCGCGTGACCATCCAAGGTCGAGACCAAAAGCATGGCTACGGGGGTAAATCGATTGAGGTTGCGCTGCCGGGCCGATGAGAATCGTCTGAAACCGCCTTGGGCAGCTATTTTTCGCCAATTTTTCGATAAATCGACCTTCGGTCTCCAAATTCATTGGGTTTACTGCTATCATTTTATGTGGTTTCAATGCTGGTTTCGCCATCACAAATGTGACGAACCGCGCCGCAATGGCTCGCTGACGACAGCGTCTTGGGCTTGTTGGTGTAAGGCCTCAATCAAGTGGCATTGATCGCCCGAGCCGTCGCAGCGCTTTCGCAAGTGGCTGAGTTCGGCCTCGAGTTGCTCGAGCTCTGCGCGGCGCGTTCGAACGTGCTCGATGTGCGCATCCAAGGTGTCGCGAGCGGTTTGGCAGTCGGTTTTGCTGCGTAAATCCAAGGTCAGCAACCGCCGAACTTCATCCAACGACATGTCCAAACTGCGCAAGCGGCGAATGAACCGCAGCTGCGCGATGTCTTCACTGGTGTAGCTGCGGTATCGGTTGTCGCCCGAACCGCGCGCCGGTATCAGGCCTTGTTTTTCGTAAAAGCGGATGTTTGCAGCGGTCAGCCCGCTTTGTTTGGCCGCCAGTCCGATCAGCGAACGAGCCAAATAACCCTTCTTCGATTGTGGGATATCGTTTGCCATGGTTGACCTTGAAGTGACTCGAACCCTTTCAATCATGCCATCGAATACACGAGAAAGCCCATGTCCGCACATTGCCACGCCCACGCCCATTCATCGACACCCCCTTCGCAGGGCAACTACCGGCGCGCGTTGTGGGTTGCGCTGATCGTCAACTTTGCGATGTTCGCGGTTGAGGTGCTCGCGGGCGCTTGGTCAGGCTCGGTTTCGCTGTTGGCGGATTCGATTGATTTTTTGGGCGATGCCTTGAACTACGGCGTGTCGTTGACCGTGCTGGGCATGGCGGTGGTTTGGCGCTCGCGGGCGGCCATGCTCAAAGGGGCGTGCATGCTGGTGTTTGGCTTGGCGGTTTTGGCCAAAACAGCGTGGGCGATGCAAGCTGGTGTGTTGCCGCTTGCAAATACCATGGGGCTGGTCGGTGCGCTGGCCTTGGTGGCGAATGTCGGTGTTGCCCTCATGCTATATCGGTATCGCAATGGCGACGCAAACATGCGCAGCGTGTGGCTGTGCACCCGCAACGATGCCATTGGCAACATCGCCGTGTTGATTGCCGCTGCGGCGGTTTGGGGCACTGGCAGCGCTTGGCCTGATTGGCTAGTGGCTTTTGGCATGGCCACCTTGGCCATTCATGCGGGCGGGTCGGTGCTGGCTCAGGCCAGGCGCGAAATGTCCAATCAACTGGAGGGTGCGAATTGAACTCAATCTACAAAATAAATGGCATGCACTGCGGCTCGTGTGTGGCCAAGGTCACCCGGGCCTTGACACCGCTGGCCTCGGCGGTGAATGTGAGCTTGTCGCCGATGCAAGTGTCACTGAGCGACCCTGCGGTGCCGTTTGAGCAGTTGCGAGCCGCCGTTGCTCAGGCGGGCGCTTACGAATTGGTGGCGTTGGCCGGTGCAATCGCACCACAAACCCCCCCTGCCCCCAGTTGGTTCGCCAGCTACTACCCCTTGCTGCTGATCGCCGCTTACATCTTGCTGGGCAGCGTGCTTGTCCAAGTCGCTCAAGGCGAGGTGAGGTTTGACGAGACGATGCGCTACTTCATGGCCGGGTTCTTTTTGGTCTTTTCGTTTTTCAAGTTGCTTGACGTGCGCGCCTTTGCGAAGGCGTACGCGGGCTACGACTTGTTGGCCGCGCGCTGGCATGGATGGGGGTTGATTTACCCGTTTGTCGAGCTGGCCCTTGGGGTTGCGTATTTGGCCCACTTCAGCCCCGTGGTGACCAACAGCGTCACCGTTGTCGTGATGGGCTTCTCCGCCATTGGCGTGATCCGCGCCGTCGCCAGCAAGACCCAGATTCAGTGTGCGTGTCTGGGCACCGTGTTCAAGCTGCCCATGAGCACAGTGACCATCGTCGAAGATGTCGGCATGGTGGTGATGGCCGGCGCGATGCTGGTCATGATCTGAGCACCGCCCAAAACGCGCAGCGAATAAATTGGAGTTCGGCAATGGGACGACGGCCATGTGCGCCTAATGGTTGCACAGATCCGTAGGTAGCTGCCCGCCAATTGAGATCTTTTCGTCTGCCAATACGAGACGAACTTGATCGGCATGCTAGCTGCTAACATCTCATGATGAGTGTCTTGCCGATTGACCACACCACATTGAGCAAGGCCCTGTCACGCTTGCGCGAGGCGATCACGCTCTGGCATGGACTTGACGCAGCGGACCCGCTGAAGCCGCACTTGCGATCGGCCGTGATTCAGAGCTTCGAATTCACGTACGAGTTGGCGATTCGCAGCACCCGGCGTGTTTTGATCGAGCGCGCTTCTTCTGCCGATATGGTGCGAGATTTGAGTTTTAACGATTTGCTGCGGCGCGCGCTAGATGCCGGGTTACCAATGCCGCTGGATGCGTGGCGGCGTTGGCGTGACATGCGCAACGGCACATCGCACACCTATGACGAAGAGCGAGCGCTGGTGGTCGCCCTTGCAGCCAGCGATTTCGTTGACGACGTGGCGGCGCTGCTCGTGCGCCTTGATTGTGACCCCCCGCCATGAGTATCGATCTGACAGCCGCACAAAGCCAAGAGGTTTGTCGCATCTTGCGCAGCGTGCTGTCGCAAAACACAGGCGGTCAACCCCTGCAAGCCTGGGTTTTTGGCTCAAGGGCGACAGGGCGAGCGCGCCCGTTTTCTGACCTGGATGTGTTGATCGTTAGACCTGAGGGCTTGAGTTGGCGTGAACGAGCTGACCTTGCTGACGCTTTAGAGGCCAGCGACCTGCCGTTTCGCGTAGACATCGTTGAGGCAGACCGCGTGAGTCAAGGCATGATTCAAAGAGTCATGGCCGAGCGACAAGTGCTGCTTTGATGTGGCCGGGCTGGGAGCTGCGGGCGGCACGGGGCCGCTGTGACCGCCCGAGAAGTCTGAGGGTTATCCCGCCGTACACTGTCAAAGAGGCCCAAACGGCTTTGCAAGCCATTCTTGTGAATGTTTGACCCATTGGTCACCGGATTCATTGGGTTTGTTGCTATTGTTTTTGCATAGTCCGAGATCACTCATGAATCGCAACCTTTGGCTGCTGACCTTTTGCCAAGGTTTGTTTCTCACCAACAACGTCACTTTCATCGCCATCAACGGCTTGGTGGGTTTGAGTTTGGCTCCTTTGGGTTGGATGGCGACATTGCCCGTCATGGGCTATGTGCTGGGTGCTGCGCTGAGCACGTCGCCGGTGTCGGTCGCGCAGCGGGTGTTGGGGCGGCAGCGTTCGTTTCAGCTCGGTGCCTTGGTGGCATTTGGCTCGGCTTTGCTTTGCGCCTACGCCGCGATCAACCAAAACTTTTGGCTGCTGTGCGCGGCGACACTGGTTGCGGGGTACTACAGCGCCAACGCCTCGTTGTACCGATTTGCCGCCGCCGAGCTGGCCGCGCCTGAGTTCAAGGAGCGGGCGGTGTCGTGGGTGTTGGCAGGCGGTTTGCTGGGTGCCGTCGCCGGGCCAAATTTGGCCAAGTACTCGCGCGACGCGATGACCACGCCATTTGCCGCCGCGTATTTGGCGCTGGCTGGTGTGGCGCTTTTGTCTTTGCTGTGCTTGAGTTTTGTGCGATTTGCGCCCGCGCCGCCAAAAGTGGCAGGCAGCAGCGGCGGGCGACCGCTGTCAGAGATCATGCGCCAGCCACTGTTTGTGGTCGCTGCATTGGGCGGCTCGCTGGGCTACGGCGTGATGAATTTGCTCATGGCCGCTACGCCGATTGCGATGCAAAACTGCAACTTGCCGTTTTCAGATGCGGCTTTGGTGCTCGAGTGGCACGTCATTGGCATGTTTGCGCCCGGGTTTTTCACTGGGCATTTGATCAAACGCTACGGCGCGGTGCCGATCATGTCGGTCGGTGTGGTGCTCAACTTGGCTTGCATCGCAATCGCGCTGACAGGGGTTGAGCTGCATCAGTTTTTGGCGGCGCTGTTTTTGCTGGGTGTTGGGTGGAATTTTCTGTTCACCGGCGCGACCACGTTGGCGCTGGGCGCCTACCGGCCCGAGGAGCGTGACAAAGCGCAAGGTGCGTTGAATTTTTTCCAGTTCGCCACTTTGGCGTTGTCGAGCTTTGGCTCGGGCGTGTTGGTTACGACCCAAGGCTGGACGTGGCTCAACTTAGGCTCGCTGGTACCCGTGGCCATCACGGCAATGGCACTTTTGTGGCTTGTTCGTCAGCAAGGTCGCGTCGCATAATGATGGTGTCGGTTTGAGTCGGTTTGGCGAATCCTTCGCCAACCTCAAGCTTGGAGTTTGGTCATGAATTTACTCGGAAGCGTGCTCGGTGCCGTGCTCGGCGGTGGTCAAGCCAGCAACAACAGCAACCCCATGGCGGCCGTCCTTGGCTCTCTGTTGTCAAACGACGGCGCGCAAGGCGGTTTGGGTGGTTTGGTTGCTAAATTTGGCGAAGCGGGTTTGGGCAACGTCGTTCAAAGCTGGATCGGTAAGGGAGAAAACCTGCCGATTTCTGCTGACCAAATCAGCCAGGTGCTGGGCAGCGACGGCTTGGCCAACATCGCGCAACAACTCGGGTTAGGAAACGGCGACGCGGCAGGGCAACTGAGCCAAATGCTGCCAGGCTTGATCGATCAACTCACCCCCAACGGCAGCGCGCCTTCAGGCGGCTTGGGCAACATGGGTGACTTGGCCGGCATGTTGGGCGGTTTGCTCAAGCGTTGAATTGAGTGAGTGCGCTTTTCAGCGCACTTTGGCTGGCTGGTGTTGCTTTGCCTGAAGCTTTGCCAGCCAGTGGCCCAGCACCGCAAACACTTTCGCGCGGTCGGGCTCGTTGAATATCTCGTGGTACATCGCGGCAAAGCACTCGCCTTCAACATCGGCGTTCTTTGCGGCTTTTGCAAGACTCAAAAATGATTTGCTGCCGCAGGGTTTGACCAATTTATCGTCACCTGCGTAGAGCAGCAAGGTTGGGGTTGTCCAAGTCGCCGCCGCCTCAACCACTTTGGGGCCCGTTACTGCGATGTACAGGCCAAGCCGAGCCGAGATTTTGTTGTGAACCAATTTGTCGTTCACATAGGCTTTGACGACTTCAGGATCGTGGCTGATGAATTCGGGTTTGAGGCCATTTGCCACCCGGAAATTTGGCGCAATTTTGGGCACGATCGCGAGCAAAAGCCGCTGGACCAGGCTCAAGCCAGGCTCAAGCGCCGGCGACGACAAAACCAGCGCATGCAACGGGCGCACCTTTTGGCGCACGAAATCAGCTGCAATCAAGCCGCCCATGCTGTGCCCCAGCAAAATCACCGGCATTTTTTCGCCCCACACCCGGCGAGTGTCGTCCACCAACTCGGCCAAGTCGTCGAGCATGCGGTGGTCGTTGGGCAGTCCGCCTCGGGGCCCGCCCGATTCGCCGTGTCCATACCAATCCATCGCCCGCACCGCGAACCCCCAATCGTTGAGTTGAAGCGCCACATGGGCGTATCGCCAACTGTGTTCACCCAGGCCATGTGCGATGAGCACGACCGCGCGCGGTGATTGCCCTTCGGGCAGCGACCAGTCGACCACGGCGACGTTTTCGCCGTCGCTGGCCGTGAGTCCGAATTGGCTGATGACTGAATCGCTCATTTGCTAGGTTGCTGGTATGCAGTATTTGACTGGATGGCTGCTACTTTGGTTTGTCAAATCCGAGACTCTCAGGACTCACGCAAAATCGCTCCAGCCGCGTTGCAACTCCTAGCTGTGCTATTCGCACTGTCGTCGTCGCCGCGCCTTGCTGGGACAATTTTGCGTAACTCCTAACTCTGTCGAGACTTTAGCGGCAGAACTGACAACGAAGTCGATCGTTGGGGTTGTGATCGCGAAAGATATCGACAAATGCCACATTAGTTGCTTAAGCGGCCAACAATTCAGCTTTGTTTCCCATCCAGCGAGCGATGTGTGCATGCGCTGCCTCGGGGTGATGGGTCAGCATGTCGTGTGCGGCGCTGCGCGCCCAGTTGAGCAAGGTCAAGTCGGTGGCCAGGTCGGCAAATCGAAGCAAGGGTGCGCCTGACTGGCGCGCGCCCAAGAACTCGCCCGGCCCACGGATGTCGAGGTCGCGCTGGGCGACAGCAAAGCCGTCATTGGTTTGGGCCATGACTTTGAGCCGCTCGCGCGCGACCTCGCCCAAGCGCCCGCCCTCGGGCGTGCCGTACAAGAGCACGCAGGCCGATGCCGCCGCGCCGCGTCCCACGCGCCCACGCAGCTGGTGCAGCTGGCTCAACCCAAACCGCTCGGCGTGCTCAATCACCATCAGCGACGCGTTGGGCACATCCACCCCGACTTCAATGACCGTGGTGCTGACGAGCAGGCCCATTTGCCCCGACTCAAAGAGCGCCATGACGGCCTTTTTGTCAGCCACCGCCATGCGCGAATGCAACAAACCGACCGTCACGCCGGGCAGCGATTCGCTGAGTTCGGCGTGTGTGGCGGTTGCGTTGCTCAAGTCCAGCGCTTCGCTTTCTTCAATCAATGGGCAAACCCAATAAACCTGGCGACCCTGGCTGATTTGCCCGCGAATGCGCTCAACCACCTCGAGCTTGCGCGACTCGTTGAGCAGCTTGGTCAGCACAGGGGTGCGACCGGGCGGCAATTCATCAATCGTCGAGACATCCAAGTCAGCAAACACGCTCATCGCCAAGGTGCGCGGTATGGGCGTGGCGGTCATCATCAACAGATGCGGCTGCTGGGTTTTGGATGCGTCCACGTCAGTGCCCGGTGAATGCATTTTTTCGCGCAACGCCAAGCGCTGGCGCACCCCAAAGCGGTGTTGTTCGTCAATGATGGCCAAGGCAAGTCGCTTGAACACAACCTTGTCTTGCACCACCGCGTGGGTGCCGACCACCAAGTGGGCCTCGCCACTTTGAATCATTTCTAGCGCGAGCCGCCGATCCTTTTTGCCCTGCGAGCCGGTCAGCCAAGCGATTTTCACGCCCAGCGGCTCAAGCCAGCCAATTAGCTTGCGAAAGTGCTGCTCGGCCAAGATCTCAGTCGGTGCCATCAGCGCACACTGCCAACCGGCATCAATGCACTGGGCCGCTGCGATGGCCGCGACAACGGTTTTGCCGCTGCCCACATCGCCTTGCAACAAGCGGTGCATGGGCTGTGTGCGCTGCACGTCTTCAACAATTTCGCCCACCACCCGCGTTTGCGCTTGGGTGAGCGCAAAGGGCAAAACGGCACGCAATTGAGCCAACACCCCCAAAGTGGCGGGCGCGTTGACGCTCAAGCTCGGCGCGGTCAGCCGCTGACGCTCGTGGCGGGCTTGGGCTTGGCTGAGTTGTTGCGCGAGCAACTCCTCGGCCTTGAGCCGAACCCAGGCCGGATGGGTTTTGTCTTCGAAAGTCGACAGGGCTACATCGGGTGTTGGGTTATGCAAAAATAATAGCGACAAACCCAATGGATACCGAGACCGAAGGCCAATTTGATCTAAAAATAGCTCAGGAATCGTCTCATCAAGCGCGCCGCTGGCCTGCGCTCGGGCCAGGCCTGCCAACACCGCGCGCCTGAGCGGCAGTTGGCCCAAACCGGACACGGTTGAGTAAATCGGCGTCAGCGATTGTGGCAAGGGTGCGCCCGCGGCTTTAAAGCTCGGATGAATCATTTCGCAGCCATAAAAGTTGCGTTTGATCTCACCGCGCAGGCGAACCATCGCCCCAATCGCCAGCGTTTTTTGGTGCGACGGGTAAAAGTTCAGAAACCGCAGCCGACAGACCTCGGTGCCGTCGTCGACCGTCACAACCAGTTGGCGGCGGGGTCGAAAGGTGACCTCGCTGTCGGTCACGGTCGCTTCAAAATGCGCCACATCGCCGTCTGCCACATCGGCCAGCTGCAACAGGCGGGTTTCGTCCTCATAACGCAGCGGCAAGTGCAAGGCCAAGTCGATGTCGCGCTCGAGTCCAAGCTTGCGCAGGCCCACATCCAAGGCGGTGCGGGTTTTTGGGGCGGCGGGTTTTTTGGTCGGTGCGGGCATGGACAATCGCTGATCATATGCAAGCCAACGTCAGCCTCAACCCTTTGACTGGCCAGCCGTTTGTGCTGTCCGACTTTGACTACCAACTGCCCAGTGAGCTGATTGCGCAACACCCCGCGCCCCAGCGCAGTGGCTCGCGGTTGCTAGACGCCCGCGCGTCAAAATGGGTCGACCGAAGTTTTCGCGATCTGCCCAGTTTGCTCAACCCCGGCGACTTGGTGGTGTTCAACGACACGCAAGTCATCCACGCGAGGCTTTTTGGCCAAAAATCGAGTGGGGGCGCGGTTGAGTTATTGGTTGAGCGGGTGCTGGCAGATGACCGCAACACGCCAAACCAAGTTGTTGCTCACATGAAAACCAGCAAAAAGCCCCTAATTGGTGCCACGCTGACCATGTTGGACAAGGCGGGCCGTGCCGCGTTCAGTGCCACCTTGCTGGGGCGCTGGCCCGACGAAGACGGTGCCTTGTTTCGGTTCGCCTTCAGCGCCGAGCCGCATGCGCTCATGGCTGCGCACGGGCATGTGCCTTTGCCGCCTTACATCAACCATGCCGACAGCGTGGACGATGCCGAGCGCTTCCAGACGGTTTTGGCCAAGCACCCGGGTGCCGTGGCTGCTCCGACAGCCGCGCTGCACTTTGATCAAGCCGTGCTCGATGCGCTCGACTGCGCGGGCGTGCAACGAGCCTGCATCACCTTGCACGTGGGCGCGGGAACCTTTCAACCGGTGAAAACCCAGCAAATCAACGAACACGTCATGCACAGCGAGCGATTCAACATCGATGCCGCAACCATCCAGCTGTTGAGTGGTCACCTTGCGCGCCGATCCGCCTGTTTGCAAAGCGGCCAGCCCGCGCCCAAGCTGGTTGCGGTGGGCACCACCAGCGTGCGGGCGCTGGAGAGCTGGGCCAACATGGGCTGCCCCGTGCCCATGGGCAACGCGGCCATCAGCGGCGACACGCGCATTTTCATCACGCCGGGCTATGCGTTCAAGCTGATCGACGTGTTGATCACCAATTTTCACCTGCCCAAAAGCAGCTTGATGATGCTCATCAGCGCATTCGCCGGACACGAACACATCATGGCGGCGTATGCACATGCGATTCATTCACGCTATCGGTTTTTCAGCTACGGCGACTCGATGATCCTCAGCAAAAAGAGTTAAACGGTATCAAAAGTGTGGCAAAAGCGCTACTTTGACCTAAATATCACCGCAAATATCGCGTCTTCCCCCCTGAACGAGGGATGGTGCGCAGCGTCGGGCGGGCTTATGCTCGGCTCAGAGCGACGCAACACGGTCAGGGTTTGCCCTAGTTTTTTAGAAACTGTGTCAACCAAAGCATGACTCACGCGGTTACGCAACTTCACACCGGTATGACTTGGTTGATTGCCACGTTCCATTCAAATTCATCACAAAGGCCCGCCATGCGACACCCAGTCATCAAAGCAACCACCCTCGCGGCACTCGTCTGTGTGGCCTTGGGCACCCTACAAACCCAAGCAACGGCGCAAACCATTGACCGCATGCGCCTCAGCGACGGCGAATTGACCTGCTTGCAGATTTACACGGAAATCAAGCAAATGGAGATCATCCTGGCCGGCGGGGCATCAGCGGATGCACCTGTTGCCTTTGCAGCGCCCGCACCGGCACCCCAAGCAGCGGCCCCCAACGCCGCCGCCGCGAATAACTTACTCGGCGGCCTCTTTGGCGCGGCACAACAAGGCGGCGGGGGCGGCGGCAACACCGCCAACGCCTTGGCTGGTTTGTTTGGTCAAGCAGCGGGCAATTCGGGTGGCGGTAACAACAACCAGCTCGCCGGGCTCTTTGGCGCCCTAACCGGTCAAGGCAACAACGCCCAAGCGGCCAACCTCACCGCCCAGCAACAACAGCAACTCAACACCGCTGGCAACCAACTCAACCAAGGCATGAATCAGTTGATGACTGATCCGCGCCTCCAAGGTGAAATGCAGCAAGCCATGGGGCAGGCTCAAGCCATCGCTTTGAATCAAGCCCAAACCGCCAATGGCGACCAAATCCGCCAAATGATGCTCATGAGCGGCGACCCCCGCGTGCGCGCTCAGGCCAATGACCCAGCAGCAATTGCACAGGTGCAAGCGGCACTGCGCAGCCCGCAAACTGCGGCCGCACTCCAAGGCGCAATGGCGAACCAAAACCTCGCCGTTGCCATGGCCAATGCTCAGCGCGCTGGCGTGAACACGGGCAGCATGCAAGCCGCCGCTGGTTTGCTGGGTGGGCTTCAAGGCATGACGAATAACGCCGCACCGGCCGCTGGCGGCTTGGGCGGCTTGTTTGGCAACATTGCGCAAGCGCGCGGCGGCTCGGGTGGTCAAGCGGCAGGATTGTTGGGCGGCTTATTCGGTGGTGGTGGTCAAGCCGCTGCTCCGGTCGCTGCGGCCGTGGCCGCACCCGTATTCGCGCCAGTGGCCGCGCCAGTGGCTCGAGCGCCTGCGGGTGGCGGCGCAGTGCGCAGCGCCCAAGCGCAAGGGCGCAAAGATCACCTCACTTCTTTATTCCTCACCAAAGGCTGCAAACTCTCCGAAGTTGCACGCTGATTGAGTCCCTATCCCTCGCTGTCACGCTTCATCAACCTGCCTCACTTCTTAACCAAGACTTAAAACATGTCAAAACTCTCTACCCTTCGCACCCTTGTCGCGCTTGCTGCCCTGTCAGCCTGCGCATTGGCTCAGTCTCAAGGCATTGAGCGCGTCAAAATGACCGACAACGATTTGAGCTGCCAGCAAATCTTCACCGAGATCAAGTTCATGGACACCGTGATCAATGGCACAGCCGCCGCGCCCGGCGCTGGTGCTCCTGCCGCCGCTGCGTCTGACGCAGGCTCGGGTATTGCTGGTCAAGTGGCCGGTGCCGCAGCCCAACAAGTGCTTGGTAACGTCGCCGCTCGCAGCGGCTTAGGCGGCCTCTTTGGCGGCGGCGGTGGCAACACGGGCGGCGGTTTGGGTGGTTTGTTCGGCGGCGGTGGTGGCGGCGGCGGCGGACTGTTCGGCAACGTGCTGGGCCAAGTCGCCCAAGGTGCGGTCGCTCAACAACAAGCTGCCGCAGCCCAGCAAGCCCAAGCAGCTGCAGCCCAACAAGCCGCAGCTGCCCAGCAAAATGCAACCCTCGTGCCCCAGGCACAAGGCCGCAAAGAACACCTGACCGGCCTGTTCCTTGGCAAAGGCTGCAAGATGAGCGAAATCAAGCAGTAAGCTTCTTCGCCCGCTGACTTTTTGGCCAACGGCCATGCATGTGCCTCCCATGCATGGCCGTTGGCCGTTTTGGGGGCAAATTCCAGACAAATATCCCGTTGGTCACCGAATCCATTGGGCTTGCTGCTATAAAAACAGAAGTTATTGCAGCGATTACAATTTAGCCATGGGTCTGCAGTTCACCCAGGCATTGCCCCAAACCACTTGATTGGTTTGCGCTGAACCTGTCAAGTTGGTTTTTCCTTCGCCTTTTTGGATGTCTTCCCGATGTCCGCAACGTGAGCGTCGGCAAGAGGGCAATCACCGGGCGGGCAGCCATTGCCTGAGTGTTCGTGTTGCGGTTTTTGGAGTTCTCCATGCCGAAAGTTAACCACGCCTACCAAGTACCCGATATCGGTGCCTTGGCCCGTCATTTGTGTCGAGCTACTGTAAATGACGAAACCCGCCCGTTATGGGCCCACAGCCGCTGGCTGAACGAGCTTGCCAAAGCCGCAGGTCAGCCCAATTACCAAGCGTGGCTGGCCCGTTTACAAGTCGATGCGGCACCGGCCCCAGTGCCTGTGGTTCCCGCAGTACCCGAGCCACCACCCAGCGCTGGGCTCGATTCGCTCGCCCGATTGCGCGTCATCCGAGCTGCGGGCCAGTTCGACGCTCAAGGCAAGCTGATTCGGTGGCCCGCCAAACGCAGCGTGTCTGACGCAATACTGTGGCCGCTTTGGATGCGATTTGATGCCAAACGCGACTATTCCGAGAAGGAGGTCACCGCAATCTTGGCTGACTTGAACCGATTCGGCGACCCCGTCACGCTGCGACGCGGCTTGATCAACGCCAAGCTGCTGGCGCGTGAGGCTGACTGCAGCCGCTACTGGAAACTCAGCGCCAGGCCAGATGCTGAGTCCGCGGCACTGATGGCCGAAGTGCGCAAGCGCTGGGCCTGAATCCTTGGTTAAAACCGCTGAGTCAGCGTCAACCGCACCACCGGTTTGGTGGGGATGGTTGCGGTTTGGGTGTTCGAGCCAAAGCTGGGGTCAAACACCGAAGTCGCGTTGACGTTGTCTTGGTGCAAGATGTTGGCCCATGCAATTCGGGCGGTGGTTGCAGGGCTGTAGCGCCACTGGGCAAACATGTCCAAGCCGCGCTTGACACCCACCACGGCAATCTGATTGGCCGCCGTGCGAACCTCGCCGCCGGTGCTGACGTTCAAGTTGCCACCGATTTGCAGCGGCATGCCTTTGACATTCCAATCCGCGCCAATGTTGGCCACGGCGGGAGCTTGTTGCTCCAAGCGGTTGTTGGGGCCGGGGATGTTGTTCACGCGCGAGTTGTAAACAGCCAAATTGGTGCGCAGATCGACCTTGGGCCAGTCTTTGTCAAACTGCTGCAGGCCAAATTTGGCCTCGAACTCAAGGCCCACGGTGCGGGCTTTGCCGTTGTTGATGGGTTGGTTGAGCCAACGCCCGCCGCCCACGCCGGCTTGAAACTCGGTGAGGTTGCGAAACACGTCGTCGATGTCGCGCCAAAACAAGTTGGCCGACATGATGCCGCCAGCAGCCGGATAGTGCTCGTAGCCAATGTCCAAGCCCCATGCCAGCTCGGGCTTGAGATTGGGGTTGCCTTGGCGGTCGGGGCTAGAGGCTGAGTTGTTGGTGCTCACAAACTTGCGCGGGCTGAGCTGAAACGGGTTGGGCGCGCGGTAGGTTCTTGAAAGCGCCACGCGAAATTGATCGCGCTGCTTGTCGCCAAACTTGTACAAGCTTTGCAGTGATGGGCTCAGCACATGCGACGCGTTGCGATACGACGGATTGAGTGCAGGGTTGCCGCTGGTGAGCGTCTCGATCACCACGCCCTCGTAGCGCGCGCCGCTGTAGAGCGACCAAACTTTGTTGATTTTCCACTCGTCTTGGCCAAACAGGGCAATTTGGCGTACGCGGCCGCTGTAGTCTTCATCGAGGCTGTCGGGCGCAACAGCGGCTGAAAACGAAGTCTCTTTGCGGCTTCGAACCTCAGTAGACTTTTGAAAACTCACGTCCCAGCCAAACGCGGCGTCGTGGGCCTCAGCCGTCGGCACGGTGATCTTGCCCTTGACTGACAAGCCATTTGACTTGACATCGATATCGAACGTTCGTTTGAGCAAGACGTTGCCGGCTGGATCGAACCCGTCGGTCAAGAAATTGCCACGAAAGTGGTTGTCATTGATGCCAAATGAAGCCTCGATGCGACCGCCATCGCCAAATGGGCGGTTGTATTGCGTGCCCAAGCGAAGCGCATCAAAGCCAAAATTACTGCGCGATTCGGCGCTGGCAAATTGGGCAGGAAGGCCCAAAACACTCGCTGAGCGATCGGTATTGGTCTGCAAGTTGCGCTGAGAGAAGATGAAGGGTTCAAGCGCCAATGACTCGCCACGCCCCATGTTCCACTGAAAGCGGGGCGTGAGGTTGAGCAGGTCTTGCTGCTGGGTGTTGACTTGGCTGTTGTTGCGCACCAAGTTTTGAACGCCAGCAGCGTTGGTGCCGACCTCTGTACTTGAGGAGGGGCGCAAAAACCGATTGCCGGTGATTTGCCCATTCAGTGTATAGCTCACGCTGGCCAGCACGCCGGTGCTGGATAAGGCTGGGCCTGAGAGCCTGAAGCCCACTTGGGGCGAGAAGCGGCCGTTTTCTTGTGCACCGCCCAAAGTGACCTCGCGCACCTCGCGCGACACCGGCACGCGGGTGACGATGTTGATGGCACCTGCGACAGCTTGCGAGCTGAATTCGGCGGTTGCCGAGCGAAACACCTCAACCCGCTCAACCACTTCGGGCGACAAAGAATCCAGATCAAAACCGCGCGGCAGGGGTTCGCCGTTGAGCAAAATCCGGGTGAATCCAGCCCCAAGCCCGCGCATTTGTATAGGGCCGCCACGACCGGGTGGCCCACCGATCGTCACGCCAGGCACGCGCTTGAGTGCCTCGCTGATGCTGGTGTCGCCTTGCTTCATCAACTCGTCGCGGTTGACCACGATGCGGCTCGCGGTCGATTGGCGACGCTCGCTCTCAGAGTTCGCACCGCGCACATCAATGCGCGACTGCACCTGCGCTGATGCGGCCAAGGCCGGTACCGCAGCGGTCGCCGTCGATTGAGCGGGTGTTGAAGCAGTTTGAGCAAACGCTGAGCCTGCGACGCCAAGCCACGCTGCGCAGAGCCATGTCAATTGGGTTGCAAGCGGGGTGGCGTGTCGGTTTTTTTTCATGTGTCGGTGGCTTTTGGCTGTCGTTGCGTACCCAGTGATTGAGGCTGCGCGAGTGGGAAGTTTCTCAGATCGCCGTAAAAATATGCAAAGAGTGGGTAATGAAGTCAGGAATGAAGTCAGGACTGAAGTGGGCAATTGGGTGGAAATCAGGCTGCCGGTTCGGCCAAGGCCGCTGTTTTGGCGGCTTTCATCGCCTTGGCTCCCTTGCGGTCAAGCCATGCGTAGAGCACGGGCACCACAATCAAAGTCAAAAGGGTTGATGTGATCACGCCGCCGATGATGGCTCGCCCCATGGGGCTTTGTTGTTCGCTGCCCTCACCCAAACCCATGGCCAGGGGCAACATGCCCAAAATCATGGCGGCGGTCGTCATCAAAATCGGACGCAAACGCACCCGGCCCGCCTCGATCAAGGCATCAATCTGGTTCACACCACGCTCTCGTTGCGCTCGGTTGGCGTAATCGACCAGCAAAATCGCGTTTTTCGTCACCAAACCCATCAGCATGATGATGCCGATCATGCTGAAGATGTTGAGCGTGCTGCCGGTCACCAAAAGCGCCAGCACCACGCCAATCATCGCCAAGGGCAGACTCGCCATGATCGCCACGGGCTGTAAAAAGCTGCCAAATTGCGAGCCCAGGATGAAATACAAAAAGATCACCGCCAAGCCCAGTGCGGCCATCGCCGCGCTGAATGACTCATCGAGCTCGCGCTGCTGACCGCCGACGTCAAAACGCATGCCCAAAGGCAAGGTCGGCTCAAGCTCTGCGACCGCCTTTTTGACGGCGCTTGACACGTCGCCCATGGTGCCGTCTTTCACGCCCGCATAGAGCGCCACGCGGCGCTGCAGGTCTTGGCGTTTGATGACTTCGGGGCTGTCAATGCGGTCAATCGTGGCGACTTGGTTCAGTGGCACGATGAGCGGGCTGCCATCAGCGCGCAATCGCCCAGGCGTGACGTTGATTTGGCCCAAGTCGTCGGCGCTGGCGCGTTGCTCGCGGGGCAGTCGCACGATCAAGCTGTAGTTTTCACCGTCCGGCGCTGACCAAATGCCCGCTTCTTCGCCGCTGACCATCGTGCGAAGCAAGCTGCCCAGTTGCGCGTGCGTGAGCCCTAAGCTCGCCGCTTCCGGTTTGAGCCGCACCGACAACGCTGGCGTGCCGGGTTTGGTACTCAGCTCCAAGTCGGTGATGCCCGGAATTTTGAGCACCTTGTCGCGCAGCAAACCCATGATTCGGTTGAGCTCGGCATCGTTGTTACCCAGCAGCGCCACGTAGATGGGCCGATTCCAGCCGATTTGCAAATCCAAGCCGGGTATCACCGACAGGCGCTCGCGAATCACTTGTTCGATGTCTTTTTGGCTGCGTTTGCGGTCTTTCTTCGGTGTCAGCTTGACGGCCACGCTCACGTTTTTGGCTGACACATCGGTCTTCACCATTTCAATCTCAGGAATGCCCCTGATCGTCTCCTCTGCGCGGCGTGCCTTGCTGTCGGCGTATGCCAAGGTGCCGCCGGGCGGCAACTGAATATTGACATTGGTGAAGCCTTGGTCGGTCTCAGGCATGAATTCGGTGCCCACCAGTGGCAACAAGGCCACCGCCCCAACCAGGCTGGACAAGGCAATTGCAACCGTCGTTTTTCGGTGCCCAAGCGCCCAAGTCACCAAGCGCGCGTAGCGGTTCTCCAGTTTCGTCATGAACCGATCAAACCAGCGCAGCAAGCGCCCAAAGACAGGCATTTGCAGGCCGCTGTTGTGGGTTTTGTCAGGCCAATAGGCCGACAGCATCGGGTCTAGGGTGAAACTGACGAAAAGCGAGATCAGCACCGCCGTGGCCACGGTGATGCCAAAAGCATAGAAAAACTTGCCAATCACGCCGCTCATGAAGGCGATCGGCACAAAAACCGCCACGATGGACAAGGTGGTGGCAATCACGGCCATGCCAATTTCGTTCGTGCCGTCAAGCGCGGCTTGGCGCGCGGTCTTGCCCATGGCGATGTGGCGCGAGATGTTTTCTCGCACGACGATGGCATCATCAATCAAGAGGCCAATGCACAAACTCAATGCCATGAGCGTGAGGTAGTTCAGCGTGAACCCCAGCGCGTAAAGCGCGATGAAAGTGCCCACGATGGAGATGGGTAGCGTCAAGCCCGTGATGATGGTGCTGCGCCACGAGGCCAAAAACAAAAACACAATGAACAGCGTGAGCGCAGCGCCCTCAAAAATCGTGTTCACCACGTTGTCCAAGCTGGCTTGTACCCAGTCGCTGCTGGCCCACCACACGCGAAGCTCCACGTCTTCGGGCAGCAGGGCTTTCAGCGCCTTGGCTTCCGCGATGACGGATTTGCCCACTTTCACCAAGTTGGCGTCTTGCACCTTGAACACATCGATGCCGACACCGCTTGCGCCGTTGAACCGCATGTACTCGGTGGTTTCGCGCTCAGCGTCGACGACGTCAGCGAGTTGGCCCAAGCGAACGGTCACGGGCGCGCGGTCAGTCATGCGCGTGGTGACCACCAGGTTTTGAAATTCGGCCACGCTCTTCATGCGACCGTCGACCCGCACCACGGCGTCGCCATTGGATCCGCGTACCTCGCCCACAGGCGCGTTCAGGTTCATGGTGCGCAAGGCGGTCAGCACCTGATCGGTGCTCACGCCGGTTTGTTGCAACATTTGGGGCTTGAGGCGGATGTCGATTTGCCGCTGGGTCGTGCCACCCAAACGGATGTTGCCCACCCCGTTGATGCGCTCGAGGCGTTGGCGCACGGTTTTGTCAGCCAAAAAGCTCAGTTCGCGCAAGCTGCGGGTTTTGCTGAGCATGACCAAATACACGATGGATTGCTGGTTGTCGCCATTGGCGCGATCAATTTGCGGCTCTTTGGCTTCGCGGGGCAGGCTGGGGCGCAACTGTGCAACCTTGTCGCGCACCTGTTGCACGGCCTTGTCGCCGTCGACTTCTAACTTGAACTCAACAAAAACGTTGCCCATGCCCTCAAAGCTGTTGGAGCGAATCATCTTCACGCCGGGTAGCGTGTTGAGCGCCGTTTCAAGCGGCTTCGTGATGTCGGTCTCAACGCCCTCGGGCGATGCGCCTGGGTAGGCAATGGCGACGGACACGAAGGGCAAACTCACTTCGGGCATTTGCTCGACGCCGAGTTTTTTGTAGCTGAACAGTCCCAAAACCGAAATCGCCAACATCACCATCACCGCAAAAACCGGGTGCTGTACAGATACGCGTGTCATCCACATGGGAGTGCCTTGCTAAAGAGGGGGTTGAAGCGTCAAAAGCCGTGTTTTTCAGGTAATTTAGTGAAAAATCAGCCCTTGGTCGCCGGATTCATTGAGTTTGTTGCTATTTATTTAGTAGCAACTGCTTGCGGCGATGACGCTGCGGTCGATGCAGCTGCTGCTGGGATCAGCACCGTTTTTGTGGCCACAAACTGAATGGCCTGCCCGTCTTTGAGACCGTCGTAGCGACCCAGCAGCACGCGGGTTGCGCTTGCTAGCGCGGCCGGGTCAGTCGATGTCACGGCCAGCACGCCGAGTCGCTCGTCGCGAATGCCGGTTGTCACGCGGGCGCGCTTGACCGTGGGCGCGGCGTCGGTGCCGGTCACCACCCAAACAAAGGGCTCACCATTGGCTGATTGCATCGCCGACATCGGCACCACAGTCGACGCCGTGCTGCTGGACGCAAAGGTCAGCCGCGCCGTGGCATCCAGGCCCGACTTCAAGGCGAGTTTGTGGGGTTTGAGTTGCACGATGATGCCCAGTTGGCGGGTGCCGCTGTCAACTGTGGGCATCACGCGCGCCAACGTGCCATCGAGTTCTTCGGCAAATCCGGTAACCGACACCTTGACGGCTTGACCCAGCTTCAACGAGCCGGCCAGTTCCGGGTCAACCCAGGCGTTGAGTTCCAAGCTCGACAAGTCGACAATTTGGACCAGTGGCGCATCGAAGTTGATTTTTTCGCCGGGGTTGACATAGCGCTTGGCCACCACGCCGCTCATCGGTGCTTTGGCTACCGCGTCGCTCAAGGCTTGTTTAGCGAGTGCCGATTGCGCCGATACCGTTGCCAAGTCGCCCAGTGCGGCCTTGTAGGTCGAGTCAAAGCCATCAAATGCCGCGGCTGAAATGTAGTTTTGATCGAGCAAGGCTTTTTGCGTGTCGCGCATGTTTTTGGCGTTCGCCGCCCGAGCTTGAGCCGAGGCAACTGCGCCGTCGGCCGAGCGCAGCCGCTCTTGCCCCTCGGTTGGGTCAAGTTGCGCAACCATTTGGCCGACACTCACTGAGTCGCCGTCGCGCAGGCTGATGGTGCGAACCTCCGCCGCTACTTTGCTGCGAACGGTTGCCATGCGAGATGCCATCAAGCTGCCATTGGCCTGAACCGTTCGCTCCACCACTTGAAGCGCCACGCGACCGACTTCAGCCGGTACAAACTGAGGCACGACCGGCTTCTTTTCGGCATCTTTCTTGGCCATTTCTTGCGACTTTTCTTTGTTTTTCATCGCGTAAAAAGCAGCCCCACCGGCGCCCGCCAGCACCAAAACCGCTGCAACGGCCAGCCCAATCTTCTTTTTGCGAGACCAAGTTGTTTGTTTGCTCATGTCGATGCGCAGGCAGGTATTGCCCATTGCCCTGTTTAAATTGCTTGAATGGTCGCGCCAAACTATTGTGATGCGATGGGGCAGTATCTGAGAACTCAAGGGCCAACCCCAGCCCAAAGCGACGAAGCGCCGTTTTTTGGGCCTGAAATGCGCTGACGGGTGGTGAACTGCCCTGCGCCACTGAAACCTAAGACAATAGGTTTTACGCAAAACCGCTCCAGCCGCGTTGCAGCTCCTAGCCGTGCTTTTCGCACTGTCGTCCTCGCTGCGCCTTGCTGGGACAATTTTGCGTAAGTCTTAGACAATTCTGAAAATGACCCAAATGCGCATCGATGACTTGTTGTTTTCCCAAGGTTTTGGCACCCGCCGCGTTTGCGCCGGCTTGGTGCAACAGGGCCATGTGCGCGTCCATGGCGAGTTGTTGACCGATGCGAGCCACGAGCTGGAGGTCATCGAAGGCATGGAGTTTCAGGTGGCGGGCGTTGATTGGGTGCACTGCACCCGCGCCTATTTGGTGCTCAACAAACCCTTGGGCGTTGAGTGTTCGCAAAAACCCTCGGTGTGGCCCAGCGTCTACAGCTTGTTGCCGCTTGCGCTGCGCCAACGACCGGCGTCCAACAAAACCGTTGGCGTTCAAGGCATTGGTCGACTTGACCAAAACACGACCGGCTTGCTGCTGCTGAGCGACGACGGCGTGTTCATTCACCGCATGAGTTCGCCCAAACACCATGTGCCCAAGATCTACTCGGTGACCTGCGCCAAACCGCTTGACCCAGCCCAAATTAACAAACTGCTCAGCGGCGTTGTCCTCCACGACGACCCCAAGCCCGTCGCAGCCGCCGCAGCCGAGCAAACTGGCGACCACACGCTGGACCTCACCCTCACCGAGGGCAAATACCACCAAGTCAAGCGCATGCTGGCGGCGGTGGGCAACGAGGTTACGGCCTTGCACCGCAGAAAAATCGGCCAATTTGAGCTACCCGCCGACTTGGTTCTGGGTGAGTGGCGGTGGCTTACCGCCACAGAACTCAAAGCCTTACAGACCAAATGATTCAGGCCTGATCGATCGTTGGCGGCGAATCACGCATCAACTCCTGCGCGCAGCGTAGCCCAAAATAGGCATTACCCAGCGCCGCCAAGGCCAACACCACCCTGAGCCAGTCACTGAGCTGGCCCGAGCGAGTCTGCACGACCCAAAAAATCACCGCCGATGCCCCGTTGAGAGCTACCATCAGCCAAAACAAGCCCTTGCTGGGCTGAAAGAGGCGCAACAGTTTGGCGGGATCAAAGCTCACTTCAACCAACCGCGCTTTCTGAAATAAAGCATAGGCACCAAAGCACTGGTGAGCATGAGGGCGACCACGGCGTAGTAAGCACTCGCTCCCAACGCTTGCACCTCGGGGATTTGCATGTTCATGCCGTAGATGCTGGCAATGAGCGTGGGTGGCAGCAGCGCGACGCTGGCCACTGAGAAGATTTTGATGATCTTGTTTTGGTTGATGTTGATGAAGCCGACCGTGGCGTCCATCAAGAAGTTGATTTTGTCGAACAAAAACGCCGTGTGGCTGTCTAGGCTGTCCAAATCCCGCAAAATTTGCTTGGCCTCGAGCGACTGCTCGGCATTCAAAAGTCGGCTGCGCATCAAAAAGCTCAGTGCTCGCCGGGTGTCCATGACGTTGCGTCGGATGCGCCCGTTCATGTCTTCGTTGCGGGCAATGGCCGCGAGCACCTCGCCAGCCAGCTCGTCGGTGACGTCTTTGCTCAGCACTTGCTTGCCCGCCGCTTCCAAGCCCTCATAAATGTGCTCCAGCGTGTCGGCGCTGTACTCGGCATCGGCATCAAAGAGCTTCAAGAGCACATCTTTGGCCTCTTCGATCAAATTGGGCATGCGTCGCGCGCGCAGACGCAGCAAGCGAAAGACGGGCACGTCCTCGTCGTGGATCGAAAACAAAATGCCTTGGCCGGGCTCGTCTGCTTGTTGGCGGTTCATGATGAATGCCACCCGAACCGTGCGCGGATCGTCATCGTCTGCGATCAGAAAATCGGAGCGGATGTTGAGCTGTCCGCTGTCATCTTCATAAAAACGCGCCGACTCCTCGATGTCTTCGTCCATCGCGTCTTCTGGGATGACGAGCCCGTAATGTTCACGCACCCAGCGCTTTTCTTCAGCCGTGGGCGACTCGAGGTCAACCCAAATGGGTTTGAACTGCGCCAGCTCTTGCAGCGCGTCGATTTCTTCTTGAATGAGCCGCCCGTTGGCGAGCGTGAAGACGTTGAGCATGATGGGGTCTTGAGTGAGGCAAGGCCAACGCCTGTCGGGCTACTATTATTTAGATAGCATCAAACCCAATGAATGCGGTGACCACGGTGCAATAAATTAAAAAATTTGTCGCCTGCAGCCCAAAATCATCAAGGCGCAAGCGACCCAATAGGGTGGGGTTCCAAGGAGTGGTCTCCGTTGATGCGATGGCTTGATTATCCAAGACTTGTCGCGGTGCTGCGATCAGTTAACGCCAAAAAACGCCATCAGAGCATCTTTTTGCGCGTAGGCATCTTGCTCGCCTAGGCTGACCAAGGCCGTGGTGAAGCTGGGCTCGAACAGCAAATAGCTGGCCAGTGCGGCACCGGCCGAGCCTTTGGCTCCTAGACCGGCTAAGACGTTGCGCACGCCTTTGGGTAGGTCGTTGAAGTGCTGGGTTGCCAAGGCATCGAGCGATTGGCTGGGCGTGATTTGCAGCACCTCGACTGGGCGGTAACCGACGGCTTGGCGCAATTCGGGTGGCAGGCTGGCCAAGGTGGCGTTGACGCGCTGGGCTTGCTCGACGTCGGCACTCAGGGTGTCGTGGAACACGCTGGCCATGGCGTGCCCCGCGATCAAGCCCAGGCTGGGGGTGCTGGGCATGGCTGGTTCAGCCGTGCCCGCGCCGCCAAGGGTGGCTCGGTCGGGCTGCCCCACGCCGATGGCCAAAACGTGGGTTGCGCCGAGCTTCATCGGCACCGACAGCGGCGAGACTTGGCGCATCGAGCCGTCGCCAAAAAACTCCCGTCGACCGTCGACATACAAGCTGGCAGCCGGAAACAGCAAGGGGATGGCGCTGCTCGCAGCCAAATGTTCGATGGTGATGGGCTCGTTGTGGACTCGGCGACCGGCCCGAGGCTGAGTCGCTGCGCCCGGCAGATGCGCGTTAGCGGGCGTTTGGCAAAACGTCCAGTGCGTGCCGCTGCTGTAGCTTGAGGCGGTGACCGCCAAAACGTCGAGGTTGACCTCTGAGTTTGGCGCGTTGAGGTTGCGCTCGATGTCGCCCAGCGCAATGGCGCGGTGCAGCGAGTCGATCAAACCGATGTTGTCCAGCACACCGCCAATGGTGGACGCGCGTTTGCCCAGCGCCACCGCGGTGAGCAAGCGGCTGGTTCGCATCCACGCAGGCACGTTGAGTGTGTAGACCCGGTCGCTGCGCAAACTACGCCAAAACTGGGCCAGCGAGTCAATTGCGCCCAGGCCTTCGTGGGCGCGAGCGGCCAAAAACGAGCTGTTGAGTGCCCCGGCGGACGTGCCCACCAAGATGGCGAGCGGCCACTTTTTTTGACTCACCCCCGGTTGCAGCGCCAGCATCGCGCCCAATGCGCGCAGCACGCCGACTTGGTAGGCCGTGCGTGCACCGCCGCCCATCAAAACCAAGGCGCGTTTGGGTTTTTGGGCTTGGCCGCGCGCTTGGTCGAGCGGCTGGGCGCTCAGGTTGGCCGTGATGATGGTGTTGAGGCTCACGGCGGTCGCCACATGCTCAGCGACGCCCGCCGCTGGGTTCGGGTGCCGCGCAGGCCACGGCTAAACCTTGGGCCAACTGTTGCAATGCCGCCCAACCGTTGGCAGGCCAGCCCGGCTTGCGCAGGCCTTTGACGATGCCATCAACCGTTTGCGCGGCTGCCAGTTGGTCATCTAAAAACTGGGCCGACAGCCGCGGAATGATGCGTTCATAGAGCGACTCGCGTGGCCCCCAAACCCGATTTTCGCGCAGCGCCAAACCCATCGCCTTGCCCCGCGATGTGGCCATTTTTACCCGGCGAAGGGCGCGCACTTCTTCGGCCAATGTGTAGTGCACCAAGACCTCGGCTTGGCCTTCGCTGCGCAGGCCATCCAACATGCGCTGCACCCGAACGAGTTGCCCGCTCAGCACCGCTTCGGTCAGCTTGAACACGTCAAAGCGTGCCACATTGAGCACGCTTTGCTCGATTTGCTCAAAACTCAAAACAACCGGCGGCACGCTTGCCGCTTGCCGTGGGTCGGTGGGTTGTTTGGCCGCGTACAACAGCGACAGCTTGCTGACCTCTTGGTGCGCAGCCAGCAAATTGCCCTCAACCCGGTCGGCAAAAAACTGCAAGCTGCGCGCGCCTTCGTCGCCTGAGGCAACCGTCATGCCGTCGCGGCGAAGCCGATCACCTATCCATGCGGGTAAGGCGCGGCGCTCGATGGTGTCGATTTTGATGCTGGTTCCCGCTGACTCCAGCGCGGCAAACCAAGCGGTTTTTTGGGTCGCAAAATCCACACGTGGCAGTAACACGAGCCACATCACGCCGTCAATTTTGGGAACCGATTCGCACAGCTTTTGTAACGCCAAACCGCCCTCTTTGCCAGGCTTGCCCGAGGGAATGCGAATCTCCACCAGCTGCTGGTCCGAGAACAAACTGCGCTCCATGCCTGACTGCAAGACCTCCGCCCACTTGAAGTGTGCGCCTTGCACGATGTGCACGCTTCGCTCAGTGAAACCTTGCGTCTTGGCGGTTTGGCGAATGAGGTCGGCGGCCTCTTGCTGCAGCAGCGCTTCGTCGCCGTGCAGCAGGTACAGCGACTTGAGAGCGCGTGTGAGCGCCGGGGCGAGTTGGGCCAGCGCCATTTGCATGGTCAGGCCTAGCTGGCGTTGGCTAAGCGCACGGCGCTCAAACGGCGAATGAGTTGCTGCACCAAATCGCTTTGCATGTCGCGAAACAGCAAGCCCTCTTCGGCTTCTTTTGCGAGCACGGCTGACTCATTGAAGCTGATGTCGCGCGTGGCCAGCAGCTCGGTGTCTTCAATCAGATCGCGCCCGGCTTGGGTTCGCAGCCGAAACTTGAGTCTCATGCGCAGTTGAAACTCGCGCACTTGACCCGACGCGTTCAGGCTCACGACCGACTTCTCTCGGGTGTCGGTCAGCACGTCCAAAACCACATCGGCGCGCGCCTTATCGCTGGCGACATCGATGACCTTGACGTTGTTGCCGGTCATTGCGCGGTTGAATTCGCGGCCCAGCGCCGAGCCCTCGGCAAAGCCAGAAAAAAGCGACGCAAACGGCATGATCGCTGCGCCGCGCAAGCGAAAGCCGCAGGCCGACAGGGCTGCCAGCGCGGGCGCAACAAGAATCAGTGCGCTGACTCGACGCTTGGATGCATTCATGGTCAGATTTTGCGTCAAATCACGATGTTGACCAGCCGACCCGGCACCACCACCACTTTTTTGGCAGCAACGCCACCAGCCGCCTGCGCCAGTTTCACAAACGCGTCGCTGGTCAAGGCGGCGGCTTCAATTTCTTGTTTTGTCGCGTTTGCGCCGACGGTGATGGATCCACGCAGCTTGCCGTTGACTTGCAACATCAGCTCGATTTCGTCTTGCACCAAGGCTGCTTGATCGACTGCGGGCCAAGGCGCGTCAATCAAACCACCCATTTGCGCGTCAAAACCCAATTCTTGCCACAGCGAGGCGGTGATGTGTGGGCACGCCGGGTAAAGCACGCGCAGCAACACGCTCATGCCCTCCGTCACCACCGACGAGTCGGCGCTGTTGCCGGGTTTGAAGCCGTCCAAAGCGTTCAGCAATTTCATCGTGCCCGAGACGACGGTGTTGTATTGCATGCGAGCGTAGTCGTAGTCAATTTGCTTGAGCAAGCTGTGGACTTCGCGTCGCAGTGCCAAAGCGGGCTTGGAGGCTTCATTCAACGCCAATTTGATGACTTTTTGGCCCTTGGTCTCCGGATCTATTGGGCTTGCTGCTATCATTTTATTAGCAAAAGCCCACACCCGTTTCAAGAACCGATAGCTGCCGTCAACGCCCGCGTCATTCCACTCCAGCGTGGCCTCGGGCGGCGCCGTGAACATGGTGTACAGCCTTGCGGTGTCGGCGCCGTAGCGCTCAATCAGCCCGGCAGGATCAACGCCGTTGTTCTTGCTTTTGCTCATCGTGCCCACGCCTTCATACGTGATGGGCGCGCCTTGCGGCCACTCGCCCTGGGCTGCTTTGAGCTTGGCGCCGACGGTCTTGCCCGACTCATCGGGCACGTCTTCAACCTCGTGCGGCCAAAAATAGGCTTTGCCGCCTGACGCGGTTTTTTGCGAGTAAATGTGGTTCAACACCATGCCCTGACACAGCAGCTTGGTGAAGGGCTCGTCGACCTTGACCAAGCCCATGTCGCGCATGACTTTGGTCCAAAACCGCGCGTAGAGCAAATGCAAAATCGCATGCTCAATGCCGCCAATGTATTGGTCCATGCCGCCACCGGCGGGCATCCAGTAGTCCAGCGCCGCGCCGGTCATGGCTTTCGAGGCGGCTTGGTCGCCCTCGGGCAGACAGTACCGCAAGTAGTACCAAGACGAGTCGGCAAAGGTGTCCATGGTGTCGGTTTCGCGCCGCGCAACCGCGCCGCAAATCGGGCAGGTCGCTCCGGCGTGAAAGCCTTCGTGCTTGTGCAGTGGGTTGCCCGAGCCGTCAGGAATGCAGTCCTCGGGTAGTTTGACCGGCAACTGGTCGTAGGGCACGGGCTGCGCGCCGTGCTCGGGGCAATGCACCATCGGAATTGGCGTGCCCCAATAGCGTTGTCGGCTGATGCCCCAGTCGCGCAAACGCCAGGTAGTTTTTTTCTCGCCCAAGCCCAGCGCCACCAACTTGGCACTGATCGCCTCAGCGCAGGCCTTGAATTTCAAGCCGTCAAATTCGCCTGAGTGGATGGCTTTGCCCTCGCCCTTGGTGGCGTAGCTGTCGTGCCAAGCGCTGTCGCTGAAGCTGTGGCCGTCAACCGCGACTACTTGCTTGATGGGCAACTGGTACTTGGTGGCAAAGGCGAAGTCGCGCTCATCATGCGCAGGCACGCCCATGACCGCACCGTCGCCATAACTCATCAGCACGTAGTTGCCAACCCACAGCGCAACCGCCTCACCCGTCAACGGATGTTTGACGAACAGGCCGGTTGCCACCCCTTCCTTTTCCTTAATGGCCAGTTCGGCTTCGGTCGTGCCACCGGCTTTCAACGCCTCGATTTTTGGGATCAAATCGGGGTTGAGTTGGCCCGCCCGCACGGCCAGCGGATGCTCAGGCGCAACGGCGCAAAAGGTCACGCCCATCAACGTGTCGATGCGGGTGGTGAACACATGCATCTGCCCGCCCTGGACGGGGCTGCCGTCAGCGCCCAGGATGTCGTGAGGGAATGCAAACCGCACACCCTCGCTCTTACCGATCCAGTTTTCTTGCATCAAGCGCACGCGCTCGGGCCAGCCGCTCAAGTAGTTTTTGGCGCTGGGGTCGGCCACGCAGTTCAGCAACTCCTGGGCGTAGTCGGTGATTTTTAAGTAGTAGCCGGGAATCTCTCTCTTTTCAACCGTCGCGCCGGTACGCCAGCCTTTGCCGTCGATCACTTGCTCATTGGCCTGTACGGTCATGTCGACGGGGTCCCAGTTGACGACTTGGGTTTTGCGGTAAGCCACGCCGCGCTCCAACATCTTCAAGAACAACCACTGGTTCCACTTGTAGTAGCTGGGGTCGCAGGCCGCCATTTCGCGGCTCCAATCGATTGACAGGCCCATGGCCTGCATTTGGCCCTTCATGTGGGCAATGTTGTCGTCCGTCCACTTGGCCGGGGGCACGCCGTTTTTCATGGCGGCGTTCTCAGCGGGCAGTCCAAACGCATCCCATCCCATAGGCATGAGCACATTAAAGCCCTTCATGCGCAATTGACGGGCCAGCATGTCGTTGATCGTGTAGTTGCGAACATGGCCCATGTGCAGTTTGCCACTCGGGTAGGGCAGCATCGAGCATGCATAGTATTTGGGTCGGCTCGCGTCTTCGCCGACGCGGTACACGTCAGCCTTCGCCCACTGGGCCTGCACGGCGGCTTCGATGGCGGTGTGTTGGTAAGTGTCTTGCATGGGGTGTCCTGCCGGGGTTGTGTTGGCATGCGACCGAGAGCGGGTGGCCTCGGTCAGGTCGGGAGAAGAAGGGCGCGCAGGCCGAGCGAGGCCGTAAGCGCGGCTTTAAGCAGCGTGGCGGTGAGCATCTGGGCGCGAAACATGGTACATGGTAGCGCAAACCGCCACTCGTGCTCTTGAAAAGTCAGCGCCCGAACTCGTCGCCCAGCTCTTTGGCTCGCTGCGCGGCGGCGTGAATCGCCGTGGTGATGTGCTCGTCGAGCTTGTTTGCGCGAAACGACTCCAGCGCCGCATGGGTGGTGCCGCCTTTGCTGGTGACGTTGGCGCGCAGGGTTGCTAAATTTTCAGTGCTGGCGGCTGCCAAGGCGACCGCACCCTTCACGGTTTGTATCGCTAAGGTCTTGGCCGTGGCTTCGTCGAGATCGAGCTCAATACCCGCTCGAACCATGCTCTCAAGCCAATAAAAGACGTAGGCCGGGCCCGAGCCCGAGATGGCTGTCACGGCGTCGAGCTGCTTTTCTTCTCGCACCCACAGCCACTGGCCCGTGGTGTCCATGAGTTGCTCAATCGTGCTCAGGTCGGTGGCGTCGACTTGCGGGGGCGCGTCTTCAGGCACGCGGGCGTACAGCCCAGTCATGCCTTGGTTGATGAGCGCGGGCGTGTTGGGCATGGCTCGCACGATGCGGTCGCTACCCAGCCAAGACGCAATGCTGTCGCTGCGAACGCCTGCGGCTACGCTCAAATGCAAGGCGTCGCCAGCCAAGTGGGGCAAAGCCTGGGCTGCGGCCAATTGAAACAATTGGGGCTTGACCGCCCAAACGACCAACTGGGCGGCAGCAAGTTCGGCACCGGCCTCAGCCGAGGCAGTCACCCCAAAATCTCGTTGTAGCTTGGTGCGCTGCGCCTCAAACGGCTCAACCACAACGATTTTCGCTGCTTGAGTGCCTTGATTGAGCAGCCCGCCGATGATGGCGCTGGCCATGTTGCCCCCGCCGATGAATGCAATACGCAGGTTTGGGTTCACAGTCCGGCAACTTTCTCGGTGGTGGATGTCGTCATGGCGTAAATGCCCGCCCGCACAGGCCCGTGCTGGCGCACGCCTTCTCGCATGGCCTCCAAATATTGTGCCCAGGCAACGCCTAGCAGTGGCGCGAAGTGCATCAGCAATTGGCCATTGCAGCCCAGCACATACAAAAGCCCCAAGTCGCCTCGCTCAATCGCGTCAAGTTCTTGCGCATCAAGCTCGTATGCGCCCAACAACGAGTCGCGCTGCGACGCATCGCGCCAACGCGCTTGCACCGATGGATCTCGGTTGAGGTGGTACAAAAACTTTTGAACGGCGTAGAGGCTCATGGGGTTTGATTGGAATCGCTACGGCGCCAGCAGGTTGACGCGTGGAAAATAGCTTCGAAATCGCGCTGCGTCGCGTGTCACGAGCGTGAAGCCCTGGGCTTGGGCTTGCGCACCGATGAAGAAGTCAGGCAAAACGCCCGACTTTGTCCCTTTGCTTTGGCGATACCGTAAAAACGCGTGGCCCGCCAAGAAAGCGGCATCTGGAGAGAGCTCGATCATTTGGACGCCAGTCGGACCCAGCGCCGCATCGAGTTGCTCGCGCGATGTGTAACGGGTGGCGAGCTCAGCGTAAATGACGGGGTTGATGCAGATCCCGCCCGTTGCACTCGCCAACTTGAGGTGGCGAAGTGACCAGTCTTTCCAGGTCGGGTCGTTGTTGATGATGTCGATCCACACATTGGTGTCGACCAAGTTCATGCCTGATTCCAGTCGCCGCCACGAGTCATTTTCATCAACTCATCGGTGCTGAGTCCTGGGCCTGCCGACCCGGCTAGCGCCTCAAAGGGACATTTCAATCTGCGAGCTAGCGCATCGGCGGACAAAGCAGGAGCGATGGCCACCCGGCCATCGGCCAACGGTTCAAATTTGATTCGCATACCGGGTGCAATCCCCAAAAATTCGCGTATGGCTTTTGGGATCGTCACTTGGCTTTTGACTGTGAGGGCGGGGGTCATGTTGACTTGAGATCAGTATTACTTGATGATCAGTGTAATACTTTTCGGCGCTCCGATTCAAACACCCCAATGCGGAATGTGGTGGCTTCCCAAGCTCACCGCGACGTTTTTGGGCTCCAAGAAGATATCGTAGCTCCAAGTGCCGCCCTCGCGCCCGGTTCCGCTGGCTTTGGTGCCGCCAAAAGGCTGGCGCAGGTCGCGCACGTTTTGGCTATTGACGAAACACATGCCCGCCTCGACCGATGCGGCTACGCGGTGTGCGCGACCGAGGTTTTCGGTGAAAACATAGCTCGACAAGCCGTATGCGACGTCATTGGCCAGCGCCGTGGCGTGCGCTTCGTCGTCAAACGGAATGAGGCAAGCCACGGGCCCAAAAATCTCGTCTTGGGCGATTTTCATGGCGTTGTCGACATCGGCAAACACGGTTGGCCAAACGAAGTTGCCGGTTTTGACGTGCGCATCAAGCTCGGTAGGCGCGTTGCCGCATAGCATCGTGGCACCCTCAGCCAAGCCGAGTTGGATGTAGTGCTGCACTTTGGTCAAGTGGGCTTTTGAAATCATCGGGCCGATGGTGGTCGCGTCATTCAGCGGGTCACCCACGCGGATGCGCTGCGCTCGAGCGGCAAATGCCTTGCAAAAATCGGCGTAAATGCTTCGCTGAATCAAGATGCGGCTGCCCGCGGTGCAGCGCTCGCCGTTGTTTGAAAAAATCATGAAAATCGCGGCGTCAAGCGCCCGGGCCAGGTCGGCGTCTTCAAACACAATGAAGGGCGACTTGCCGCCGAGTTCCATGCTGAATTTCTTCAGCCCTGCGCTTCGAACAATCGCGTTGCCAGTCGCCGTTGACCCGGTGAATGATATGGCCCGCACGTCGGGGTGCGACACCAAGGCGTTGCCCGCTTCGGCCCCGTAGCCGTGAACGATGTTGAGCACGCCATCCGGCACGCCCGCCTCAAGCGCAAGCAAGCCCAAACGGGCTGCGCTCATGGGCGACAACTCGCTCATTTTGAGTACCGCCGTGTTGCCAAAGGCCAGGCAAGGGGCGGTTTTCCAGGTGGCGGTCATGAACGGCACGTTCCACGGTGACACCAACGCGCACACCCCGACAGGGTGAAACAAGGTGTAGTTGAGGTGGGTGTCAGTCGGATAGGTATGACCGTCAACCCGGGTGCACATCTCCGCAAAATAATAAAAATTATCGGCCGCGCGCGGTATGAGCTGCTTGGCCGTTTGCGAGATGACCTGCCCGGTGTCTTGGGTCTCAATGTGTGCGATCTCTGGCGCAGTTGCTGCGATGAGGTCGCCCAGTTTGCGCATGATGCGTGCTCGGGTTGGTGCAGGTGTTGCGGCCCAGCGGGGCGCGGCGGCCTTGGCAGCGGCGACCGCGAGTTGGACTTCGTCAGCGCCGCCCCGCGCCACCGTTGCCAAAACTTGCTGGTTTGCCGGGTTGCTCGTCTCAAAGCTTTGGGAGCTATCGACTTCCCGGCCGTTGATTAAGTGTTTGATGTGCATGTTGATGGCGCAATCAGTGTGTTTCTCAGGCTGCCCAAGCCCTCAATTTGGCAATCCACCACGCTGCCAACCGGGCAGTTGGTCACGCCCTCAGGGGTTCCGGTGAGAATGATGTCGCCGCGCCCCAAAGTCATGATGCTGCTCAAGTACGCGATGAGTCGCGCCACCGAGAACACCATGTCGGCAGTGGTGCCAGTTTGCGTCGTTTGGCCATCGACCACGGTTCGCAGGGTCAACGCCATGGGGTCGGCGATGTCGGCCGCGTCGGTGAGCCACGGGCCAATGGGCGTGGTCGCGTCACGGTTTTTGACTCGAAAATTGGGGCGGTACCAGTTTTCTAAGTCGTCTCTGATGGCGTAGTCATTTGCAACCGTGTAGCCCAGCACATGGCTCATGGCCTCTTCTTCGCTGACATGTTTGCAGCTGCTTGCGATGACGATGACCAGCTCGCACTCGTCGTGCATGTGGGTTGCATGTGCGGGGCGAACGGTGTGCCGCATGTGTCCTGTCAGGGCGGATTCGCCTTTGAAAAACACCAACGGCTCGACAGGCGGCGCAAACGCCAGCTCTTTGGCGTGTTTGGCGTAGTTGAGGCCCAAGCACGCAATGGTGCGCGGCCCGTCCAGTGCGTCGGGCAGGGGCGGATGCCAGCGCTCCACATCAGCAACTGCGAGCGATTCACCCGAGCGCAACCGCAGCTCGGTCGGGTCAGCACCAACGGCTGTGACCCATTGCAACTCGCCTCGGTGGGTGATGAGGGCGTGTTTCATTCGGCGACCAAGGTTTGGGTGATGGAGCCAAGGCTGGGGTGTGTGGGTGAGTGCAGCTTGACGTGCTGACCCAGTCGCGCCAGCGGTAACTCGCCATTTGGCCCGGTGGCGTGCCCCAGCATGAGTGCATCAAGCGGCTGCGGCGTCATGAACGCGGTCACATCCACCAGCAATTGGCTGGGGCTGCGCACGGTGTTTGTGAGCCGCCAGCTGAGCACATCAACGCCGTCAATTTCGAGCACCAACTCAATCAAAGCCAGCTCAGCCAGTGGCCCCCCGATGGCCACCCGGGGCGCGCCCAATCCCAGCAAGCCGTCGTGGGCGTTGAACTTGAGCGGTGGCCGATAGAAACCGCCACTAGATGCCGAGTGCGGCAAATGCCAGTCGATCATGAGCTGACACCACGCTATTGAATCAGTAGCAACAGACTCAATGGATTCGGTGACCAAGGTCGGATTTATCG
The DNA here is from genome assembly GCA_031421855.1 of Comamonadaceae bacterium. GTDB lineage: Bacteria > Pseudomonadota > Gammaproteobacteria > Burkholderiales > Burkholderiaceae_C > JAAFHN01. Next base: position 46,979 of record JANOPN010000078.1, read on the forward strand.
CAAAATTCGGCATGAAGACCAAGCTCAGGCTTGCGCCGACGCTCAATGCCTCGTGACCGCGCGGCACACTCACCGTGGGCGTGGCGTTGAAGGTGTTGCGCGGCTTGACAAAGAGCACCGGGTGCTTAGGCGCAGCTTGGTACGGCGCGGCTAGAGCGATGAGCTCAGCGGCGCGCCACTGCGAGCGGCTGTTGAGCAAACAGCCGTACACGGTTCCCAGTGCATGCGCGGTGGGCTGTCCCATTTTTATTTAGCCCAGACCGGCCAAGGCCGCCCCGGCGCTGAGTGCACGCAGCTTGCCCAGCGCCACTTCTCGGCTCATTGGGGCTAAACCGCAATTGGTGCAGGCGATGAGGCGTTCGCGGGGTACAAATTGCAAAGCTTTGCCAATGATTTCAGCCACCTCTTGCGGCGTCTCGATCACGTCACTGGCCACATCAATCACGCCGACCATCACGTCTTTGCCGCTAAGCAGCGAAATCAAATCCATGGGCACGCTAGAGTGCGCGCACTCCAAGCTCACTTGGTGAATGGGGCTCTTGGCCAACGCGGGAAACACCTTCTCATACTGTCGCCACTCCAAACCAAGCGTCTTTTTCCAGGCGTTGTTGGCCTCGATGCCGTAGCCGTAGCAAATGTGCACCGCGGTCGTGCATTTGAGCCCGCGCACAGCGCGCTCAAGCGCGGCTACGCCCCAGTCGGCGGCTTCATCCATGTACACATTGAAGGCGGGCTCGTCGAACTGCACGATGTCTACGCCGTCGGCTTCAAGGGCTAGCGCTTCGGTATTGAGCAGTTCTGCAAAAGCAAATGCCATCTTGACCTTGTCGCCATAAAAACGGTCGGCCACGGTGTCCACAATCGTCATAGGCCCGGGTAGGGTGAACTTGAGCTGGCGCTGAGTCGTGGCGCGGGCGAGCTGCGCCTCAAACGCGTGCACGCGGCCCTTGAGGCGCAACGGTGCCACCACTTGGGGCACCATCGCGTCGTAGCGGTTGTTGCGAATGCCCATTTTGACTTTGTTCTCAAAATCAATGCCCTCAACTTGCTCCAGGAACCCGTGAACAAAATGCTGGCGGGCTTGCTCGCCGTCGCCAATGGTGCTCAAGCCGGCGTCCTCTTGGGCTTTGATCCACATGACGGTCGCATCCGCCTTGGCTTGCTTGAGTTCGTCGCCTTGTAGCTTCCATTGAGGCCACAGTTTTTGGGTTTCGGCCAGCCAAGCCGGTTTAGGCAGGCTGCCCGCGATTGCGGTGCGGTATGGGATGATATTTTGCGACATATTTGCTCTTGGTCTCGGTATTTATTGGGTTTGTTGCTATCAATTTATCACTTATCAGTAGCCCTTGCTGCTGCTGATTGGGGCTGAAACAGACCGCGCAGCGTTCAATCGTTGGCTGTGCCCCTGCATCAGTGCTGCGACATCGTGCGCAGGCGTGACCATGTTGAAACCTTGCTTGAGGCGCATGGCACAGGCTTCGCCGTTGGAGCAAAAAATACCCGCAATCAAGCCCCGCGACTGCGCGCTGAGTCGAATGCGTTCAATTGCATCGACCACGCGTTGCGAGGTGGGCTCGCTGGCTGCCGGCTCACCGAGAGACAGGCTCAAGTCGTTGGGGCCAATGTAGATGCCGTCGAGCCCGGGGGTATCCAAAATCGCATCCAAGTCGTCGAGCGCGGCTTGTGATTCGATCATTCCGAAGGCCAGCACCGATGTGTTGGCGCTTTTGGCATACGGTGTTTGGGTCGAGCCCAGGGCGAAAGAGGCGCGAGTCGCACCGCTGGATCGCTGCCCAAGCGGCGGGTAGCGGCACGCATCGACGATTTGACGAGCGATGGCAGGTGAGTCCATTTGCGGGGCGATCACGCCGTGCGCCCCAGCGTCCAGCACTTTCATCATCACTTCTACACAGACGTGGTCAAAGGCTGAGGGCACCCGCACCAAGGTGGGTGTGCCGACGATGCTGGTGCCTTGCAGCATCGGCAGCACGTCGCAGAAGTCCACCATGCCGTGCTGCATGTCAATCGTGAGCGAGTCGTATCCCGCGCGCGCCGCCAACTCAGCCCCAAACCCACTGGGCATGCTTAGCCAGCCGTTGACGATGGGTAGCCCCAAACGGTGTCGTTCGCGCAAATCAGTGGGCTGGGGTATCGACATGGGTTTTTTTCGAAGGGCGGTTGAATGGTGCTCATTGTGACCCGACTGGCTCTGAGGCCCTTTGCCAGTCATTTTGAGTGCAATTCGATGACTTTTTGGCACTTGGTCGCCGATTCCATTGGGTTTAATGCTATCATTTTTGATTGTGTTGACTTTGAGACAATGCAGCCATGGCGACTCAAAGCAAACGACAAATCCAAGACCCACTCGCCGAATTAGGCCTGCCCGTCGGCACCTCGACTGAGCTGCTCAAGGCCTTGCACATCTTGACGGCAGATGGCCGCATCAACCAAGACAGCCGACGCAAGCTCAAGCAAGTGCGCCATTTGGTGCAGTTCATCACGCCGCTATTAGGTGCCGTTGCTGGCAAAGGCGGTCATGCGCCACATTTGGTCGACTTTGGGGCGGGTAAGTCGTATTTGGGGTTCATGTTGTGGGACGCTTGGTTCGCCAGGCAAGTCGCGGCTGACCCTGGGCGCATCACCGGCATTGAGTGGCGGCCCGAGCTCGTGTCGCGCAGCCAAGCGCTGGCCGGCGAATTTGGCTTCAAGGGCATGAACTTCTTGGCCGTGGATGCTGCCGTGATTGACTCAAAACAATTGGGCCAGGTCGATGTGGTCACGGCGCTCCACGCCTGTGACACCGCAACGGATGACGCGATCAGCTTCGCTTTGAGCGCCAACGCTGAGCATGTGGTCTTGGTGCCGTGCTGTCAGGCGATGCTGGCCGCCTCTTTTCGGGCGATCAAGAGCAAATCTGCCACGGAGCCGCTCAGCGAGCTGTGGCGGCATGCCCACCACACCCGCGAATTTGGCAGCCAACTCACCAATGTGTTGCGCTGCCTGCGCCTTGAGGCTGCGGGTTATCGGGTGAGCGTGACCGAGCTCGTGGGTTGGGAGCACAGCATGAAAAACGAGCTGATTACGGCAAGCCGTCACGCGGATGTGCCCCGTGAGCGGGCTGCGACTCGCGCATTTGACGTCGCGCGCCAATTTGGCTTGCACCGCTCGCCTGAGGTGATGGCGCGATTTGGCTTGACCGAACCCGCTTGAGTCGCCTCAACTCTGGCAAGTCTGTCAGGGTTTCACAAAGCCAGCGCCGTCCAAGCGCACGGTATCGCCCACCGCCCAGACCGGTGCAGTTTCAGATTCGTAGACGCGAGCTGAGCCGTCTTTCATCTTGACCGAGGTGATGTGGATCGTTTTGCGATTCAAGCGTTTTTGCAACTCGTTGCCCAGCAATGCGCCGCCTGCAGCACCGGCTACCGTAGCGACTTTTTTGCCGTCACCGCCGCCAACTTGGTTGCCCAACACACCACCGGCCACCGCGCCGCCGATCAAACCCAAGGCGCCACCCGAACCTTTTCGCTTTTCTTGGCGAACTTCTTGAACCGTGCCGCAGGTGTCGCACAGCTTGGCAATGGCCAGTGCAGCGGCGATTTGGGACGCTGTTGGTGCTGACTTGATGGCGATCGAGGCGGGTGCGGCCACCGCTGGAGCCGCCTGAATTTGCGCCATGGCGCTCGTGCCCCCCATGCCTGTGATGCCGCTGATGGCAATGCTGGCGGCCAGCGTGATGGAGCGAAGGGTGAGTGCAGACATGGTTGCCTCCAAGGCAGTGGTAGATGAATCAACTAGGACTTACGCAAAACCGCCCCAGCCGCGTTGCAGCTCCTAGCCATGCTGTTCGCACTGTCGTCGTCGCTGCGCCTTGCTGGGACAATTTTGCGTAAGTCCAATCAACAACGCGCGACGACATGCTCGGGCCGACTCGACAAAGCAACAGTTGCGCCCCGTCGCGTGCGGTTTCGCATGCTAACGGGTGAAATCAATGCCTCACATGAGCGCAGCCAAACTGCGCTCCAACATAGACGTGTCGGCGCCCGAGCGTTGAGCCAAGTCCGCTATTTGGTCAGGGGCAACTTTGCCCACGTTGAAGTAACGCGACTGCGGCTGGGCGATGAAAAAGCCACTGACGCTGGCCGCCGGCAACATCGCCAAGCTCTCAGTCAGTGACATGCCAATGTCTGCGCAGTCAAGGAGTGCAAAAACATCTTTTTTGACTGAGTGATCAGGGCAGGCCGGGTAGCCCGGCGCGGGTCGAATGCCTTGGTATTTTTCGCCAATCATGTCGTCAACGCTCAGGGACTCTGCCTTGGCATAACCCCACAACTCTGTGCGCACCCGGTGGTGCAAGCATTCGGCAAAAGCCTCGGCCAAGCGATCAGCCAAAGCTTTGAACATGATGGAGCCGTAGTCGTCAAGGTTGGCCATGAATTTAGCTTCGCGCAGCTCAGCGCCCAGGCCAGTGGTCACGGCGAAACAACCCACGTAATCAGCGGTTGGCGACACAAAATCAGCCAGCGCAAAACTGGCACGCATCACGCCGTCGATGCTTTGCTTCTCAGCTTGCTGTCGCAGACCGCGCCACACCAACAGCGGTTCGCTGCGGGCTTCATCGGCGTACAGCGCGATGTCATCATCACCCAGGCGCTTGGCAGGGTAGAGGCCCACGACCCCGTTGGCCGTGAGCCAGCGGCCGTCAATGAGCTGCTTGAGCATGGCCTGCGCGTCGGCAAACACTTGGCTAGCCTGCACACCCACAACCTCGTCGGTCAAGATGGCCGGGTATGGGCCGGCCAAGTCCCAAGTTTGAAAAAACGGTCCCCAATCGATGAATTTGGCAAGCGTGGCGAGGTCAAAATTCTTGAGCGAACGCTTGCCAATGAAGCTGGGGCGAGTCGGCTCGTAGCTCGCCCAATCGGCTTGAAACGCATTGGCGCGCACTTTGGCCAGCGGCCAAAGCGGCGTTTGTTTTTTGTTGGCATGCAACTGGCGAACGTGGGCGTAGTCGGTCTTCACCTCGTTCAAATAGGCGTTGCGGTTGTCGCTGAGCAGCCCCGAGGCCACGCCGACGCTGCGCGAGGCATCGGGCACGTAGATGACAGGGCCGTCGTAATGTGGTGCAATTTTGACGGCAGTGTGCACGCGGCTAGTGGTGGCGCCACCGATGAGCAGCGGGGTTTGGCGGCTCAAAAAATAGGCGTCACGCTGCATCTCGGTGGCGACGTGCTGCATTTCTTCAAGGCTCGGTGTGATCAAGCCCGACAGCCCAATGATGTCGGCATTGAACGCTTTGGCGCGCGCCAAAATGTCGTGCGCGGCTACCATCACGCCCATGTTTTCCACTTCGTAGTTGTTGCATTGCAGCACCACGGTGACGATATTTTTGCCAATGTCATGCACGTCACCCTTGACCGTTGCCATGACGATGCGACCTTTGCTGCGCACGTCTTGGCCTGCAGCGGCCATTTGCCGCTTTTCTTCTTCGATGTACGGAATCAAATGCGCGACAGCTTGCTTCATCACCCGAGCCGATTTGACCACCTGGGGCAAAAACATTTTGCCTTGGCCAAATAAGTCGCCCACCACGTTCATGCCCGCCATCAATGGGCCTTCGATCACAGCCAAAGGTCGCTCGCCTGCCCCCATGAGCGCGGCGCGGCACTCCTCGGTGTCGACCACGATGTGTTCGGTGATGCCGTGCACCAAGGCGTGCGACAGGCGTGCGTTGACGTCAAGCGCGCGCCAAGCGTTTCGAGCCGTGTCGTCTTTGACGGCACCTTTGGCCAGTTCGGCCACCTCAACCAAGCGCTCGCCCGCGTCCGCTCGGCGGTTGAGCACGACATCTTCCACGCGCTCACGCAACTCAAGGTCGAGCGCGTCGTACACACCCACCATGCCGGCGTTGACGATGCCCATGTCCATGCCCGCTTTGATCGCGTGGTACAAAAACACCGTGTGAATGGCCTCCCGAACCGCGTCATTGCCCCTGAATGAGAAGCTCACATTGCTCACGCCACCCGAGACTTTCGCGCCAGGCAAGTTGGCCTTGATCCACGCCGTGGCCTCGATGAAGTCCACCGCGTAGTTGTTGTGCTCTTCGATGCCGGTTGCGATGGCAAAGATGTTGGGGTCAAAAATGATGTCTTCATGCGCAAAACCGATGGTTTCAGTCAGCAATTTGTACGCGCGAGCGCAGATTTCGGTCTTGCGCTGGTAAGTGTCGGCTTGGCCTTTTTCGTCGAAAGCCATCACCACGGCGGCCGCGCCGTAGCGTTTGCACAGCTTGGCTTGCTCAAAAAAAGCGGCCTCGCCTTCTTTCAGCGAGATCGAGTTCACGATGGCTTTGCCCTGCACACAGCGCAACCCGGCTTCGATGACCGACCATTTGGAGCTGTCAATCATCACGGGCACGCGAGAAATGTCGGGTTCGCTGCCAATCAGGTTCAAAAACCGCACCATCGCCGCTTGGCTGTCCAACATGGCTTCGTCCATGTTGATGTCGATGATTTGTGCGCCGTTCTCTACTTGCTGGCGCGCAACGGCCAGGGCCTCTTCAAACTGACCGTTCAAAATCATGCGAGAAAACGCTTTGGAGCCCGTCACATTGGTGCGCTCACCGATGTTGACGAACAAGCTGCCTTGACCGATGAACAAGGGCTCAAGGCCAGACAAACGCATGGGGCCGGGAGCGTTGGGCTTGGCGGGACTGGCGGGGGATGCTGTGGCGTTCATGGGCTCGACTGTGAAAGGGTCAGTCGAGCGTCGTTGCGGTGGACGGGGCACTGAGTGAATGCCTGATCCTGATTCCGAGCCTGGCGAAACCGTCGGCTGTGACGATTTGGCTGCAACGCTCCTCGAAAACCATGATTTTAAACGCGGCGCAAATGGTCGCAACGGCATACACTGCGACTCGGGCGCAAAATGCCGCTAAATACACATTTGTTGAAAAGATCTCGATGCTGAAAACACTGTTCTCGCGAAAAGACCCCGCCTCAAACGCGGCAGCGAGGCGAGCCGAGCGCAATCGATCAACGAGTGGCTCAGCCAGCGCGGACCTCGCGGCTGAGTTGTTGTGCGCGCCGACTGCTTTGATGCAGCTCAGTTTGGAGGACTCACGAACCGTGGTGTCTTTCATGCAGCCACTTCGCATCAAAGAAGGCGAGACTTTCATCGCTGAAGGTGACGAACGCACCGACTTCATGGTTTTGGTGTTGGAAGGTGACGTGACGGTTGAGAGTTTGGTCGTGAGCCGTGTTTCGCCCGTGACGATGACCGTGCTTGGCCCCGGCAGCTTGATAGGCGAGATGGGTTTGGTCGATGGCGAGCCTCGCTCGGCATCGTGCACTGCGGCGTCAGACTTGCGATGCGCCATTTTGAGTCGCGATGCGCTTGAAGACTTGATGCAAGACGATCCATCCGTGGGTGCCAAGCTCATGATGGCGGTGAGCCTTCGCATCGCGGTGCGAATGCGTGAAACCGCCGAAAAACTAAAACTTTATGCTCAGCTTGTGCAAGCCATGCAGCAAGAAATCGATACCTTGATGCCCACACCGTGATGGGTTGAAAAGTGGTGAACCGGCCCAACGTGCTGGAGTCAAGTCACTATTTCTAAGCCCAAATGTCCGATCTGATCCAAAGCCTCAAATGGCGCTATGCTGCCAAAAAAATGAACCCGGCCAAAGCTGTGCCTCAAGACAAACTTGACCGCATCTTGGAAGCCATTCGCTTAACGGCGACTTCGAGCGGCTTGCAGCCTTTTGAGGTGTTTGTTGTGACCAATAAAGCGGTGCTCGAGCGGATCAAGCCGATTGCCTGGAACCAAGCACAAGTCACCGACGGATCACATTTGTTGGTTTTTGCCGCGTGGGACAACTACACGGCTGAGCGCATCAACATGATGTTCGACCTCGTGAACGACCAGCGGGGCATCAAAAATGAAGGCTGGGAGAGTTACCGCCAAATGCTGCTGGGCCTGTACCCCAAACGCGATGCCGAGGTCAATTACCAGCACGCCGCTCGTCAGGCTTACATCGGAGTTGGCACAGCCTTGATTGCCGCAGCGCAAGAGCAAGTGGACGCCACGCCGATGGAGGGGTTTGATCCCAACGCGCTAGACGAGATTTTGGGCTTGAAGTCTCGAGGTCTGCGCAGCGTGGTCATCATGCCTTTGGGTTACCGGGCGGATGAGGGCGATTGGCTGGTGAACCTGCAAAAAGTGCGTCGCACCCGCGAAAACTTCGTCACGGAAGTCAACTGATATTGACAAGCGACCGAGCAGCAACACTCGGTCGCTCTTGTGCTGGCTCATTGGGAGTCCACGCGAGCCTGCGCGCGAAGCGACAAAAATACGGCACTTGCCAGCAAGACTGCGCCGGTGACCGGCAGCCAGGCATAGCCGCTCGACGAGATTACCGTCGCGCCGATTGCCGTGCCCAAGGCCTGCCCGAGGTAGATCATGCTGGTGTTGAGCGCCAAAGATGCGCCCGCTAACTGGGGCGATGTAGCCTGTAGCCGTGCTTGTTGCGACGAGTTGCCGGCAAAAACACCGATGCCCCACAAAAACATGCCGATACAAAACGGAACGAACGCGCCGCCCGAAATCATCAAGACGCATAAGCCAGCGGACATTGACGTGTAAGACATGTCGACGGTGCGATGCGCCCCACCCAAGCGTCGGCCTGCACGAGCCGCGTTTTTTGAGGCCAGCACATTGCCCAGCATGCCCGCCAATCCAAAGCAAAACAGCATGATGCCGAACACCTCAGGCGTGGGTGCAACCAAGGTCTTGGTGTACGGCGCGATGAACGCCCAGGTGCTGAATTGACCGGTACCGGCTGCGCCGGTGACCAGCAAAATTGCAATCAACGACGGGTGCTTGGCTACCGCAACCCAGGCCGACCACGGCAGCGGCACGCCCATGAGCCCGCGCGGCGTGGCCTTTGCAACCACCCATGCGCCGCCCAAGCTCAGCAACCCGAACCCGAAAAACGTGTACCGCCAACCCACATGCGCACCCAACCATGCCGCCAGCGGCATGGCAATGACGGAAGCAAACGACCAGCCCAAGAAAACAAATGTGATTGCCGATGCCCGCCGCTCGGGTGCCAAGCACATTCCCAGCGTCACCGATGCCTGTGGGGTGAAGATGGCTGCTGCGACCACAGAGGCCATGCGCAAGGGCAACAACGTGGCGTAGTTGGGGGCCAAAGCGCAAAGCATGTGCGACACACCGTACAGGGCCAATGAGCCGCTGAGCAAGACGCGGCGATCCCAGCGGCTGGTCAGGCTGGCAAAGACAGGCGCACCGATGCACATCACGACGGCAGCCAAGCCAATGAGCGCGCTGGCCGCCGGAATGCTCACGCCTAAATCGTGCGCCAGCACGTCCAACATGCCGGGCACGAGCATCACCCCGGCCCCGATGACCCAATTGCCCAGCAAAAACGCCCAAACGATGCGTGGTTGACCAAACAGGCCGGGTGTTGCCATCAGCTGATGTGCTTGCCGATGATGCCCGCCAGCTCAAACATGGTCGCCTGGGGTTTGCCAAACACCGCCAAGAGTTTGGCATCGGCGTTGATGTTGCGTTTATCGGCGGCATCTTGTAAGTTGTTGGTGCGGATGTATTCCCACAACTTCTTGACGATTTCGGTGCGGGCAACCAAGCCCTCGCCAATCACGTTGGCCAACGCGGCGCTGGGGGTCAAGGTACCCACCTTGGGCGCGGAGACGCGCTTTTTGGCCGCTGTAACCGGTTTTGCGGTCGATTTAGGTGCTTTTTCGGCCTTGGTCTCCGTATCTATTGACTTCTTTGCTACTTTTTTTGTAGCAACTTTCTTGGCGGGCGCTTTTTTAGCCGCCGCCGCTTTGGACGCGGCGTAGCGGCCACCGCCGCGCGTGACTTCGCCTGGCGCGCGCGGCGCAAACTCAAACGTCACCTTGCCCTCTTCGGCATTCCACGCCAGCATGGCCTTGAATGGTCGGCGAGTGCGCATGCTGACAAATTTGTCCAGCACATCGGTTTTGCCGCTAGCCAGCAGCTTTTGCATTTGCTCGCGCGCAATGGGTTGTTGCAAAATGATTTGGCCGCTTTTGAAGTCGCAACTGGGCTCGCTGCCCATGGTTTTTTCGCAGGCGTAGTTTTTGCCCAGCTCAAACACGCGGCTGGCGCACTTGGGGCAGGCGCCCAAGGCTTCTTGCCCGCTCACGTCGACGACCTCACCAGGCTCCAGCTTGTCGTCGCCAAAATCGAATTCCAGTTTGAAATTGCTGTCGTCCTCGTTGTAGACCAAGGCGAGTTCCGCGACAAACGGCCAGCCCGCTTTGGAGCGAAAGCCTTCCAATGGGCCGATGCGTTTGTCGTGCAAAAACTGATCGGCTTCGGTGACGTCGAACGTGCGTCCGCCCGGGGTTTTGGTGAACGAAAATCCGCAGGGCTCGGTGCTCGCAGTGCCACCCCCGGCGCAGGCGAATCGGCGGTAGTTCTCCTTGATCACGCCGCCGCATTTGGGGCACGCAGCGGTCAAAGTGGCGTAGTCGCCCGGCACGGTATCCCGATCGAATTCCTTGGCTTTTTTGACGATTCGCTCGGTCATGGCCGCAATTTCGGCCATGAAGTCGTCGCGTTTGAGGCGACCTTGCTCCATTTCGCTGAGCTTGTATTCCCAGTCCCCCGTGAGCTCGGGTTTTGACAACTCCTCAATTTCCAAGCCCCGCAGCAGCGTCATCAATTGGAACGCTTTGGCTGTGGGGATCATTTCGCGGCCATCGCGCAGCATGTATTTTTCAAGCAGCAAGCCTTCGATGATGGATGCACGCGTCGCGGGCGTGCCCAAGCCTTTCTCGCGCATGGCGGCGCGCAACTCCTCGTCTTCGATGTTCTTGCCAGCCGACTCCATGGCACCCAGCAAGGTGGCCTCGGAGTAGCGTGCAGGGGGGCGGGTTTTGAGGCCTTTGGCATCCGCCGAGTCAATGATCGGGCGCTCGCCTGGGCCAACTGCGACCAGCACCTGTGAGCTTTCGCTCTTTTCACTGTTTTTATCGGCTTCGGGGTCTTGGGCTTCTTTGCCGTAGATTGCAAGCCAACCCGGCTTGACCAACACCTTGCCCTCGGTTTTGAAGCGATGCCCCGCCGCCTCAGAGATGCGGGTCGTGATTTGGTACTCGGCGCTGGGGTAAAACACCGCCATGAAGCGCCTGACCACCAAGTCGTACAGCTTTTGCTCGGCGTCACTCAAGCCACTTGGGGCTTGCAGGGTGGGGATGATGGCGAAGTGATCGCTAACTTTTGCGTTGTCAAAGATGCGCTTGGACGGTCGGATGTAGTTGTTGTTCAGTGCCACCAAGGCGTGTGGCGCGAGGTGACGCATGCCACTGTCGGCAAGCATTTCAAACGTTTGCTTGGCCACAGGGACATAGTCTTCAGGCAGGGCTCGGCTGTCGGTTCTGGGGTAAGTCAGTGCTTTGTGGCGCTCGTAGAGGCTTTGGGCAAGCTGCAAGGTCGTCTTGGCCGAAAAACCAAAGCGCCCGTTGGCTTCGCGCTGCAATGAGGTCAAGTCAAACAAGAGTGGCGAGGCTTGGGTGGTGGGTTTGCTCTCTTCTGTGACGGTGGCCGCCTTGCCGCGCACCGCGTCTGCGATCTCGCGCGCCTTGGCTTCGGCCCAAGTTCGGTCGGCCCGTCGTTCGGGGTCGGTGTCGTCCTTCTTGAAAGCCGGGTCAAACCATTTGCCGCTGTACTCACCCGCGGCTGCGGCAAAACTGGCGTGAACTTCCCAGTAGTTTCGGCTCACAAACTTGCGGATTTGCTCTTCTCGAACCACAACAACGGCCAAAGTGGGGGTTTGCACCCGGCCCACGGTTGTCAAGAAAAAGCCCCCGTCGCGCGAATTGAAGGCAGTCATGGCGCGCGTGCCATTGATGCCGACCAGCCAATCGGCCTCAGAGCGGCAACGGGCGGCGTCAGCCAGCGGCCGCATGTCTTTGTCGCTGCGCAACTTGGTGAAGCCGTCTCGAATGGCCTGTGGGGTCATGCTTTGCAGCCACAGGCGCGACACCGGCTTGCCCAGGGCTGTGGTCACACCGGCTTTTTCACTGCCTGCGTATTGTTCAATTAATCGAAAGATCAACTCGCCTTCTCGGCCTGCGTCGCAGGCGTTGATGAGGGCGTTGACGTCTTTGCGCCGAGCGAGTTTGACGACGGCGTTGAGCCGCGTCTTGGTTTTGTCTATCGGGCGCAGGTCGAAATGCGGCGGGATGACGGGCAGATGGGCAAAGCTCCACTTACCGCGTTTGACGTCGTAGGCCTCGGGCGCGGCGATCTCGACCAAATGCCCGACTGCACTTGAGACAACGTAGTCGTCGTTCTCAAAATGCTCGGCCATTTTTTCAAACTTGCCACTGGTGGGCGTGAGCGCACGCACGATGTCTTGGGCGACAGAGGGTTTCTCGGCAACGATCAGTGTTTTCATGGTCACTACAATTCAAGCGTTCTCGCGTGCGTGCACACGCACGCACAGGCATGTGCGCAGGCACACGTGTACGTAACCAACATACCAAAAAAACGCCGTGTCGAAAAAAATCACCACCAGCACATCGGGTGCAGTCGTTCAATCTGGGGGCAAACGCATCCTGGTGCGGCGTTCGGGTGTCCACGGAAAAGGGGTTTTTGCGGTCGTGGACTTGGCCGAAGGCGAGGTGTTGATTGAGTACACGGGCGAACGCATCGACTGGGAGGAAGCCCTGTCGCGCCACCCGCACGACCCGCTTGATCCGTTTCACACGTTTTACTTTTCGCTTGAAGGCGGTGATTGTTTAGACGCCAAGTACGGTGGCAACTCCTCGCGCTGGATCAACCACAGCTGTGCGCCCAATTGCGAAGCGGACGAACTCCATGGTCGGGTCTTCATCAAAGCTGCAACCGCCATTGCGGCGGGCACCGAGCTCAACTACGACTATGGGTTGACCATTGACGAGCGCTACACCCCCAAGCTCAAAGCGCAATACCCATGCTGGTGCGGCGCGCCAAATTGCCGGGGCACCTTGCTAGCCCCCAAGCGGCGCAAATGAAGGCAATCGAGCGCTAGCCCGAGCATGCCGGGGTCAACGCAGCCCAATGAGGACGAGCTGGCCGCGGCCCTGCGAGTTGTGTGTGCGCCGCTGCTGGGCGGTTTGAGCGTCGATGTGATGCCCGAGGTTGACTCAACCAACACCCGGCTTCTCGAGCGCGCCAAGGCGGGCGACTTGAGTTCGGCTGTTTTGGTGGGCTTGCGCCAAACCGCGGGGCGCGGGCGCTTGGGGCGCAGTTGGCTGGGTGAGGCCGGTGCGTCGTTGATGGTGTCAGTGGGGCTCGTGTTGAACCCCCGCGACTGGTCTGGCTTGTCGCTGGCCAGTGGGTTGGCGATTGCTGACGCTTTGCATCCAGACATCACCCTCAAATGGCCCAACGATTTGTGGGTTGACCAAGGCACCAACGGTCGCAAATTGGGTGGAATTTTGATTGAAACGGCCACCGTCAGCCCCGCATTGCTGCTGGCGCATGGGCACACAGCGCCCGCGCGTTGGTGCGTGCTCGGTGTGGGCATTAATCTGACCGCCCGAACCGATACCGATCTTCGAACCCCAAGTGCTTGTTTGCGCGAGATGCTGCCAATGGCCGACGTGGCGAGCACGGCCATGGCCGTGTTGCCTGCTTGGGTACGCGCGATCAAGCGCTTCGAGGCGCAAGGTTTTGCGCCGTTGCAGGCGAGATTTCATGCGCGGTGCGCACTGGCGGGCGTTGACGTCACTTTGTCCGACGGTGTGTGGGGCACGGTTCAAGGCGTCGATGCCTTGGGCGCGCTGGTCGTGCATACTCAATCGGGCGAGCGACGCGTCAGCAGCGACGAAGTCAGCGTCAAGCCGCGATAAAACACCCCACTCATGATCAAAGCCATCGCTTTTTTGCTTCTCACGGCCAACTTGGCCTACTTCGCTTGGCATCAAGGCCATCTGCAAATGTGGGGTTTGGGGCCGGCCGCCACTCGCGAGCCTCAACGCATCGAGCAACAAATCAAGGCCGAGACGCTCAAGTTGCTCAAGCCCGAAGAAGCGAAAAAACTCGAAGCCGCGGCCGCCAAACCGCTTGAGTGTTACCTGTCGCCCAATTTGTCTGACGCGCAAGCCAACGCGCTGAGGGGTGGGCTACCCGCGCTGATTGGTTCCAATAATTGGCAAATCGATGCCGCCGTTGAGCCGGCGCGGTGGATTGTTTACATGGGCAAATACCCGAGTGCGGAGGCTGTTGCCCGGAAAAAAGTCGAGTTGCGCGCCTTGAGCGTGAACTTCGAGACCTTGCGCCGTACCGACCTGGAGCCCGGGTTGTCCTTGGGGTCGGCTGCGACCCGCGACGGCGCGCTTGCCTTGCTGGCCGATGCTGTGCGGCGTGGCGTGCGAACCGGACGAGCCTTGGAGGAGAAGCCCGAGACTCAAGTTCAGCGGCTCAAACTACCCGCGGTCGACGAAGCGCTTCGGGCCAAACTGGCCGAAATCAAGACGCTTGGCGGGGTAACCCAGTTTTCAAGCTGCAAATGACCCTTTTGGGTTGTTTTCGATGAAATATTCGCTCTTGGTCACCAGATTCATTGGGTTTGTTGCTATCAAATTTATATAGATATGGCGTTTGTACCCAACCAGCCCACAATGAAAGGCCGGGCTCTGCGCGCTTTGTCCACTCGCGAATATTCACGGGTTGAGCTCGCGCGAAAGCTCGCGCCGCACGTGGCCTCTGCAGACGAGGCGGTTGCAAGTAGCGAGCCAAAGTCGGGTTTAGATGAGTTGCTCGACGAGCTACAGGCCAAGGGGTTTTTGAGCGACGAGCGTGCAGCCCAGTCGTTGCTGCACCGCCGCGCGCCAAAATTGGGTGCGCAACGGGTGCTTGGCGAGCTGCGTGCCAAGGGAGTCAATGCTCAAGCGGTGGCACAGGTGGCGTCGCAACTGCGTGAAACCGAGCTGGAGCGCGCGACGGCGGTGTGGACCAAGAAGTTTGGCAACGCTGACTGCGGCACAGCGGTGGATGCTGCCCAGCAGGGCAAGCAAATGCGCTTCTTGGCGGCACGCGGATTCAGCGGTGACATCATCAAACGGGTGTTGCAAAGTCGCGACAAAGACGTTGATTGATTGGCGCGCGTTCAAGCAAGTGTTGACTAAGGCATGACATTTGGCGACGTGCGTGGGCCGCTCAAAGCGACAATGCACCTGATGCGACACATCCACCCGCTTTGATGCATTCAGCGGTTTACACCCTTTTCTCAGTGCATCTCGGCGCCTTGCTGGCGCTGTTGACCGCCACCGGGTTCGACGGATTTGTTCGCGGTTCGCGCTCATCGAGGGGCGCGTTTGCGTATGTCGCCATCAGCTTGTTAACCACCATTTTCAGTTCTGGGTGGCTCGAGTTTGCGATGGATTGGCACGGGAAACCCGCTGCCGAATTCGCGGTCGCGTGGTTGATTCCGATGTTGCTCGCTTGCACAACCTTGGCTGGCATCATCGGCATTCGGCAGTGGCTCGGGTTTCCTTGGCGCGGCAAGGATCTTGACCAATATTTCCTCACGTCGCGCTCGGCACTCATTGCCAGTGCTGGCCTGTGTGCGTTGGTGCCGCTGCTGCCGTTGGCGCAGTTTTCGGATCTGGCGCAGTCTGGGCATTGGGTGCGCTGGGCGACCGTCGCGGCTGGTTTGGTCGCCCTACTGGTGCTGGCGGCTTGTTGCTGGGTCTGCATAAAAATGACGCTTTTGGGAGATCGCCTGAGCGCTTGGCTCACCGCATCCACGCTGATGATCATGCCGGGGGTGGTCGCCATAGGCTCGGAGCGTGGCCTTGGATTGGTTCTTGGTCCTTGGATATGGGGGCCAGTGGCCACACTGCATGTTTTGTCGCTCATGTGCGCCGCGTTTGCAGCCGTTTTGCAAAACGCCATGCGCAACGACCGCCGTCGCGCAGCCGCGTCTGCGACAAGCACCGATGAGTTGGCACGCCTGGTGAGTGGGGAGCAACTCATCAGCGCATTTGGTTTGAAGTTTGACCGCATGAATGCGCTTGGGTCGACGCCAGCGGTGCTGTTGGTGAATGTCTTCAACCACGATGCGATTGCTGCGGAGCGGGGTGGCGTTGCGGCGCACCAAGTGGCGCTGGCGACTTTGGCACGCATGCGCGCTGTGCTCAATCCCAATGACCTGCTCGGTCGCTACTTTGATTCATGCTTCGTGGTGTTGATTCGGGCCCAAGTGGATACCCACTATTTGCGGGAAGTAACGATGCGGTTGGCAACCGCCGTGCGACGCGACGTCGCGCTGCGTGGCATTCACGGCGACGATGCCACTGGCGCAGTCGAATTGGATGTCGGCGTCGGTCTGTGCTGGAGCGACCGCGTGACTCAACTTGCCCAAGCCATGCAAGAGGCCGGAACGGCATCCAATGCGGCTCGATTGCACGCGTCGCGAGCTTTCGTCGTCATTTACCCGGAGCACCCGCCGCTGCCGATAGAAGCGGTTTTGGGCGGCGAAGTCGTCACCCAGCCCGTTTGACGCGTCCGGTCAGTCCAAGCCCAGCATCAGTCGCAGATTTTGCACCGCTGCACCGCTGGCACCTTTGCCCAAATTATCGTACCGGGCAACAAGCGCCACTTGGCCCAGTTTGTCGTTGCCGTAGACGCTGAGTTCGAGCCCATTGGTGCCATTGAGCGCCGTGGGTTCGGTTCGTCCGTTGGGGTTGGGTGCGACCACCTTGACCCATGTGCTGTTGGCGTAATGAGCGGCCAAGCAGTCGTGCAGTTGTGAGGCTGATGTGACGCCGCGAAGCAGATCCAAGTGCAAGCACACGTGATCGACCATGCCGCTGTGAAAATTGCCCACGGTCGGTATGAAAACGGGTCTGCGGCTCAGCCCGCTGTAAACGTGTAACTCGGGCACGTGTTTGTGCTCCAGGTTGAGGCCGTAAACATCGAGCGCCGGTGCGGTTTTGCTGACTTCGTAGGCTTCAATCATTTGGCGTCCACCGCCGGAGTAGCCAGAGAAACCTTGCATCACGACCGGATAGTCCTTTGGCAGCAACCCCGCGTCGACCAGTGGCCGCATCAGCGCAATGCCCCCGGTTGGGTAGCAGCCTGGGTTGGCCACTCGCTCAGCCCCGCGAACGGCCATGGTTTGCGCCGCGTTGAGCTCAGGAAACCCGTACGCCCAGCCGGATGCGATTCGATGCGCGGAACTGGCGTCAACAATTTTCGGGCGCTTTTTATGGGCAAATTGACCGTTGGTCGCTGAATTCAAATCGATTGCTGCTACAGATTCGATAGCGTGTTCGTCGTGCAGGCACAGCACCACCAAGTCGGCTTCAAAAAACTTCTCTAGCTTGGCTTGGGGGTCTTTGCGCTTGTCCGGCGCAATAGACAACACGTTGATTTCAGGCATCAAGCTCAAGCGCTCGCGGATTTGCAACCCGGTTGTGCCAGCTTCTCCATCAATGAATATTTTGGGCATGCAGCCATGATACAGTGCCGGGTTAACCCGGTTACCGGCCCTTGTTTCAACCCACCAAAAGAGTCCCGAGCCCATGAAAATTCACGAATACCAAGGCAAGGAATTGCTGCGCCAATTTGGCGTGCCGGTGCCAAAAGGCATTGCAGCGTTTTCAGTGCAAGAGGCGGTCGAAGCCGCGCAAAAACTGGGTGGCCCGGTTTGGGTTGTCAAGGCGCAGATTCACGCGGGTGGCCGCGGCAAGGGCGGCGGCGTGAAGGTTGCCAAATCGATTGACGACGTGAAGCGTCTGGCCACTGAGATCTTGGGCATGCAGCTGGTCACCCACCAAACCGGCCCAGTCGGTCAAAAAGTTCGCCGCCTCTACATCGAAGACGGCGCTGACATCCAGCAAGAATATTACGTCTCGATGGTGACTGACCGCGCCACGCAAAAGATCGCCGTGATCGCCTCCAGCGAAGGCGGCATGGACATCGAAGAAGTTGCGCACAGCCAGCCCGAGAAAATCATTACCGCATTTGTGGATCCAGCAACGGGTTTGCTGGCCGCTCAGGCCACTGAGATCGCAAGCGGTATCGGCATTCCAGCGGACTCAATGGCCCAAGCGGTTGACGTGCTTCAAAAACTCTACAAATGTTACATGGACACCGACGCGTCGCTGGTTGAAATCAACCCGTTGAACCGCGACGGGAAAGGCAACATCATTGCGCTGGACGCCAAGTTCAACTTCGATGCCAACGCCTTGTATCGCCACCCCGAAATCGTTGCGTATCGCGACCTTGACGAAGAAGATGCGGCTGAAGTCGAGGCCAGTAAGTTTGATTTGGCCTACATCAGCTTGGATGGCAACATCGGCTGCTTGGTCAACGGCGCGGGTTTGGCCATGGCCACCATGGACACCATCAAGCTCTACGGCGGCGAGCCAGCCAATTTCTTGGACGTGGGTGGCGGCGCAACGCCTGAGAAGGTCACCGAAGCCTTCAAAATCATGCTCAAAAACCCGAAGGTCAGGGCGATTTTGGTCAATATCTTCGGCGGCATCATGAAGTGCGACACCATTGCCAACGGCGTGATCACTGCTTGTAAAGCTGTCAATCTGAGTGTGCCGCTGGTGGTCAGGATGAAGGGCACCAACGAGGTGCTGGGCAAGCAGATGTTGGCTGATTCGGGTTTGCCCATCATCAGCGCCGACACGATGGCCGAGGCCGCCCAAAAAGTCATGGCCGCAGTGAACGCCTGAAGGAAATCCCACATGTCGATCTACATCAATAAAAACACCCGCGTCATCACCCAAGGCATCACCGGCAAGACCGGTCAGTTCCACACCGAAAAGTGTCAGGAATACGCCAATGGCAAGAACTGTTTCGTAGCCGGGGTTAACCCCAAAAAGGCGGGTGAAAGCATTTTCAACATCCCGATTTATGCCACCGTTAAAGAAGCGGCCGGCCAAACGGGTGCAACTGTCAGCGTGATTTATGTGCCACCAGCGGGCGCTGCGGCTGCCATTTGGGAAGCGGTCGAAGCCGATTTGGATTTGGCGATTTGCATCACCGAAGGCATTCCGGTCCGTGACATGTTGGAGGTTCGCAACAAAATGCGCGCCAAGGAAGCTGCTGGCGGCAAGCGTACCTTGTTGCTTGGCCCCAATTGCCCGGGTTTGATTACGCCCGATGAAATCAAAATCGGCATCATGCCCGGCCACATTCATCGAAAAGGCCGCATTGGTGTCGTCAGCCGCTCAGGCACGCTGACATACGAAGCCGTGGCGCAACTCACCGAAATCGGTCTGGGTCAGTCCAGCGCCGTCGGTATCGGTGGCGACCCGATCAATGGCCTCAAACACATCGACGTGATGCAGGCCTTCAATGACGACCCAGACACCGACGCTGTCATCATGATTGGCGAAATTGGTGGCCCAGACGAAGCTGATGCCGCGCGCTGGTGCAAAGCCAACATGAAAAAGCCGGTGGTCGGCTTCATTGCAGGCGTCACCGCGCCAGCAGGCAAACGCATGGGTCACGCCGGTGCGTTGATCTCGGGTGGTGCGGATACAGCTGATGCCAAGCTCGCAGTCATGGAAGAATGTGGCTTCACTGTCACACGCAACCCGTCCGAGATGGCCAGACTACTCAAGGCCCTGCTCTGAATTCAGGCAATGGGTTGGACTTCGGTTCCGCGAACATCGTGGAACCACGTAAAAGGGGGCTTGCTGCCCCCTTTTACAATTGCGCTTGCGACCTGAGGGACGCAAAAGGCGCATATTTTTGATCGAATCAAGCCTTGGTCGCCGTATTTAAGGGGCCCAGTGCTGCGAAAACAGGAGTGACGATGGACTTTCTAGCTAGCCCGCAATTTTGGACCGCCTTGGGTCAAATCGTCATCATTGATATTTTGCTAGGCGGCGACAACGCCGTCGTGATCGCCCTGGCCTGTCGAAATCTGCCGGTGGCACAGCGAAAGATGGGAATCCTGTACGGCACAGCAGGTGCAATCGTTTTGCGCGTCATTTTGGTTGTGTTCGCACTCCAACTGCTTGCCATTCCCTTTTTGAAGCTAGTCGGTGCTTTGTTGTTGATCTGGATTGGACTCAAACTCATGGCACCGCAAGACGATGGTGACCATGATGTCTCTGGCAGCGACCGATTGTGGGGAGCCGTGAGGACCGTCATCGTCGCCGACTTGGTGATGAGCGTTGATAACGTCATCGGCATTGCTGGAGCCGCTCAGGGTGCTGGCGACCACCAAACCTTGTTGGTTATCATGGGTCTATTAATTAGCGTGCCCATCATCATTTGGGGCAGTCAATTCGTCATCAAGTTGATGGAGCGATTTCCGGTGGTCATCATCATCGGTGCAATGTTGTTGGGCTGGATCGCTGGACAGATGGCGTACACCGACCCTGGCTTGGCGAAATGGGCCGTTTACGGCAAAGTTGGCGAGTACGCGGCAGCCGCGTTTGGAGCCGCACTGGTCTTTGTCGTCGGATCTTGGTTAACCAAGCGCGCCAAGGCCGCCACCTAGTCCGGCTGATGCAAAAAGCTTGGCGCTAAATCGCAACAGAGTACTTGCACCTGTGATAAACGCCCTTGTCGATCTGGATTGGCTCTGATACCTTCCGGTTGTAGGGCTTTGCACCAAACCAACGGTGTGAATTTGAGTGCGCCGAAGCAATCGCAGGCTTCAAAAGAGTGCAGCAACAAGCATAGGGAAAGAAGGCATCTGTGACCAAGGGCAAATCGAAAGTAAGAACCAAGTTTTGGAAAACCGATTGGTTCTTGGGGCTCTTGGTCGTCATCGGCGTGCTGTTTTTGCACAATGCAACAGATTTGACAGAGACGCTTGAGCGCCGGTACTACGATTTCGCCAGTACGAGCACGGGAAAAAAGCCCGGAGACAAAATAGCCATCATCGCGATTGATGATCAAAGTTTGCGAAACATCGGCCGCTGGCCATGGCCTAGGGATGTCCAAGCAAAGATGATCGACTTGCTGGCAGGTGCCAACGCAAAGGTCATAGTCAACACCACGCTTCTACTTGAGCCCGAGGCAGACAAGGGGCTCGGGCACTTGCGCAAGATCAAAGAGTTTGCAAGCCAGGCTGACTTTGCCGCGTCGCCCGTCGCCGAGGGTGTTGTGCGTTTAGCTACAGAGGCTCAAGTCGATCTCGATAACGACAACAAGTTAGCGCTCAGCATCAAGAAAGCTGGAAACGTGCTGCTACCGTCAGTTTTCGTCTTAGGCGAGCCAAAAGGCAACCTTGATAAGCCATTGCCACCGAGTGTCCTGAAAAACACCGTCAAGGATTCGTTTCGGTTTTCCCTGCCATCCAGCGAGATTCAGTATCCGCTCGAGTCATTTGCGCAAGTGGCCAGTGGCATTGGGCACCTCAACCAGAATCAAGACGAAGAGGACGGAGTCGTCCGGCGTGAACTGTTGTTCGTTAACTATTTTGGCGATGCGATGCCATCACTCGCGCTTCTAGCTGCAGCCAAGAGTCTCAATTTGAAGCTGACCGACATCAAAATTGATGCAGCAAAGGAAGAAGTTCTGCTTGGGAAAGTGAGAATAAAAACGGATCAGTTTGCGACGATGCTTCCTCAGTTCTATGCGAAAAATGACTTCCCGCACGATTCATTTTTCGATGTCTACTCGGGCAGGATCCCGCCGTCTCGTTTCAAAGACAAAGTTGTGGTCATCGGCGCGACGGCTCCGGGCATCGGCACCATCTTCCCAACCCCAGCTTCAAAGTCGATGTCGCCGGTGGACGAAATTGCGCATGTGACATCCAGCTTTCTCAACGAGCACCAGTACGCGTTTCCAAGCTGGGCGCCCGCAGCCAGTTTTGCGGTGATGTTGCTCGTTGCTTTGTATTTGATCGTCTTGCTTCCAAGAGTGAACTCGGTCATTGCAGCAACCATTACGTTTGGGCTGTTCGTCTCGCTTGTCGTTGCACAGTTTCTATTGATTGCAGGGCTCTCAACTTGGATCAAGTTGGTGATGCCTGCGACACTGCTTTTGGTCGGTCACTTCGCGCTGACGACCAAGCGGTTTTTCTTCACCGAGGTCGGCAAAACCAAAGCCGACTCAGAGTCAGCAGACACCAACCGAATGATGGGTTTGGCATTGCAAGGCCAGGGTCGATTAGACGAAGCGTTTGACCGTTTCCGCCGTGTTCCACTCAACGAGCAGCATGGCGGCGCGCTCATGGACAACATGTACAACCTCGCTTTGGATTTTGAACGCAAGCGTCAATTCAACAAAGCTCAGGCCGTTTACGAGTTCATGAGCAGCTACGACAAAGACTACAAAGACTTGCCCACCAAGCTCAATCGGGCCAAAAATTTGTCGGAAACCGTCATTCTTGGCGGCGGTGGCAAGCATCCAGGTGGGACGATGTTGCTTGACGGTGGCGCTGTCGAAAAGCCGATGCTCGGGCGGTATCAAGTTGAGAAAGAACTTGGCAAAGGCGCGATGGGCGTTGTTTATTTAGGCAAAGATCCGAAAATTGGTCGAGTGGTTGCCATCAAAACCATGGCGCTCAGCCAAGAGTTTGAAGGCAGCGAGTTGGATGATGCCCGCGAACGATTCTTCCGAGAAGCCGAGACCGCAGGGCGCCTGCAGCATCCCCACATTGTGACCATTTACGATGCAGGCGAAGAACACGATTTGGCCTACATTGCCATGGAGTTCTTAAAAGGTAAGGATTTGGTCGACTATTCTCAGGGGCACAGCTTGTTGCCAATGGCGCAAGTCGCATCGATTTGCGCGCGCGTCGCCGAGGCGCTGGCTTACGCACACAAGCAAAACGTGGTTCACCGCGACATCAAGCCTGCCAACATCATGTACGAGCTGTCCAGTGATACCGTCAAAGTGACGGACTTCGGTATCGCGCGCATCACCGACTCCAGCAAGACCAAGACTGGCTTGGTCTTGGGCACCCCCAGTTTCATGAGCCCCGAGCAGATCGCGGGCAAAAAGGTCGATGGACGAAGCGATTTGTATTCATTGGGCGTGATGCTCTTTCAAATGCTGGCTGGCGTATTGCCGTTTCGAGGGGACTCGATGGCTGAGCTCATGTACAAAATTGCAAATGAAGAAGCGCCAGACATTCGAATCATCCGAGCGGAGATTCCGGTCGCACTGGCCAACGTGGTCGCGCTGGCGCTGAGTAAGCGCACTGAGACTCGATACCAAGATGGCGACCAATTTGCCGCAGACTTGCGGGCGGCGCTGGGTGGTGCTGCTGGCACTGCGTCAACCTCTTATGTCGCTGCGCCGCCGGCAGCGGCTTCCCCATCAAACATGAACGCGGACAAAACCGCTGTGATGCAAGCCCCCGTTGTCGCAAGCGCAATGGATGCCACTCAGGTCATGTCGCCTGCGAACGACGCAATCGCTAGCAATAGTGGAAATGACGCGACAGTTGTTTTTCGGCGCGACGAGCCCGGCTTAGGCGACAATGCTGAGATTACAAGTCCGTTGAGCGTGAAAGCTTCAGACCCGTTTGAGAAAACCATCATCTCGCCACCTAGACAGCCGCGCGGGAGCGACTCATGAAAGTAGATGTGCAATGTTGAGCTACCAGTTCGCGACCATGACCCATCCGGGGTTGGCGCGCGAGAATAATGAAGATTCCGTCGCTGTGGACGAAGGGACCCAACTGGCGGTGCTGGCTGATGGCATGGGCGGCTATAACGCCGGAGAAGTAGCCAGCGGCATGGCGACGACCTTCATCAAGTCTGAGATGTCGCGGTGGTTGGGACAGGCTGGCAAACTGGTCGCGGCCAAAGATGTGCGTCGCGCGCTCGAGATTTGCGTAGACAACGCGAATCGATCGATTTTCAATGCGGCGAACTCAAACCCCCACTATGTCGGCATGGGCACCACCTTGGTCGTGGGTGTATTTCATGACACCCGGCTGATGATTGGGCACATTGGCGACTCCCGTTGCTACCGCCTTCGCGGTCAAGAATTCGGTCAGATCACCAAAGACCACTCCCTGTTGCAAGAGCAATTGGATGCAGGGCTGATCACGCCCGAACAAGCGGCTTCGAGCAACAACAAAAATTTGGTGACCCGTGCTCTAGGGGTCGAAGACGCGGTGCAAACCGAGGTCAACGAATATCGAATCGAGCGAGGCGACGTCTATCTGATGTGTTCAGATGGGCTATCAGACATGGTGCCAGACGATCAAATTGCCGCAATTTTGATCAGCGACCCGTCGCTTGCGACGGTTCCACAAAAACTCATCGATGCCGCCAATGCGGCTGGTGGGCGCGATAATATCTCCGTAGTACTTGCCAAGGCCGACGCCTCGGGTGGCAAGCGCGGATTTTTAGCCAAACTTTTTGGGGCTTGAATGTCTGTCTATCTCAGCTTAAAAACAAAAACCAGGAGCCGATCATGCCGAAAATGATCGTATCAATCGATGGCGTCGTCATCAAAGAGGTCCAGCTTACCAAGGACAGGACGACGCTTGGGCGACGCCCCTATAACGACATCGTCATCGACAACTTGGCAGTCAGTGGCGAGCACTCCGTCATCCACATGAATGGCAGTGAGATTTCGATCGAAGATCTCAACAGCACCAATGGCACCTACGTCAATGCCAAGGCTGTGAAAAAGCAAATGCTTCAAAACGGTGACACGGTCGAAATTGGTAAGTACAAGATCAAATACGTGGGTGATCAAGTCGCTGGCGGGTTTGAAAAGACGATGATCATCAAGGCTGGTTCGGTCGGTTTGGCACCACCGCCTGCAAGTGCAGCTGCGTCGCCCGCACCAGCGCCAGCGATGGCTGATACCAGCGGCCAAACCGCAGCGATCAAGGTTTTGTCGGGCGCGGCTGCCGGGCGTGAAGTCGCTTTGGTTAAAGTTGTGACGACCATTGGCAAACCGGGTGTTGCCGTTGCTGCTATCACCAAACGCCCGCACGGCTTCGTCGTGGCCCATGTTGAAGGCGCTTCGCGACCGACACTCAATGGCTCGCCAATCGGTGGTGACCCCATCACGTTGAAAAATGGTGACGTACTTGAGCTGGCCGGGACACAAATGCAGTTCGTACAGGCTTGATGTGATTCTTGCGATTGCTTGAATGGTCGCGACTGGGCGCGCGAGTCCCTTGTGCGCTTCAATGGGGATTGGCTTAACATGTGACGAGGTGTGCGGATGGACAAGCTGATCAAGCATTGGCAGCGCATTTTGATCACGCTGATCCCCTTGGTGTTCGGCTTGCTGCATGCGACTGGCGTGCTGCAAATTGGGTTGTTGACCCGACTGGACGACCAAATCTATGACGCGCGGTTGCGCGCACTGATGCCAAAAACGGTAGACGATCGGGTGGTGATCGTCGATATTGACGAGCGAAGCCTGGCCGATTTAGGGCGGTTTTATTTGTCTCGTGACAAGATGGCCAATTTTGTCACCGAACTGGTCGATCGGCAAAAGGCTGCAGTCGTCGGGTTCGACATTGTTTTCGCTGAGCCAGACGACAGTTCTGGCTTGAAGCGCATGCAAAAGCTCGCGGCCAACGAATTGAAAGACGTCCCCGCTTTTGCTGAGCGCTTGGCGCAGATCGAGCCGCAGTTGGACCACGACGCTTTGTTCGCGCAGTCGATGCGCGGCAAACCAGCCGTGCTTGGGTACTATTTGACAAGCGACCGCGATGGCCGTCGCACCGGTGCGCTGCCAGCTCCTGTGATGGACACCGGCTCGCTCGCGGGGCGGCCGATTGCGTTTACCAAATGGAACGGATACGGATCGAATTTGCCAATTTTGTCCAATGCTGCACCCATGGCTGGTTTCTTCAATTCGATTCCGGGCGAAGATGGTGTTGTTCGCTCGATACCCTTGGTGGCCGAACTCGATGGCAAACACTATGAGTCGTTGTCGCTGGCAATGCTGAGGCTGGTATTGGGCTTGCCGAAGGTTGAGCCGGTCTTTCCGACGGAGCGGTTCTTGACCAAGTACCAAGGCTTGGACGGCATTCGACTCAAGCAAGGCAACAAGTCGTTGACAATTCCGGTGGATTATCGGGTGGGTGTGTTGGTGCCGTTTCGAGGTGAGGGCGGACCAACCGGCGGCTCGTTCAAGTACATCTCAGCCATTGACGTTCTCACCGGGAAGTTGCCCGAAGGGTCGCTCAAAGATCGACTGGTATTGGTCGGCACGACAGCGCCGGGACTACTGGACTTGCGCGTGACCCCCGTTGGTGAGACCTACCCGGGTGTCGAAGTTCATGCCAATGTGTTGTCAGGGCTGCTCGACGATCGCGTGTTGGTTCGCCCAGACTACGCGATGGGGTTTGAGGTCATGATGCTCTTGATCTCAGGTTTGGTACTCGCCATTTGTCTGCCCTTGTTGACTGCGGTTCGGGCCGTGGCGTTGAGTTTGACCGTGTTGACGCTCGTTGTCGCAAGCAATCTGTACCTCTACATCAGTGGCGGGCTTGTCATGCCCTTGGCCAGCGCCCTGTCAACCATCCTGGCTGCGTTTGCTTTAAACATGAGTTACGGCTATTTTGTCGAAAGCCGCAACAAACGCGAGCTTGCTAATTTGTTTCGCGGCTATGTGCCACCTGAGCTGGTCGACGAGATGGTCGACGACCCCGAAAGCTACAACATGAAGGCGGTGAATAAGGAGCTAACCGTCATGTTCTGCGACATGCGCGGCTTCACAAATTTGTCTGAAAAAATGGAGCCAACCGAGCTTCAAGCGCTTTTGAATAATTTGTTCACGCGATTGACCGGCGTGATCCAAGCCAATCGTGGGACGACCGATAAATACATGGGTGACTGCGTCATGGCGTTTTGGGGCGCGCCGGTTGATATGCCCAACCACGCGCAGTTGGCAGTAAAGGCCGCCTTGGAGATGAGCAACGCCGTTCGCGACTTGAACGCCGAGCACCGCGCGAAAGGCATTCCAGAGATCGGTGTCGGCATTGGTCTCAACACCGGCGTGATGTGTGTGGGCAACATGGGCTCAGAAATTCGCCGCAGCTATACCGTCATTGGTGACGCAGTCAACCTCGGGTCGCGTTTGGAGGGTCTGTCTAAAGTTTACGGCGTGGACATCGTTGTTAGCGACGCGACCCGCAAGGCGACGACTGATTTTGCATGGCAAGAGCTCGACAAAGTTCGAGTCAAGGGCAAGAACACGGCTGTCGGCATTTTTTGGCCGATGGGTCCGACGGCCAGATTAGACAAGTCTAATTTGGACGAAATTAAGCTGTGGCAATCGTTTCTCAAAGCCTACCGAGCGCAGGACTGGGATCAATGCGAGGTGTGCATGTTGAATTTGTCGCGACAAAATGCCAAAAAATACCTCTATCAAGTCTATGCAGAGCGCGTATCGTCCATGAAAATGTTACCGTTCGATCCGTCGTGGGATGGCGCGACAAATTTTGACACCAAGTAGACGTTCCTGTCGCAATGAATTGCTGTGAATCGCGGGGCGCTGGAGTTTCATGAAAGTACGCGTGCTCGGTTGTTCTGGAGCGATTGCAAAGGACTGCCGGACAACCTCATTTTTGATCGATGGCGACATTCTGGTTGATGCCGGTACCGGCGTGGGCGACTTGTCTTTGACTGAAATGCAATCGGTTGACCATGTGCTGCTGACCCACTCGCACATGGATCACATCGCATCGCTGCCGCTGATGCTGGATTCATGCACATCGCTTCGCAGCAAGCCTGTCATGGTGTATGCGCTGCAAGCCACGATTGATGCCTTGATGGCACACGTTTTCAATAACGTCATTTGGCCTGACTTCTCACGTTTGCCAACACTGGATCGTCCCTTTGTTCGGTTCACGGCGGTTGAGATCGGTCAAACGATTGCAATTGATGGTCGAACAGTCGAGGTCATGTCTGCGGTGCACACGGTTCCGGCCTGTGGCTACGCCGTCAAAGATCGAGACAAATGGTGGGTCTTCACCGGCGACACCGAACGCAACCCTGCGTTTTGGGCGCGATTCAACCAGTTGGAGGTGGCGATGTTAGTCATCGAGACGGCCTTCAGCGACAGAGAGAGTGCGCTGGCTCGGCGTGCGCTTCATTTGGCGCCCGCGACCTTGGCTGAAGAAATCGACAACATTGACCCGTCGAAAACGACCCCAATCTACATCACGCACACCAAACCGGCAGAAACCAAGCTCATCATGGCTGAGATCCAACAGTTTGATGACACCGACGTGTTTGCCTCGGGGGTTCGACACGACATCCGCTGGCTGACCGCTGGTCAAGAATTCGACATCGATTGATCGACAAGGCCACTGCGCCACCCATTGCCCGTGAGCAAGACCAACCAAGGCAATAGACATGAGCACCGCACAGAAACCCGCGCTGGTAACCGACGACAAAGAGTTTCTCGACTCGCAAATGCTGCCGCCCGAGCAGCGGGGCGTCACCTTCGAAGCCCTGTTCCTGCGCCAAATGCAGATCGTTGCCGCCAAGATCCACGACACCGACAACCTTGACCAACTCATGTTGGAAGTCAGCAACGATGTGTGCCGCCTATTTAATGCGGATCGGATCACGATCTACGCCGTCAACGAAGAGAAGACTGCCATCGTCTCCAAAGTCAAGACGGGCTTGGCAACAACCAAAGAGCTCAAGCTCCCAATTGGCACGCAAAGCATTGCGGGCTACGTTGCGTATGTTCGCCAATCGGTCAACATCACTGATGTATACGACGACGAGGCGTTGACGCTCATCCACCCAGAGCTCAAATTTCTCAAACAAGTTGATCAACGATCAGGCTATCGCACCAAGCAAATGTTGGTCTTGCCCATCATGGATAGCCAAGATATTTACGGCGTGTTGCAAGTCATCAACAACCGCTCAGACCAAGCCTTTGGCAAGCTCGAAGAAGATGGCGCGAGGCAGCTTTGCCGAACATTGGCGACAGCGCTTCGCCAGCGGCTCCAACGCGAGCGCGATTTGGCCCGCAAGCGCGCGACCAAATACGACGGACTGACCAAAGCGGGCATCATCACCACCGAGCAACTTGAGCAGTGCATTGCCCGCTCTCGTGACGAGGGCAAAAGCGTTGAGCACATGCTCATGGCTGACCTACACATTCGACCCGCCCAAATTGGCCCATCCTTAGCGGACTTTTTTGGTGTGCCGTACGAGCCGTTCAATGCAGGGCGGATCCGCTCCGAAGGCCTACACGGCCCATTAAAGCGCGATTTCATCGAAGAGCACCGCTGGGTTCCTCTGGAGGAGACGACCGAGGGCTTGGTGATCATGTGCGTGGACCCCGAAGCCACGCGGGGCGCGCGGATCGTGCCGCAGATCTTTCCTCGATTCTCTAAATATGCCTATCGCGTCACGACCCAAACCGAATTTGAAGAAACGATTGCTCAGTTTTTTGGCGCCGAGAGTGGCGGCAGCATAGACAAACTGCTGGCGGACATGGTCCCCGGCATGGACGACGAGGCCGACGAGAGCAGTTTGGAGTCGGCAGCGTCCGACAACGAGCTGGTCAAGCTGGTCAACAAAGTCATCATCGATGCCTACAACCAGCGCGTCAGCGACATTCACATCGAGCCGTTGCCCGGCAAAGCCAAAACCGGCATCCGGTTTCGGATTGACGGCACCCTACAGCCCTACATTGAGGTGCCTGCGCAGTATCGACAAGCCTTCATCACCCGGCTCAAGATCATGTGCGACCTGGACATCTCTGAGAAGCGCAAGCCACAAGACGGCAAAATCAAGTTCAAGCGATTTGGTCCTCTCGACATCGAATTGCGTGTTGCCACAATTCCAAGTGCAGGCGGGGTCGAAGACGTGGTCATGCGGATTTTGGCCGCTGGTGAGCCCATTCCACTTGAGAAGCTCGGCCTCACCCCTCACAACAAAACCCGGCTCGAAGCCACGGTATCCAAGCCCTATGGGTTGTTTTACGTTTGCGGGCCGACAGGCTCGGGTAAAACGACCACGCTGCACAGCATTTTGAAGTTTCTGAATACGCCCGAGACCAAGATTTGGACCGCTGAAGACCCGGTCGAGATCACCCAAAAAGGGCTGCGGCAAGTCCAAGTTAATCGCAAAGCCGGTATTGACTTTGCCTTGATCATGCGCGCGTTTTTGCGAGCCGACCCCGACATCATCATGGTGGGCGAGTCGCGCGACAAAGAGACTGTTGCCATGGGTGTTGAAGCCTCTCTCACCGGTCACTTGGTGTTTTCGACCCTGCACACCAACTCAGCGCCTGAGTCCATCACCCGGCTACTCGACATGGGGATGGATCCGTTCAATTTTGCCGATGCGCTCTTGGGCATCTTGGCCCAGCGCCTTGCCAAGCGGCTGTGCGGTTGCCGCGAAGAATATGTGCCGCAACCTGACGAGATCAAAAGTTTTTTGGCCGAATACGCTGAAGAACTGCGCATGACACCGGCCTGGAAACTCGACGGCCCCGGCGAGAGCAAAAAGCTCTACCAAAGCTGGGTCGATCTATACGGCCAAAAACCGGGAGAAGGCGACGCAGCCAACAACGGCAAACTGCGCTTTTATCGCGCTGTTGGCTGCGATAAATGCAACAAAACGGGCTACAAAGGCCGAGTGGGCTTGCACGAGTTGCTCATCGGTGACGACGCCGTCAAAAAACTCATCCAAGAGCGTGCCCGGGTGGCAGAGATATTCGCCCAAAGCGTCGCAAGTGGCATGCGCACCCTGAAAATGGACGGCATGGAGAAAATCATGATGGGGCTGACCGACCTCAAACAAGTGCGCTCAGTCTGCATTAAGTGACTGAGACGCTTTTACCCTCATTTTTTAATAAAACTAAGCGTTGGTCTCCGAATTCATTGGGTTTGTCGCTATCAAAACAGGAATTTCGACATTCTTTGTCAGTCGACATTTTTGTCACTCCAGACCCGCTTCGATTGACATTTTCGTCGTCCGTTTATGCGAAATGGCTGAAAATATGAGGCAAACGTCACAAAAATAAGCCGTTTTGATTGCAAAGCGTGGCTGGCACGATCCCTGCAATGTATTGAGTCTCTTCCTCTCAATTTGGAGTTTTCAATGAAACAAATGGTTCAAAAGGGTTTTACCCTGATCGAGCTGATGATCGTGGTTGCGATCATCGGTATTCTGGCTGCGGTCGCTCTGCCTGCTTACCAAGACTACACCAAGAAAGCCAAGCTGACCGAAGTCACGCTGGCCGGTTCATCGTGTCGCAACACGATTACTGAGAAGTTTCAATCAGGCACGACCGCGCCTCCTGTTGGCGGCTGGGGATGCGAGACTAAGGCCGCCGATGTCGGCACCGTGTCCAAGTATGTCAACGCCATCAAAACGTCGGTTGACGGTGGGATCCAAGTGACGATCCAAGGTCTTGGCGATACCGACATCGACACCAAGTTCGTCTACATGGAGCCGCGCACTGCATTGAACGTTGCTTACACGGCTGCCACCACATTGTCGGCAAGTCCAATCCAAAATATTGCTGTGAATCGTTGGGCTTGCGGTTACAGTGACAAGAAACTCGGCAAGCTTTTGCCGGGTTCATGTGATGTCGATTTCACTGCCAAATCGGCTGGTGACTTCAGCTTCGCCCCGACCTAATCGGTATTACACTCGCAGCTCTGCTGTTGATCAAAAGGCTTCCTTCGGGAGGCCTTTTTCCATTTCGTTTGCGGGGTGTGCATTGAATTCAAAACCATGGCTGACTTGGGCGGCGTTGTGTTCGGCCTTAGTCGCGGTGTTGCTGTTGTCACGCCAATACAGCGGTATCAGGCATGACTCAATCATGTACTTTGGCCAAGCGTTGGCGGTCATGCATCCGCTGGTGTTTGCGAAGGATTTGTTTTTTGAATACGGATCACAGGCGAGTTTCACTGTCTTTCCGGCACTCTTGGCGCAAGCCCTGGGAGTCGCCAACGCGCACCAAGTCGCGTCAGTGGGTCTGCTCGGGTCACTGATTGCCCTCGTGGCCGTGACGGCATGGGCGGGTGCCGGGCTTTTAGGGCGACGCTGGGGTTGGTTGCTGGGGTTTGCGGTGTTGCTGTTGCCTGCGGGGTATGGGGGCAAGACCATTTTTGCGTACGGTGAGGCTTTTTTAACGGCGAGGTCGGTGGCCGAGCCGCTGGTGATCTTGGGTGTTGGGCTAATCTGGCGCGGACGCAGCAGCTGGGCGCTGCTGCCGCTGGTTTTGGCGGTGCTGATGCACCCTTTGCAGGCGTTGCCAGGCTTGATTTTGTGGTGGGTCAACCGTGTACAGGCCGAGCGCCGTTGGTTGTGGCTCGCGGCGATTTTGGTCCCCGTGCTGGTGGTGGCGCAGTGGGTGCCAGGCCTGTCGGACAAAGTGTTTGCACGGTATGACGGACAGTGGTGGGCGTGGATTTCTGATTGGAGCGGGCATCTATCGATGCGGCAGTGGACCTTGGTCAATTGGTGCGTGATCGCGACCGATGCGTATTTGCTCCATCTCGCGTGGCAACGTCATGACGGCAAAATCAAGGCTGCCGCTGCCGCTGGTCTCGTGATGTTGGCGATTGGGCTGGCTGCGTCTTTGGTTTTGGCTGATGGGCTGCGATTGGTGCTGCCCACCAGTTTACAACTGTGGCGGACCCACTGGTTGGCACATTGGATGGTGGTCATGCTCGTGCCGTTGTTGCTCCACGGCTTGGTGGCACAGCACAAATGGCAAGATGTTCGCGTGGTGTTGTTTGTTGCGATCGTGGCGTTTGGCATGCCGGTTGGAAAATTCGTGGTGGCGCTCTCGGCGTTGTTCACGCTTCCCTTGGCGCTGATGTGGCCGCGAATAGAGCCACGCGTGTCTGCACCGATCAAGAACGGCTTGGTCGTGGCGCTGATCTTCGCGGTGATTGCGTCATATGTGCGGTTTGCGATGGATGTTTTGCGCCAGCCTGAAGGTCAAGAGTTGGAGTTGTTTGGCACGGCTGAGCTGCTGTTGCTTCATCCTGTGGCGGCAGTTTCGATCGCGTGGCTTGCCTGGCGCGTGTGGTCGATAGGCCCGCAAATCGCACGCTGGGGTTTGACCGCCGTGGCACTTTTAGCTGCTGTCTACGGTGTCAGCCAGTGGGATGTGCGCACCACTGCAAATCAAATGTTAGAAGCATCTGGACCCAACGGCGAGCAAGTGGCACCGCAGTTTTTGGCACTGTTGCCGCCAGACGCACAGATATATTGGGAGGGCAGCGTGATGCTTCCGTGGTTGGGGATGCGGCGGGCGAGTTACTTGAATGGCAGCCAGCTTGCGGGTGCGCTGTTTAACCGTGGCACGGCGCAGGAAGGGAAGCGGCGCGAGAAGATGCTCATCGGCATTGAATTGGCCAATGCGGTTTGCGGCTTGCAAAACATGCTCAACGGCGACGAGCTTCAATGCACGCCCAGACTGGCGACACTTGCAGGCGCTTGTGTTGAGTCTGGCGGTTTGTTGACGCACTTCGTTTTGCAAAATCGGTTGCTTGAAGCGGTTGTAGCCACTTGGCATGTGCCAAAGCGGCTGGCGCAGGACAAAGACACAACTTACTATTTGTACCGTTGCACTGACCTGGTGATGCTCCAAGGCCAAGCGAATCAACTTTCGGCGGCCGCGCCGCCCAAGGCTCCATGAAAGTCAACACGCGTGAGCTGAGGAGCGATTTCAAATTGGTCGTCGACAACAGCAATCGAGCGAGTGCGGGTATTGAGTTTGCCAAGTATTTTTTGGCTTCGTTTGCAGCGCTGGCGCTGGATTTGGCGCTGTTTTCGGCGCTGGTTCGGCTCGTGGAAATGCCTTACGCCTGGGCGGCGTGCGTAGCGTTCGTTGCTGGCGCTGGCTTGGCTTATCTATTTAGTGTGAAATGGGTGTTTGGCCAGCGCAAACTGGCGCTCGCACCGTTGCGTGAGTTGGTGACGTTTGTTGCGATCGGCGCGCTGGGTTTGGCGCTGACGCAAGCGATTTTGTTGGTTGGCATCGGCTTGCTGGCTGCAATGCCCGAGCTCGTCAAACTGGTTGCCGCAGGCATCACTTTCATATTCAATTTTGTGCTGCGTAAACGCTTGCTGTTCGTTGTACCTGTATTTGTCGATTCAATTGCGTCTGAAAGATCCCGTACACATGAATGATGTCCCCAAAATTGAAGCCGAACCAAAACGAGTAGTCATCGTCGGCGCCGGACCTGCCGGTTTGACGGCCGCGCTGGAGTTGCAATCTCATGGCATCACCGATGTGACCGTGCTTGAGTCCGACACAATCGTCGGAG
Source organism: Comamonadaceae bacterium (assembly GCA_031421855.1). GTDB lineage: Bacteria > Pseudomonadota > Gammaproteobacteria > Burkholderiales > Burkholderiaceae_C > JAAFHN01. Next base: position 81,205 of record JANOPN010000078.1, read on the forward strand.
GCATTTCGCGCACCGTGAACCACAATGGCAATCGAATTGACATTGGAGGGCATCGATTCTTCTCTAAATCAGATTGGGTCATGAATTGGTGGCTCAACGTGCTGCCGGTTGATCCGAGTGCGCCCAAAGAGGGGATTGCGCTACAGTACCAAGGGCAGACTCGGTCGGCATTGCCAATTGCTGCTGCGGTGCCGGGCGAGACGGACGGCATCATGTTGGTGCGCAATCGGATTTCGCGCATCTACTTCAACCGCCAATTTTTTGACTACCCGCTCAAGCTCAACGTAGACACTTTGCGAAAGTTGGGCTCGGTAAAGACGATCACTTTCGGGGTGAGCTATGTGTGGTCCAAAATTTTCCCGCGAAAACCTGAATCCTCATTGGAGGATTTCTTGGTCAACCGGTTTGGGCACAAGCTGTATTTGCAGTTTTTTAAGGAATACACGGAAAAGGTTTGGGGAGTCCCATGTGCGCAAATCAGTGCATCTTGGGGGGCGCAGCGCATCAAAAGCCTGTCAGTTTTGTCGGCGTTGTGGCACGCACTCAAGCAGGCCCTTGGCGTAGGTGGCGACGCGTCGCAAACCTCGTTGATTGAAAGCTTTATTTACCCCAAATTTGGACCGGGTCAGATGTGGGAGGCTGCGGCGCGCAAGTTTGTCAGCCAGGGCGGAACGCTGTTGATGGCGACCACCGCAGAGCAAATTGAAATGGAAGCCGGGCGAGTAACCGCTGTTCGCGTGAATTCTGAAAACGGAGGCAAACGGCAGTTGCTGGCCTCGCATGTGGTGTCCACCATGCCAATCAAGGCCTTAGCGCAGGCCTTGCCGGCTGGGGCACTGCCAACGACGCGCCATGTCGCGGCCGGGCTTGAGTATCGTGATTTTGTAACAGTTGGACTGCTTTATTCGCGTGCCGCCCTCCCGCGTGAGTTGGTTGACAACTGGATCTACATCCAAGAGCCGGGCGTGAAGGTCGGGCGGGTGCAGGTGTTCAACAACTGGAGCCCTTTCATGGTGGCCCAGCCTGAGAACACGGTGTGGATGGGATTGGAATTCTTTTGCACGGACACGGATGATCTTTGGGCGCTCAACGATGCTGACTTCAAAGCGCTTGCACAGCGCGAAATGAAAGAGATTGGCCTGGTTGACCACGACCAAGCCCTGGATGCGTTGGTTTTGCGGGTTCCCAAGGCATACCCCGGCTACTTTGGGACGGCGTTTGAGCAATTTGATGCGCTACAAAAGGAACTCGACGGCATCGACAACTTGTTTTTGGTCGGACGCAACGGCATGCACCGATACAACAACCAAGACCACAGCATGCTCACCGCGAAAGAGGCTGCCGAGCAAATTGCCGAAGGCCGCCGCGATCCTGCGAAAATCTGGGGCGTGAACGTTGACGACGAATATCACGAAGAGAAGTAGATCGCATCGGCCGTGATCGGCGCATCCTTAGAGGAAATACCCGACATGTCGGCTATGAAAACATTGAACGCTGAGGCGACAGCAGCGACTCCAACAAAGGGGTTGTTTGTCGTTATGGCGATTTTGCTCCTCTTGCCTTGGCTGTTTCCGTTTGCGACTGGCCCTGCCCCAGCGGTGCAGCCTTGGCTGTTCAGTTTGGCATGTTTTGGTTTGGTTTTGGGGTTGGGTCGGTTTGGGTTGCGCCGCGACCACTGGGGTTTGCTATTGGCTTGGTCGATCTTGGCTGCCGCTTTAATCAGCACCGGCATTGGATTGATTCAATATTTTGGGTTCGAAAAGCCGTTTTCGCCTTGGCTTGCCAGCTCGTTCAAGGGCGAGTCATTTGCGAACTTGCGCCAAAAAAACCAATTTGCCTCACTTGCGGTGATGGGTTTGTTGGCGTGCGCTTACTTCTGCGCCAGACCCAGTTCAATCAGAGCTTTCAAGTCAGTCTGGTTTTGGGGGGGGCTGGCGTTCGCGCTGGGCATGGGCAACGCCATCGCGGCTTCGCGAACCGGTGTCGCAGAGCTGGCGCTAGCGGTCGTGGTGGTTGCGCTGTGGGCATGGCGTAGCGGCTTAGCCCAACGGCTGGTCGCAGTGTTGGTCGCCAATGGGATGGGATTTGCGGTAGCGAGCGCGGTGCTGCCCTTGCTGCGTGCCGGTGGCGCAACGATTTTGGAGCGGGCTACCATGGGGGCCGAAGGTTGCCATTCACGCCTCATTTTGTGGCAAAACGTGTGGCAACTCAGTTTGGAGCGGCCGTGGACGGGTTGGGGCTGGGGCAGCCTCAAAGAGGCCCACTACATGGGCGTATTTGATTCGCGCTTTTGCGAGATTTTGGACAACGCGCACAATTTGCCCTTGCATGTGGCGGTTGAGTTGGGACTACTTGCTTCGGCGCTGATGTGCATTGGGATTTTTTGGTTTTTGTGGCGCACTTGGCCAGCGACTTTTGCAGTCAATCATGGGTTTGACGCGACCCACTTGGCCTGCGGCATCTTGGGTGTGGTGCTCGTGCACAGCATGTTGGAGTACCCGCTTTGGTACGGGCCGTTCCAAATCAGCACCTTGCTTTGCGTTTGGCTGCTATGGACAGCACGAAAAGGTGCCTCGATGTCAAATATTCAGTCAAATCCGCGCTTGGTCGCCGGATTCATTGGGTTAGTTGCTACTGTTTTGATATCAATTTCTGGCTACGCTTCGTGGGACTATTGGCGGGTCAGCCAAATTTTCACCGAGCCGGAGCATCGCGCGGATGCGTACCGAGATGACACGCTCAACAAAATCAGCGGCTCGCTGCTGTTTGCAGCTCAAGTGGCGTTTGCCGACTTGGCGATCAACCCGCTCACCGCCGACAACGCCGGCGAACGCATGGACTTGGCTTTGCGGATGTTGAGCCATTCGCCAGAGCCTCGTGTCATCGAGGCGGTGCTTTTGGGCGCGGCGACCTTGGGGCGAGCCGATTGGGTGGCGTTGCACCGAGCCCGATACGCGGCGGCATTTCCTGACGAATTTGCCGCTTGGGCGAAAGGCGCGGGCTCCCTATCGACGCCACCGAAATGACGCTATAATTTATATAGCAACAAAGCCAATGAATCCGGTGACCAAGAGCGAAAAAGACTCCAAAAATGTCTCAAATCTCTATTTTGGAGCCCAATTCGACCACTGAGTTGTTGGGCAGCCGAAGAAAGTCGGCCGCGCCGCTTGCGTTGTGGTGCATTTGGGCAAACAGCTTTTCGCGCCACGGGGCCATGCCGCCACCGATGGTGGGCACGACGACATCGCGACTCAGGAAGTAGCTGGTTTGCATCGGGTCGAGCGCGCAACCGCGACCTTTGATGGTTTGCAATGCGGCGGGCACATCGGGGTCATTTTTGAACCCGAAGCTGAGGGTCACCTGCCAGCAATCGTGCCCCAGCGAATCAATTTTTACCCGTTTGTCCATGCCGATCCAAGGCACTTCCAAGCTTTTCACGGTCACAAACAGGTTGTGCTCATGCAAAACTTTGTTGTGTTTGAGGTTGTGCAAAAACGCATTGGGCACGGTGCCCTCGTCGCCGCTTAAAAACACCGCGGTGCCCTCGACACGCACCGGCGGGCTCACAAACACGGCCTCCAAAAAGCTGCCCAGGTCGAGCCCCTCGGCGCGCTGCTTGTCTCTCATGAGGCGGCGGCCCTCTTTCCAGGTGAACATGAGCGCAAAAATCGCGCCGCCAATGACCAATGGAAACCAGCCACCGTTGAGGAACTTGAGCATGTTGGAGGCCCAAAACGCCAAATCGACGACGAAAAACACCCCTGTTGCAGCCAAGCACAGCCAAAGTGGGTATTTCCAAGCGTAGCGGATGACGTAAAAGGTCAAAATTGTGGTGATCAACATGTCGGTGCACACGGCGATGCCGTAGGCGCTGGCCAATGCCCCGCTGCTCTTGAACATGACCACGGCCAACACGATCGCCACGAACAATGCCCAATTGACAAACGGAATGTAGATTTGTCCTGTGTCTTTGGCGCTGGTGTGCAGCATGCGCAAGCGCGGCAAAAACCCCAACTGAACGACTTGCTTGGTGACTGAGAACGCGCCGGAGATCAAGGCTTGCGAGGCGATCACGGCTGCCGCGGTGGCCAATATGACCAAAGGCACCAAAAACCAGTCTGGGGCCATCAAGTAAAACGGATTTTTGATCGCTTCGGGCTGACGCAAGAGCAAAGCGCCTTGCCCGAAATAGTTCAAAGTCAGGCATGGCATGACTACGCTGAACCAAGCCATGCGGATGGGGCGTTTGCCAAAATGCCCCATGTCGGCGTAAAGTGCCTCGGCACCCGTGACGCACAGCACCACCGCGCCGAGCATGATGAAGGCCACGCCGGGGCTGGTCCAGATGAATTTCAGCGCGTAGTGTGGCGAAAGCGCCCACAAGATCACCGGGTTTTGCGCAATGTGAGCAATGCCCATGATCGCCAACACCAAAAACCACAAGAGCGTGATTGGGCCAAAGTAGCGCCCCATGCTAGCCGTGCCGTGCTTTTGTACGGCAAACAAGCCAAACAAAATCACCAATGTGAGCGGCACTACATAAGTCTTGAACGCAGGCGAGATGATCTCTAAGCCTTCAACCGCGCCCAAAACCGAAATCGCTGGGGTGATGACGCCGTCGCCATAGAACAAACAGGTGCCGAAAATGCCGATGACGAGCAAGCGTTTGCGCAACTCGGGTCTGTCTTGCACCGCTCGGGCCGCCAGGGTGAGCATGGCGACCAGGCCGCCCTCGCCCTCATTGTCTGCTCGCAACACCAAAGCCACGTACTTGATGGAGACGATGACGGTGAGGGTCCAAAAGATCACCGACAACACGCCGTAGACGTTGTCGGGCGTAAAAGCCACGTGGCCGCCCGCGAAGATCTCTTTCATGGCGTACAGCACCGAGGTGCCAATGTCGCCGTAGACCACACCAATCGCGCCCAAGGTGAGCGCGGCCAAGCCAGATTTGGAAGATGACACTGCTGCAACCCCGCAACTGTTGGCGGGGCGTTGGTTTTTCTTAGTGCGGATTGTGCGCTTGCTGGCGGATGGTTGTGTTGCGCGCCGGGTCTTGATTTGGTGGCGATTTTGTGGTGAAAACGGGGGAATTCGTGTGTCTGCGAAAATCCAGCACTCGCTGACCGCCGCCACATGAACATTCAATTGATGTCCGATCTCCACTTGGAGGTCAACCCCGACTTTCGGGCCACGCCCCACCCAAGCGCCGATGTGTTGGTGCTCGCAGGCGACATTGGCTCGTATCAGCCTGGCTCAGCGTTGGCTGGTTTGCCCATGGATTTTGGTTTGAGCCGCTTCTCGCCGGTGGCTGGCCAAAACCCCCATCGGCCAAACGGCTGGCCGACACCCGTTATTTTTGTACCGGGCAATCACGAGTTTGACGGTCAAGACCATGACTCGACCCGCCAGCACTTGGCCAAGACCTGCAATCGGCTGGGCATTGTGTTGTTGGACGACGGCGTGCACGTCATGGGCTCGGTGCGCTTCATTGGCAGCACGCTGTGGTCAGATTTCGACGCCCTTGGCGGCGAAATGACCTACAAGCCCCGTGCTTACGGTGAGGGTGAAACGCGTCGATTGCGGCTTCGAGCCAAGGCGTTTAGCGCCGCAAATCACTATTTAGCCAAGTTTCACTCAACCAACGAGGGCTTGCCCTTGATGGCGGAGCAGGTTCGCGAGCTCAGTTTGGCATCGCAGGCGTGGCTGACCACACAACTCCACGTGCCACATCCGCAAGGCGACGGCGGCAAAACCGTGGTCGTGACGCACTTTGCGCCGAGCTTGCGCAGCCACGACCCTCGATACGGCCTACAGCCCGGCACTTGCGGGTTTTGCAACGCAATGGACGACTTGCTGCCGCTGGCGGACGCGTGGCTACACGGCCATTTGCACTCGCCCAGCAACTACCGCGTGGGCAAATGCCAAGTTCGGGCCAACCCTTTGGGCTACGCCAGCTCAAACGAGCAGCGCTACTTTGACCCGCATGGCCTGGTCGCTGTGTAACTAACCCGCCGACGCGCGCATCAATCGGTCGCGCACGCCGTCCCAAGCGGCATCGTTTGGAGGTGCTTCGATCCAAATCAGTTTGACTTTTGCGTCGTCAAACGCGTGCAGTGTGGCGAACAGTTGCTGCGCGCACGCAGCCGCATCGTCGGGCATGCGACGCAAAATCACGGCGCTGCTGCGCATTTGAATGGCTCCGCGTGCATAGATGGCCAAATTTTTGGCATCCTCACCCAGCACATCCAGCCCCGCTTGAAGGCTGGCTAAATTCATCAAACGCACATGAGCTCGCGGCTTGTAGTGTTGCGCCAAGGTGCCCGGTGCGTGCGGCGCGTCAATTGCAGCCGCGATTTCGTCGGTGGGCATCAGCACGCGTCGGCCACAGGCTTGGGCAATGGCCGCCGCGTCGAGCCCGCCGGGGCGCAGGAGCACGGGCGCGCGCCGGGTGCAGTCGATGATGGTTGACTCGATGCCCACGCTGCAAGCCCCGCCGTCGATCACAAGCAAGGGCTCGTGCAACACGGTGTCGGCAAAAAGTGCCGCGACGTGATCGGCCGTGGTCGGGCTGATGCGCCCAAACGGGTTGGCACTCGGCCCGCTGATGCCGTGCACGCCCAAGCCAGCCGCCGCGCGTAACAGGGCCAGCGCCACGGGGTGGTCGGGGCAGCGCAGGCCGATGGTGGGGTGTTGTCCGGCGCTGGCGTTGGCGACACCGTCTCGTCGTTTCAAAATCAAGGTCAGCGGCCCCGGCCAAAAGCGGGACATGAGGGCCTGCGCAAAGTCGGGCACGTCAACGGCAAAGTGATGCGCCTCGCTTTGCGCGGCAATGTGCACGATCAACGGGTGCGAAACTGGGCGATTTTTGGTCGCAAAAATCTTGGCAACGGCTGAATCATCGCTCGCGTTTGCACCCAAACCATAGACTGTCTCCGTCGGGAACGCGACCAAACGGCCAGCGGCTAGGCGCTGCGCGGCAGCTGTGATTTCGCCCGGGCTTGAGCCAGATCGCTCAATCATGCACGCTCCAGCCCCAGAATTGACTTGACCTGTGCGCAGCGCGCCTCGACGGTCGCTGTGTCGAGTGCCGTGATGGTCACGTGCCCCATTTTGCGGCCGCGTCGCGCGTCGCGCTTGCCGTACAGATGCAGGTGAACGCCGCTCAAACGCAACAATTCGGCCCACGGTGGCTCACGCAACGCGCCGCCTGTGCCGAACCAAACGTCGCCCAAGATATTGAGCATGATCGCGGGGCACCGCTGCTGGGGCTGTATGAGGGGCCAGTCCATCACCGCGCGGGCTTGCAGCTCAAACTGCGACACGTCACAGCTCTCGATGCTGTGGTGCCCACTGTTGTGCGGCCTTGGAGCCATTTCGTTGACGCAGACTCGGCCGTTGGTTAAAACAAAAAACTCGACGCATAAAACGCCCACGTAGTTCAACTCAGATGCTATGTTTTCAGTAGCATCAAACCCAATGAAATCGGAGACCAAAGCCGAAAAAGTCGATAAATCTTCCGTCAAACCCGGTTTTAGGGGCATTCCGACGCGGGTTTCAAACAACACGCCACCGCGGTGCGTGTTGACTTGCAGCGGCAGCCGAACGATCTCGCCCGAGCGGCTACGCGCCACGATGACGGAGCATTCAAGCGCCAAATCCACCGACTTCTCTAGCACGCAAGCCACGCGCCCTACGCCGTCCCAGGCTTGCAAAAGCTGGCTGCGGTTGCTCACTCGCTGCTGGCCTTTGCCGTCGTAGCCCAGTCGGTTGGTTTTCAAAATACCCGCAAAGCAGTCGTCGGGTGCAGCGTCAATGTCGCTCAAATCAACGATTTTTGCCCACGGCACAGGCAAGATCGCCTGTGTTGATTTGGCTGCGCAGGCTTCAAAGAACTGCTTCTCACGCACCCGGTCTTGGGCAATGTTGACGGCGCTGGCGCTGGGGGCAACTTGGGTTTGGCCGTTTTGCGCCAAGTGCTGCAACGAGCTGGCGGGTACGTTTTCAAATTCAGTTGTGATGTGAGCGCAGCGCGAGGCTAAGTCGTCAAGCGCGGCAGTGTCGTCGTAGGCCGCAACCAAGGCGGTGTCGCTGGCCCGCATCGCGCCCGCCTGCGCGTCAGGGTCGAGCACGCAGGTGGCCAAGCCCATGCGCTGGGCTGCGTGCACCAGCATCCGCCCCAATTGCCCGCCGCCCAAGATGCCCAGGGTGTCGGCTCGGTCGATGACTTGGCTGCTTTGAGTCATAACGGCGGCACCACCATGGCGCGTGCCGCTTGGGTTTGCTGGGTGCGAAAAGCGTCCAGTGCGTCGGCCAATGCGGCGTCGGTTCGGGCCAGCATGGCCACTGCGAACAGCGCAGCATTGGCCGCACCGGCTGCGCCAATGGCAAAAGTGGCCACCGGTATGCCTTTGGGCATCTGAACGATGCTGTGCAGCGAGTCAACCCCTTGCAAATGGCGGCTTGGCACCGGCACACCCAGCACGGGCACGGGGGTTTTGGCGGCCAGCATGCCCGGCAAGTGCGCGGCGCCACCGGCCCCGGCGATGATCGCAGCCCAGCCGCGCCCCTTGGCGGCTTCGGCGTAGGCAAACAAGTCGTCGGGCATGCGGTGCGCTGAGACCACCCGGCAGTCGTGGGCGACACCAAACTGCGTGAGAATCTGGGCCGCGTGTTGCATCGTCTCCCAGTCGCTGCTTGATCCCATGCAAATGCCAATCAGGCTGGTGGTGGTTGGTGGGTTCATGGGCAGGTGGTTTGTGGAGGCGACAATCGGGCTTGGGTTATTCAAAGCGCGTTGGTTTGCACGCTTTGCTGGCCCAGCCCGAATTTTACTGACAGCCCAAACCGCATCCAATGTGACGACATGATTGATATCACTGCACAAAATTTTGAAACCGAGGTCATCCAAGCCTCAATGAGCACACCCGTTTTGGTCGATTTCTGGGCGCCTTGGTGCGCGCCGTGTAACGCGCTGGGTCCGATACTGGAGAAGTTAGAGACCGAATACGCACCTCGCTTCAAGCTCGTCAAAGTCAATGCCGACGACGAGCAACAAATATCGGGCATGTTTGGCGTGCGCAGCTTGCCCACTTGTGTGCTTTTGATGAATGGCGAACCCGTTGACGGCTTCATGGGCGCCGTGCCCGAGGGCAAAGCGCGCGAGTTTTTAGACAAACACGTGCCCGCCGCCGAGCCAGAACCAGAACCAGAACCCGAAGTCGCCGAAGTTGACCCCAGTGCCGCCAGCCCCGAGGCCGAGATTGAGCGCCTGCATGCTGCCCTCGCGACCGACCCCGCCAATGACGAAGTGCGGTTTGAGTACATCAAGCTGCTGCTGGGCATGGGGCAGATCGACCCAGCCAAGGCCGCGTTCAAACCCGTGGCAACCAAGACCCAACTGGTGCGCAAGTTGGATGCCTTGGCGCATTGGATTGCAGCAATTGACGCTACACAATCAGTAGCATCAAGCCCAATGAATCCGGCGACCAAGGAGCAATTTGATGTAAAAATTGCACAAAACAAGCGTGATTTTGCCGCCCGCTTCGCTTGGGCGCAGTCCCTCATGTGCGCCCAAGACTGGCATGGCGCGATGGACGAGCTGCTGGAGATTTTGATGCGCGACCGCAGCTGGAGCGACGAGCTGGCGCGCAAGACCTATGTGGCGATTTTGGAGCTCATTGAGCCGCCTAAAGTCGTGGTGGCCGTGGGGCAAATTCCGCGCCAAGACCCTGTTTTGGCGAGCTATCGCCGCCGATTGAGCATGGTGGTACTGAGCTGATGACCGACGAAACCACCCCACAACTCGCCGCCGACGCGCAAACGCAAACGGACGCTGAAGCGCCGAACACCATCCAGCCGGGCTTGATGCAAGCCCGCATCAATTTGATGCACTGGCCCGACAACGCCGACCCGGCCGAAGTCCAGGCCATCATCGACACCGACTTTGTGCTGGCCTACAACGCGGCACTACCGGCCCAATGGCAAGCTTGGCAGGCGCGTCGCCTGGCAGACTTGATGCGTTGGATCACGCAAAACCTGTGGTGGCAGCAGTGGACGGGGCTCTCGCCCGACAGCGGCAAGTCGTTGCCGCTGAGCGAGTTGCCGATCACGACCCGCAAACACATACGAGAAGCGGTTGCCAACACGCAGGGGCAGTCCGACATTCCTGAGCCGCCGTCGGTGCCAGTCGAGCACGGGGGCGTGGCGCAAATTCAAACCTCTGGGACGTCTGGCTCGGCGCTAACGCTGTGGCTGACTGAATTTCAAGCAAGGTTGGCGAGTGCTCACTACCGCGCAAATCATTACCAGCAAGGGCGAGATCCCGCGCGTGCGGTCGGGTTCATCAGCGACAAGCTGTTGCCGCATCCGCAGTCAGAATTCTTGCCAAACGACAGTTTTGCCCTCTTGGGCGAGAACTGTTTTGAGAGCCAGGTGCATTGGTCGCGGTCGTGGGCGCACGCCAGCCCTGCCGACCACGCTGCATGGCTCAGTGTCAACCCAGTGCCGTATTTGTCAATCTCGCCGCACTTGTTGACCGAGTTACTGGATGCGTTTGAGCTCGATGCGTCAATTGCCCGCCCCGCGATTGAGCAAATCGTCTCGTCTGGCGGTGCGGTCGATGCTGGCTTGCGTGCTCGCGCCCGAGCCGTTTTGGGTGCGCGAATTGCCGACGCTTATACCTGCGAAGAGATCGGCCCCATCGCGTTTCAATGTCCGCACAGCAACGACGACGCGCCGCATTACCACTTGGCCGTCACCAATGCGGTCGTGCAAATTGTGCGAGAAGATAAAGGCAAGGCGACGAAATTTGGGCATTTGGCGGGCGAGGGCGAATTCGGGCGGGTGATCCTCACGGGTTTGCACCAGTTTGCCAGCCCAATTTTGCGGGTTGAGACCGGTGATTTCGCGCGAATTCATGGCCAGTGCCCGGTATGTGGCGCTTTGGTGCCCACTTTGTCTGAACTGCGTGGCCCCAAGCGGCTTCGGCTGCAACTCCCGAATGGCGAGCGGCTGCCGCACCAGCGTTTGAGCGCGCAAGACTGGCGCGAAATCATCAAACAGGCCAGCCCCGACGACCGCGAAGTTGCAACCGTGCTCGACGCGCGGTTATTGCAAGCCGAAGCGGGCCGCGTGCGGGTTGAACTTGTGCTTGGTGGGCAGGCGCCGGATGGTTTGGAACAGGCCGTTCAGCTGGGGCTTGCCCAGCGAATCAGCGACGCATTGACCTATGAGCTGCATGTGTTGCCAAAGCTCGACTGGCCAGTCAACCAAATGCGTCACCCGATTGAGTCTTTGTTGCGTGAACACGCCCCACAAACATGAGCACCCCACAAGAAAACCCCGAGTTCGTGCTCGATTGGCCCTACCAAGTGCCGACCGTGCTGGTGCAGCGCTGCGTCGACAGTGCGGCCATTGAGCGCATCGAAAACTCGCCCCTCAATTGGCTAACCTACCAGCGCCAGTGCATCGGCGGCTTGCTCACCCACGTCAAAGCCCACAACCCTTGGTGGGACGAGTGGCTGGGCAACGCCAGCGTGGATGATTTACTTGGCAATTGGGGGCGACTGCCGGTGTTGTCGCGCGAAAACCTGCGCCAAAGTGTCGCGGCGATGCCCAGCCCGGCGGTGCCTGATGGACACGGCTCCGCCACCTGGCACGCCACGCGAGGCACGACCGGTGAGCGCATTGAGGTGATGTGGACCGAGCGCATGCAGCGCATGAACTCACACCAACTGCACACCGACCACGCCCGCCATGGCCGCAATTTGGCCAATATTCGCGCCATGATTGGTCCGCTGGCACACGATCACCCGGGCACGCACACCTGGGCATTGGGTGTTGGCGAGCTCAACGAAAGCCCGCTTTTGGTTCGCAACGACGATAAATTTTCGACCTTAGAGCACTTGGCCTGGCTCAAACTCGGCGCGGTGCAGCAACTCACCGTGAGTACGCCGTTTTTGGCGCAACTGGTTGATGTGGCACAGGGTTTGCCGCCTGAAGACCGGCCCAGCATCGCGCACATCTTGGTCGGCGCAGCAACCCTCACGCCTGAGCTGCGCGCGCGTGCCGCTGACATGTTGCAAGCCAAGGTGTTTGATCGCTATTTGTGCGAAGAAGTCGGCGCAATTGCGTTTCAAGGGCGAAACGAAAACAACCCCATGCACGTGGCCGCCAGCCATGTCATGGTGGAGATTTTGCGAGCCGACGGCACTCATGTTGACGCGGGCGAGCGGGGGCGCGTGGTTGTCACGTCGCTGCATCAATGGGCGCATCCCGTCATTCGCTACGAGCTGGGCGACATGGCGACTTGGCACCCGATTTGCCCGCACTCGGGCGTGCAGTTACCGACGTTGACTGGGTTGATCAACCGGGCTCAATGAATCGAGCTCAATGAACCAAACTCAGGTCTGAACCCACGGCAATTGGTCAAATCGCCAGCCGTTGACGGTTGAGCGATGGCCTTCGGCGTTCAAGTCACCCTCAAAGCCGTGCAAGATGTTGATCACATCGGTGTAGCCCGCTTCTTCAAGCACGCGCCCAGCCGGGATGGTGCGTCGTGCGCTGCGACAAAGCAGCAGCACCGGCGCTGCCAAGTCGGGCGCCTCGGCCTGAACGCCGCGTAAAAAAAGCCCCACATCGGCCTTGAGTTCAGGGTATTCGTACCACGGCACGTGCACCGCGCCGGGCGGGCAGCCCACGTACAAAAATTCGATCTCCATGCGAATGTCGAGCAGCTTGGCCTGCGGCGTCGATTGAAGCAACTGCCATGCGGCTTTGGGCGTGAGGTCTCTCATGGGGGCATTGTGACCCGATAATGCAGTCATGATTCGTTCGCACCTGCCCAACTACACCCGCGCCGCCCAACTGCCCGACTTGCTCGCCCATCGCATCATGGTCCTTGATGGCGCAATGGGCACGATGATCCAGCGATTCAAACTGACCGAAGCGCAGTTTCGGGGCGAGCGCCTCAAAGACCACGGCAAAGACGTCAAAGGCAACAACGAACTGCTGCAACTCGTGCGCCCCGACGTGATTCGCGACATCCACGAGAGCTACCTCGCAGCCGGCGCCGACATCATCGAAACCAACACCTTTGGCGCGACCACCATCGCGCAGTCTGATTACGACTTGCCCGAGCTGGCGAGAGAAATGAACCTTGAGGCTGCAAAAATCGCCAAAGCAGCGGCCGTCAAGTTCAGCACTGCCGACAAACCCCGCTTTGTGGCCGGAGCCCTTGGCCCAACGCCGCGCACCGCCAGCATCAGCCCTGATGTCAACGACCCTGGTGCGCGAAACGTCAACTTTGAAGAGCTTCGCACCGCGTATTACGAGCAAACCCAAGCCTTGGTTGAAGGCGGTGCCGACATCATCTTGATCGAAACCATATTTGACACGCTGAACGCCAAGGCCGCACTGTTTGCAGTTGACGAATACTTCGAGCACTCGGGCGAATGCCTGCCTCTCATCATCAGTGGCACCGTCACCGATGCCTCAGGGCGGCTCCTGTCGGGTCAAACCGTGTCGGCCTTTTGGCACAGCGTTCGCCACGCGCAGCCCTTGGCCATTGGCCTCAACTGCGCCTTGGGCGCAGCCATCATGCGCCCCTACATTCAAGAGCTCGCCCGCGTCGCTGGCGACACTTACATTTCTTGCTACCCCAATGCCGGCTTGCCCAACCCCATGAGCGACACCGGTTTTGACGAAACACCTGAAGTCACGTCGCGCTTGCTCAAGTCATTCGCTGACGAAGGCTTGGTCAACATTGTCGGCGGCTGCTGCGGCACCACCCCCGAACACATTGGCGCAATCGGCCACGCCGTTAATTTGCTAACCCCCCGCGCCCGAACCCAAGATTGGCAGCAGGCGGCTTAGCGGCCAGGGGGCTCAAACAACCGAGACCGTCAGATTCGATCAAACAAACCCAATTGAGCGCGACTCGCGTACTTCGGGCTTGATTCGGTGCTCTGCTTGGAGTTGTTCTAGGAACTCGTCAGCCGATAGGGTTTCGCCCAAGATGTCGATTTGGCGCTTGACCGCAGCGAAGTCGCCTGGGCAAAGTTGCGCCAGTTTGCCCAAGCCCGTGACGTGCTCGGGCGTGATTGCGCGGGCGTCGCCGCCCAGGGCTTCGGCGACGAACATGCGTTCGCGCTGCTGAGTGGTGAGCGGGTTGAATTTGATCTTAAACGTGAACCGGCGCAGGGCCGCTTGATCGAGGCGGTCGAACAGATTGGTCGTACAAACAAACACACCCGAAAAGCGCTCCATTTGTTGCAACATTTCGTTGACTTCGGTCACCTCGTAGGTGCGTTGGGCACCTCGTCGGTCTTGTAGAAAGCTGTCGGCTTCATCGAGTAGAAGTACTGCTTTTTCAGAATCGGCTTCCTTGAACATGGCCGCCATGTTTTGCTCGGTTTCGCCAACAAACTTGCTCATCAGGTCGCTGGCTTGTTTGACCATCAGCGGTTTGCCAAGCGACTGGGCCAAATGCTCAGCCAATGCAGTCTTGCCGGTGCCGGGCGCGCCGTAAAAACACAAGGTGCCGTGACCTTTGGCTTTGATGGCCTGAACAATGCGCACCACCTCGTATCGGCTCTCGACATTGAGCATGTCCAAGTCGTAGTTGGTGACGCTTCGCCGAATTTTGCTTGCCTGACCATCGGTGCCCAGCGCCGCGTCGGCGTTTTTAAGCTGGCGCTCGATCAACTGCTCCACTTGATCGGGTGCCGGCGACTCATCACAGACCAAGGTCGCAAACCGCACCGCCGTGCGAATCTGTGCGGGCGTTAGGCCCTTGCGCTCCGTTAGTTTGGCGACAAATGTGTCACTGACGGTTGCCGTGCCCAAGGTGTCCGCGAGCACGTTCCTCACCAACTCGGCGCGTGCGCCCGGTGGCGGTGATTTGAGCTCCAAATGGTAGGCAAACCGACGCCTGAAAGCGGGGTCAATTTGCTCGATTTGGTTGGTGACCCAAATGGTGGGAACCGGGTTTTGCTCCAAAATTTGGTTCACCCAAGCTTTGCCGTTGACGCTGGTGCTCGGTGCGTTGGCGGCGAGTTGTTCGGCGCGCGCCATCAGTTGCGCAGCCTCACCGGAGATCGGCGGAAAGACATCTTCGACTTCATCAAACAAGAGTGCCGAGCCTTCGGTGCCCTTTAGGAACACTTGGGCAATTTGAAGCGAGCGATACCGGTCGCGGCCACTGAGTGAGTTGCCATCGCGGTCGGCGTGCTCGACTTCAAAGAGTTCTAAACCAGCGGTTTGCGCAATCACCTTCGCCAGCTCAGTTTTCCCTGTGCCCGGCGGGCCGTATAGCAGCACGTTCACGCCCAGCTCGTGCCCTGACACGGCGCGCTTGAGCAGTTTGGTCAGCGCGGCAACGTCGTCTTGCACAAAGGCAAAATTGTCAGTGCTCAGTTTGGACAACTTCGATGGGCGGGTGAACACTGCCATCAATTCGCTGCGGTCGCGGTACTCTCGCATGAGTACCGGTGGCAGCTTTTCGCTGACTTTCATCAAGTCAGCCAAGTCGGTGATGTTGTGCTCTGAAATCAAATTTTCAACGAGGCCAATGCGCTCTAAGCGAGAGCCTGCGCGCAGCGCCTCGCCAACCTCACTGGCGGGCACGCCTGCGACCTGAGCCAACGCGGCGTAAGCCTCGTTGGCGTTGGATACTTTGAACTCCACCAAGATCGAGCGCAAGTCGCGCTGGTAGCGCGCCAAGGTGCCGTAGAGCAAGAGTGCTCGCTCGGCGCGGTTAAGTTGCAGCAAATTGGCCAAGGAGTCGATGTTTTTCTCGACCAATGTGGCGTGTTTTTTGAGTGCGCGAGTCAACCAATCGCTCGTGGTGCTTAGCATAGCCAGCAAGTCTTTTGGGTTGTCTTTGGCGTATTCGTCGAGGTAGAAAAACACGGTGCCCTCTTCATAAGGGCCACGCCATACGCCGTGACGCTCTAAGAAGTCAGCGTGGTTGAGGGCATCGTGGCCCTTCCAAAACTCGTTGCCCACGCAGCGCCTGCCCAGGTATTCGCGTAGCCGCGTCAGCACGCTCACGGGCCAGGCCACGTGGCGGCCTGAGAGTGCCATCAAGCCGTTGAGGTCGCGCCGCACATTGAATTTTGGCCCTTGTTGTGCGGCCAAGTTCAAAACGAATTGCGAACACATCAAGTCGAGCACGGGCGCGGTGCGCAGACCGACCGAGGGCAAGACATGGGCGTCGCTGCTGCGCTTGACACGGGTGTTTTCCACGAGGGCTTTCTCCTGAGACTGGGTGGCGTGACGGGTATCGGCGGGTGTTGAATTGGGATACAGACACCATAACGCAAGGTGTTGGCTTTGGGAAGACAACGCCAGAAAATTGCCTGATCCCGTTGGTCATTGCGATCACAATGACGGGCATGATTCAACTCGCCGACATCCAAGCCGCCGCCCAACGCATCCATGGGCATGTGCTCGACACGCCTTGTGTCGCGTCAAAAACCTTGTCTGACATCACCGGCTCGCAGGTGTTTTTGAAGTTTGAGAACTTGCAGTTCACCGCCAGCTTCAAGGAGCGCGGCGCATGCAACAAGCTCAGCCAACTTGACGCCAGCGAGCGAGCGCGCGGCGTGGTGGCGATGTCGGCCGGCAACCATGCACAAGGTGTGGCGTACCACGCGCAGCGTTTGGGCATGCGCGCGGTGATCGTGATGCCGAGGTTCACGCCCATGGTGAAAGTAGAGCGCACACGCGGGTTTGGTGCCGAGGTGGTGTTGCACGGTGACACCTTGGACGAGGCGCGTTCGCACGCCACCACGCTTGCCAGCGAGCAAGGTTTGGTGTTCGTTCACCCGTACGACGACTCGGCCATCATTGCCGGCCAAGGCACGATTGCGATTGAAATGCTGCGCGACCAGCCGGATCTGGACGCGCTGGTGATTGCGGTGGGCGGCGGCGGCTTGATTGGTGGCATGGCGGCAGCAGCAAAAGCGATCAAACCTGGTATTGAAATTGTGGGCGTGCAAACCCAGCGGTTCCCCGCCATGATCAATGCGCTCAAGGGCACCTCGCTACCGATTGGGGCCAGCACCATCGCCGAAGGCATCGCAGTGCCCTCGCCTGGCGAGCAAAACAAGGCGCTCGCCCGAGCCTTGGTCGACGATTGGATGATCGTGGACGAAGGCGACATCGAGCAGGCCATCGTGTTGTTGCTCGAAGTTGAGAAGACCTTGGTCGAAGGCGCTGGTGCTGCCGGGTTGGCGGCACTCATCAAAAACCCCGAGCGCTTGCGCGGTAAAAAAGTGGGCCTCGTGCTGTGCGGCGGCAACATCGACCCGCTGCTGCTGGCGGCCATCATCGAGCGTGGCATGGTGCGCGCTGGGCGGCTGACGCGGATGCGGGTCAGCGCACGTGACATACCCGGCACCCTGGCCAAAGTCACCGCGACTGTCGCGCAAGCAGGTGCCAACATCGACGAGGTGCATCACCAGCGCGCCTTCACCTCGCTGTCAGCGCAAAACGTCGAGATTGAACTGGTGTTGCAAACCCGCAGCCCGCAGCACGTACAAGAGGTGTTGGCCGCGCTCAAGGCGGCGGGGTTTGATGCTCAGTTGGCTTGAGTCCAATGGATATTGAAATAAGCGCTCATTTGGCTGGCGCAGCAGGCTGAGCCACAAAGCCAATGCGGCTCAAGCCTGCCAGTTGCGACATGCCGATGACTTCGACGACGCGGCCATAGGGGACGGCATCGTCAGCGCGAAGTTGCACCTCGGTGTCGGGCGCGCGTTTGGCACGGGCCTTGAGTTCTGCGTCCAAGGCGGTGAGCTCAATGGGTTTGTCATCCAAAAATAGCTTGCCCGCTTTGTCAATGGCCAGGCTTAAAAATTTTGGGGCTTCGCTAGGTGCCGCGGCATCGGTCTTGGGCAAGTCCAAGCGCACACTTGAGGCCAGCAGCGGAGCGGTTACGAGCAGGATCACGACCAACACCAGCATGACATCAATGAGCGGCGTCATGTTGATTTCGCCCATGGGCTGCGGGGCAGTGGTGCGCTCCAAGCGGCCGAAACTCATAGCACTTAGGTCTTGCTGATCAGCAAGTCACGCAGATCAAATGCAAAGCCTTCCAAGTCGGCCTCAATTTGCCCGATCATCTTGCCAAACACGTTGTAGGCCAACACGGCCGGGATCGCGACCGCCAAGCCTGCGGCGGTCATGATCAGGGCCTCACCAACGGGGCCCGCGATCTTGTCGATGCCGATTTGCCCGGTGCCTGTGAGGCCACTCAGCGCATGGTAGATGCCCCAAACGGTGCCCAAAAGCCCGACGAACGGTGCCGTTGAGCCAACAGTGGCGAGCACCACTTGGCCGTACTGAAGTTTGGCGATGATGCCGTGAAGCGCGTCGCGCAGCAGCCTGGTGAGGTGTTGGCTGCGGTCGCTTTGCGCGGCCAAGGTGTTTGTGGCTTGGGTTTTGGTGACATCAAACAATGCCGACACCAGTGCCAAGCGGTCAAACGCGCCAACGTGTTGCCCGGCGCTGGCTAGGTCAGGCGCTTGCCAAAAAGCGGCGATGCTTTTGGGCACGTCGGTTTTAGCCAGCCACAGCATGCGCGACTTCCACAAAATCAGCACCCAGCTTGCGATGGACATGAGCAGCAGCAACACAGCGACAAATTTGCCAACCACGTCGGTCTGCGAAAACATCTCAATCAAACCCATGTCGGCAATCCTTCAAATTCAAGACGCGCTGGGCGTGCGCAGCCCCAGCACATCAAACATGTCAAACAGACCGGTGCGTTTGTCGCTCAGAAAACGCGCGGCGCGCAGGCTGCCCTGAGCGTAGTTCACGCGGCTGGTCGATTTGTGAGCAATCTCGATTCGCTCGCCGGTGCCTGCAAACATCACGGTGTGCTCGCCCACGATGTCACCGCCGCGAATGGTTGCGAATCCGATGCTGGAGGGGTCGCGCTCGCCGGTCACGCCAACGCGCGCGTAGACGGCGCAGTCCGCTAACGAGCGACCCATCGCCTCAGCCAGCACTTCGCCCATTTTGAGGGCCGTGCCTGATGGCGCGTCCACCTTGTGGCGGTGATGCGCCTCGATGACTTCGATGTCGTAGCCGGTTGACAGCGCTTTTGCGGCCATCTCTAACAGCTTGAGAGTGACGTTCACGCCAACGCTCATGTTGGGCGCAAAAACAATGGCGATGTCGTTCGCCGCATCGGCAATCACGGCCTTTTCAGCTTCGGTGAACCCCGTTGTGCCGATGACCATGTTCACGCCTGCTTTGCGACAAGCTGCCAAGTGGGCTAGCGTGCCTTCGGGTCTGGTGAAGTCAATCAAGACTTGAGAATTGGCCAAACCGGTGGCTAAATCGCTGCTGATGGTGATGTTGGGTGCCGCGACGCGACCCAAGGCCGTTGATGACGGGGTGTCAAGCGCGGCACCCAAGGTGCAGTCGCCGCACGCCTCAATGGCTTCGATCAGCATCTGGCCCATGCGGCCACTGCTGCCCACGACGGCGATGCGAATCATTTGGCTGCTGCGCTGGGGCTGGTCAATGGCGCGCCTTCAAGCGGCGGGTAGTCGGTTCGAACGGGGGCGCTTGCAGCCGTCCGAGGGCGATTGGGCGACGCATTGGCCGCCGCGAATGCCTTCAGTCGCTCTTCGCTGGCGGCGAGTTCGGGCACTTTGCCCAGGCTTCGCGTGCCGACCAAGGCTGCGACAAACTCGACCTCGCCCGGCATCTCATCACCCGCAAAAGTATCCAATTGGTCGCCTTTGAATGTCACGGTGTAGCGACGCTCTTGCCCAGCAATGCCTTGGCGCTGGATGGTAAAGACGTAGTCCCAACGATCAGCATGGAAGGCGCTGGTCACCAGCGGCGAGCCCAGCACATTGCGCACTTGTTCGCGCGTCAAGCCCTTTTGCAGCAGGGAGACCTGCTCTTTGGTGAGCACGTTGCCTTGAACGATTTCAACTTTGTACGGCGTGATGATGTTGCCCAAGCTGTCAACGGCCTTGCCGAGTCCGCCTGCTACACCGGGCCCGGTGGAGCTGCACGCACCCAAAAGGCTGGTCAGCGCGACGACAAAAACAGCGGGGTTAAAAAGAGAGTGGGCAGAACGCATTCGCGACTTTCAAGTGATTGAGCAAGCGCGCTGAGGCCGCGCCGCTATGATTGGAGCTGATTTTACCGAGGTCGTCGAGCCGACGGGTTGGCTTTGCCGACACGTTGCACCGACACCGCCCGCCATTTGACTGATTGGCCTCACATGACCACTGTAACGACCGTCTCGGCCAACGACCTCAAACACACCGGGCTCAAGGCTACCTTGCCTCGTTTGAAGGTGTTGGAGATCTTTCAAAAAGGCGGGCAACGCCACATGAGCGCCGAAGACGTGTTTCGCGCCTTGCTCGACGATCGCACCGACATTGGCTTGGCGACCGTCTACCGCGTCCTCATGCAATTTGAGCAAGCGGGCATTTTGAGCCGCAGCCAATTTGACTCTGAAAAAGCGGTCTATGAGCTCAATGAGGGCTCGCACCACGATCATTTGGTTTGCCTGGACTGTGGCCGAGTCGAGGAGTTTTACGACCCCGAAATCGAGCGCCGACAAGCCGCCATCGCCAAAGACCATGGGTTCGAGATCTCCGACCATGCCCTCAGTTTGTATGGTCATTGCACCAAGACGGCATGCCCGCACAAACCTGTGAGAGGTCGTTGAAGAGTTTTTACGATATTTGCCCAAGTGGTCGCCGTATTCGTTGGGCTTGTTGCTATGTATTCAGTAGTATTTGATGGCGAGATCAAGTCGGCCACATCAGGTCGACTCGGGTGCCTTGGCCATTGGGGCCGCTGCACAATTTGACTTGACCTTTGTGCAGGCTCATGATGCGTTGCACGATATTCAGCCCGAGGCCACTGCCGCTTGACTCGGTGCCAGGTACCCGGAAAAAACGCTCAAACACCCGCGCATGCCAATGGCTGTCGATGCCCGGCCCGGTGTCGCTGATCGACACCCCAACGCGACCCGAAGAATCAGCTCCTTGCACCGTCACAACGATGGATGCGCCATTTGGGCTGTAGCGAATCGCGTTGTCGAGCACGTTGTCTAAGGCGCTGGTTGCACTCGCCAAATCAAGTTTTGCGGTGACAGAGCGCGCGTTTGGCGGTGCGATGAGTTCCAACTCAATGCCTTTGGTGTTGGCGGCATCAGACCATGCGGCCATGCGATCTTGGGCCCAATTGCTCAGCACGGTTGAGGTGAAATGCGGCACAAACGCCTCGTCGCTGACGCATGCGCTCAGCAGCAGTTTGCGCATCAAATCGGCTGCACGCTCGACCCCTTGGTCAAGCTCGGTTGCTGCGAGTGATTTTTCGGCCTGTGTTGTGGCGTGTCTCAGCACATGGGCCTGGGTTTGAATCACGGCCAAGGGCGTGCGCATCTCATGCGCGGCGTCGGCGATGAACTCGCGCTCGCGCTCCAGCGTGTGGTTGAGCTTGCCCAGCAAGGCGTTGATTTCTTTGACCAGCGGGCGGATCTCGGTGTGGTTTGAAAACTCGGCAATCGGCGTGAGGTCGGCCGGGTCGCGTTTGGCGATCAAGGCTGCTACGCGGTTCAGGGGTTTGAGCATCCGCCGCGAACTGAGCCAAGCCACCAAGGCCACGACGGGCAAAAACGCAAACAACGGAATCAAGTAGTAAATCAGCGCGATTTTGAGGACCTCATCAGCCCCATCGGTTTTGACGCACAGCAGCTGCACGGCGTATCGCCCGCCAGCGGGCCTGTGGCTCGCTCCGCGATGCGAAGTGTCAGCCATTTCGACGTTAAAAAAACCGTTTCTCGGGGCGGGCCATTTAATGCGCGCCGCTGCTGAGCTGCGGTAGACCTCTAGGGCGCTTTCATCGGTCACGCGGATAACTGCGCACGGCGCGCGCATGGTTTGGTTTGGCATGCCGGTAGCCGCTGAAACCGGCGCCTCGCTGTCTGTTGTGGTTGGTAGTGTTGCCTGCGACACCATCTCGTCAAGCGCTCGCCCATCTTCTTGGCTGAAGCTGCTCTCCCAGCGCCTTTGTGTGACGCGGGTCTGCGCGTTGGCTGCCACGGCCAACACCCGCGCCCTCAACAGCAAGCCTTGGTCAACCTCGCCCACCTCGGCCCGCATGAAGCGCCAAGCCAGGTTTGCGGTGAGCAACGCACAAAAAGCCAAGATCACGATGATTTGGCCAACGATGAGCCGCTTGAGCAGTGATGAATGTGGCTTCAAGTGACGTCCTCCAGTGAGTAGCCCACGCCGCGAATGGTGCGAATTCGGCTCGCGCCAATTTTTTTGCGCAGGTTGTGCACATAGACCTCCAGCACGTTGCTCTCCAGCTCGCTACCTTGATTGAACAGCGACAGTTCAAGTTGGGTGCGGGTCACCGTCTTGCCTGCGCTACGAGCGAGCGCGAGCAGCAAGCCGAATTCGCGCTGCGACAGCTCAAGCGGCTCACCGCTGAGGCTGGCGCGGTGGCGCTCGGGCTCAATCGTCAATGGCCCGACTTGCCAGATTGCCTGCGCAAAACCGGCGTGGCGCCTTGTGATGGCGCGAATGCGCGACAACAACTCGTTCATAGCAAAAGGCTTGGGCAAATAGTCGTCAGCCCCTGCATCCAACCCAGTGACGCGGTCATCGACCGCGTCTCGGGCCGTGAGCATGATCACCGGAGTGGTGTCGCCGCCGCTTCGAATTTCACGCAAATAGTCCAAACCGGAGCCATCAGGCAGGCCAATGTCAATCAAAGCCAGCGCAAAGGCGTCCGATGTGAAATTGGCGCGTGCGTCCTGAATTCGGCGCAGCCACAACACGCCAAACCCGCTTTGGATGAGCGCCGCTTGCAGGGCGCGGCCAAGTTGCAAATCGTCTTCGAGGAGCAGGAGTTTCATGTGGGTATTGCAGTGTCGGCCCTAGACCGATTGAGGCGGGTTGGCGATGACTGTAGCGCGCGTAAGCTGAAAGCGAGCTTAAAAATTCTGTGCAGTTTTGAGCATCAACAACGGACTAGTCAGCGCCTTAAGCAAGCGTTCAGGTGTTTGGACGCGAGCCTCATAGCATCAGCCGCTTGTTCTATTGGAGTGTCTCATGCACCGCATTTTTCGAAAACTGTCCCTTGTTTTACCGTCACTTTCTGTCGCCATTTTCTCGACCCTTGTTGGATTGAGCTCAACCGCTCATGCCCAAACCGCCGCGACCCGCAGCACTGGCTTGTGGGAGGTCTCGGTCGGGGCCGCCGTTGTGTCGGCTTCTGAGTGGGAGGGGGCCAAGCGCCGCGTGTCAACTCTGGCGCCGGACCTCAACGTCAGCTACAAAACCAGCGACTGGGGCACTTTCGCCCTGGGCTCGAGAAGTCGAGGTTTGAGCTGGGCATTCATTGAGTCCAAGGACTACTCGTTGGGGGTCGCTCTGTCGACCGACAGTGGGCGCCGCGCCGGTGTTGATGGCACAGTCTTCAGGCCCGGTTCCACGCGCTTACGCGGCATGGGTGACATCAAAAGCTCAGGCGAGTTAGTGGTTTTCGGTCAAGCAAATGTCGGCGTGCCCATCGGGTTGCGTTACAGCCGAAATGTCGGCGACGGTAAAGTGGATGCCGTCGCATTCAGCCAAGCAGGGCATGGCGGCAGCAAGTTTGAACTCAATGTGGACTTGCCCTATCAAGTTTCGCAAAACCTCACTATTTCCGCTTCTCCCAGCCTGACGTGGGCCGACAGAAAGTACACCCAAGCCGTCTTCGGCGTTACCGCCGCGCAGTCCTCGCGCTCGGGTTTCAAAGCCTTCACAACCGGCAGTGGCATCAAGGACCTGTCGCTCAGTTTGGACGCACAACTGACGCTGGACAAACAGTGGAGCGCATCACTGAACGTCGCGCTGAGCAGCCTGCGCGGCGATGCTGCAAACAGCTCCATCGTCGAGAGGAAGTCGTCCGCGAGCGTCGCTGCTGGGTTGAATCATCGGTTTTAGTGATCAAAAAGAGTAGCGCTTAAGTCAATGAATCCGGTGACCAAGTGCCGAATTTCGTGAAAATATGCTCGAAAATCAATCGTTTGATTAAATTAGATCAAACGATTGATTTCATGCTACGCTCACTGCATGACATCCCATGAAACCCTGATCAATGGCGTCTCAACGCCTCGGCGTGTTGACGGCGAGGTGTCGCGTGAGCGTTTGCTCATGGCGGCCTTGCGGTTGTTTGCCGAGTCGGGGTTTGCCAAGACTTCGACCCGCCAAATCGCTGCACAAGCGGGTGCCAACGTCGGCGCGATTGCTTACTATTTTGGCGACAAGATGGGGCTGTACAAGGCTGCGTTTGTTGAGCCGCTGGGCTCGCCGCACGACGACATTGCCGCATTTGCGCCAGCACACCTCTCGCTTGAGCAGGCATTTTTGGCGCTTTACATGGGGTTCATGGCGCCACTCAAGCAAGGCGTAGTCGCCCAGTGGTGCATGCGATTGCATTACCGCGAGATGCTGGAGCCCACCGGTGTCTGGGCTGAAGAAATCACAAATGGCATCGTGCCATACCACGCGGCACTGGTCGACGTGCTGGCGCGCGACATGGGCTTGCCCAAAGACAGCGAGCACTTGCAACGCTTGTCCATCTCGATTGTTGCGCCGGGCGTGTTCGGCTGCATGGCACACGACGTGATTGACGTCATCGCCCCCCAACTGTTTGCCAACGATGCGGCTATCGACGAGATGGCCCACCACCACACCCGCTGCGCACTGGCCATGGTGGCCGCCGAAAAAGTACGCCTCAACCTCCAACCTAACCCCGCATGAAATCCTCCCTCGATAAAAAGCGCTCCAAACTGAGCGTCGTTGCCTGTGCCTGCGGCCTGGCAGCGGTATTGGTCGGTTGTGCCGCGCCAGCGTCCTTGCAAACGCCCCGGCCGAGCCCGCCCGCCGCGTTGGCTGGTTTTGCCCCGCCTGCCTGGCTTGCACCCCTGCCGCACGGTGGCTCCAAGGCTGACTTGAGCCAATGGTGGGCTCAGTTCAACGATCCGTTGCTGGTGGAGCTGATCGACAAAACCCAGGCGCTCAGCCCCAACCTGGCGGCGGCGCGTGCGCGAATCGCGTCGGCTGATGCGGCGCGCGTGACCGCGCTGAGTCGCCTGTCGCCCAGCGCGGGCTTGCAAGCGTCGGCGCTGCGCTCAGCCAGCGGCGGCAACTCCAGTACGTTGTTGCAAGCTGGTGCTCAGGCCAGTTGGGAGGTGGACATTTTTGGCAAAAACCAAGCGGGGCTTGATGCCGAGGCCGCCACACTCCAAGGCGCGCAAGCCGCGTGGCATGAAGCCCGAGTGAGCCTGAGCGCCGAGGTCGCGCGCACTTACCTGGGGTTGCGGCTTTGTGAAAAACAGGCTCAGCTACTTGCGCTTGACGTCAACTCGCGCGCCGAGACCCAGCGGCTGACCGGGTTGACCGCCAGCGCGGGCTTAGTTGCACCGGCAACGTTGGCGCTTGGCGAGGCCAGCGTCGCCGAAGGCCAAAGCCGACTGAATTCGCAGCACTTGAGCTGCGGCGGGCTGGCGAGTGCTTTGACGGCCTTAAGCGGCGTTCCAGCAGCCAATTTGATGAAAAAAGTGCCCTTGGTCACCGAATCTATTGACTCAACCGCTATAAAAAAAGAAGTAACTTTGGTCAACGTCCCAGGCATTCAAGTCAGCCGCTTGCCCGCAGATTTGCTGCGCCAACGCCCAGACGTGTACCGTGCCGAGCGCGAGTTGCTGGCTTCTGCAGCCCAAATTAGCCAAGCCGACGCGGCTCAGCGGCCAACGGTCAGCATCGGCGGCACGTTTGGCGCGTCAAGACTCAGCAGCGGCGGGTTCACCCAAAGCGGCCCGGCTTGGTCGCTCGGCCCGGTGAGTATCACCATGCCCTTGTTGGCAAGCAAAAGTCTGGCCGCCGCGCTCAGCGCTGCGCGGTCAAATCACGACTCGAACGAAGTCAACTACCGCGCGGTGGTTCGCCAAGCCGCGCGCGAAGTCGACGACAGCATGGCCACACTGGAGTCAGTTGCCCAGCGTGCTCGACTCAATGCCGTTGCCGCCAACGGGTACCGCGCGTTTTTCACGGCCACGCAAGCACGCCACAAGGCCGGCTTGGCCAGTTTGGTTGAGCTCGAAGACGCGCGGCGCACCTTGCTCAACGCCGACAACAGCGTCTTGGCGCTTGAGCAAGAGCGCGTTGGCGCTTGGATCAATTTGTACCGCGCTGCCGGCGGCGGTTGGGTCGTCGATGCCCCGATCCCTGGCCTGAAGTAACCCCCATTTCTCAAGAAGCACCCGTCATGACCCACACTCACCATTCCCCCACGAAGCCGGCCCAATTGACCGCCTTGGCAACTGCCGCAGCCGCTTTGCTGGTCGCGGCGGTTGCGTTTGCACCGGCACCGCAAGTGCATGCGCAAGATGCGAAAACGGCCGAGAAAGCCGAGAAAGCCGAGAAAGCGGAGAAAACGGAGAAAACGCCTGCCGGCGCCACGACAAAAGCGGCGTTGACCGTCAATTTGGCGGCATCGCAGTCCATCGACATGGCCAGCACCTTCACCGCCAACGGCAGCGTGGCTGCGTGGGCCGAGGCCAGCGTGAGCACCGAGTCCAACGGGCTTCGGTTGCTGGAGTTGCGTGCGAATGTGGGCGATTCAGTCAAAAAAGGCCAAATTTTGGCCACTTTTGCCGCCGAATCAATTCAAGCGGATGTTGCCCAAGCCAAGGCGGCGCTGGCTGAGTCGCAGGCATCTGCCGCAGAAGCGGTCGCTAACGCTGATCGCGCCCGCAGCTTGAAAGACTCCGGTGCGCTCAGCGCGAGCCAAGTCACGCAAATGTTGACCATGGAGCAAAGCACCAAGGCTCGGGTTTTGGCGCAAGACGCCTTGGTTCGTTCACAAGAGCTGCGCTTAAAGCAAGCCGTGGTCTACGCCCCTGACAGCGGCATCGTCATTGCGCGAGCCGCCACCGTGGGCGCGGTGTTGCCAGCCGGTTTTGAGATGTATCGGTTGCTGCGCCAAGGTCGAATCGAGTGGCGGGCTGATGTGGTCGCGCAAGACCTAGCCCGCGTCAAGCCCGGCATGGTCGTCAAACTCACGCCCAGCGCCGGTGCTGTGGTCGAGGGCAAAGTCCGCATGATCGCGCCGACCGTAGACCCGGTTAGCCGCAACGGCATGGTTTATGTCGACATGCCAGCAGGCAGCGCGCGAGCAGGCTCGTTTGCGACCGGTGTGTTCATATCAGGCAGCGCGAGCGCCTTGACCCTGCCCTCAAGCGCCTTGGTGCTGCGCGACGGTTTCACCTTTGTCATGCGGGTTGATGGCAGCAAGGTCGCGCAGGTCAAAGTGGCCACCGGGCGGCGCAGCGCTGATCGCATTGAAATCACCCAAGGCATCAAAGCGGGTGAGCAGTTCGTGGCCAGTGGCGCGGCTTTTTTGGCTGATGGCGACGTCGTTCGAGTGGCAGGAGCCGCCAAATGAACGCATCAACCTGGGCGATTAAAAACCCCATCCCTGCAGTGATGGTCTTCGTTTTGCTCACGCTGGCGGGCTTGATGTCGTTCAAGTCGATGAAGATTCAAAACTTCCCCGATCTTGAAGTCCCCAACATCGTCGTCACGGCTTCACTGCCCGGCGCGGCACCCAGCCAGCTCGAGACCGAGGTCGCGCGAAAGCTAGAAAACGGCTTGGCGTCGATTCAAGGGCTCAAAAACACCTACACCAGCGTCAGCGACGGCGTGGTTCAAATCACGGCGGAGTTTCGCCTTGAGAAATCCACCCAAGAAGCCCTTGACGAGGTGCGCTCAGCCGTGGCGCAAGTGCGCGCTGACTTACCCGCCGATGTGCGCGACCCCGTGGTCGACAAACTCAACATCTCGGGCAGCCCCATCATGGCTTTCACACTGGCCAGCACCCGGCTTGATGAGGAGGCTTTGAGCTGGTTTGTTGACGACACGATCACGAAAAGCCTCTTGGGCGTGCGCGGTGTGGGCGCAATCAGCCGCGTGGGCGGCGTGAATCGCCAAGTCCACATTGAATTGGATCCGGCGAAGTTGCAAGCGCTCAAAGCCAGTGCGGCCGACATTTCACGCCAAATTCGCAGCGTTCAGCTCGAAGCCGCTGGCGGCAAATCTGACCTTGGCGGCAGCCAGCAACCCATGCGCACCATCGCCACCGTGGGTTCTGCGCAGGAGTTGGCCGCGCTTGAAATCACCTTAAGCGACGGTCGGCGCATTCGCCTTGACCAAGTTGCCGAAGTCAAAGACACCATTGCCGAGCCCACCGCAACCGCGATGCTCAACGGCAAAAAGGTCGTGGGTTTTGAGGTGTCGCGCAGCAAAGGCGCAAGTGAGATCGATGTCGGCAACGGCGTTTTGGCCAAACTAGAGGCGATCAAATCAGCCAATCCTCACCTCACACTCACCCAGGCGTTTGACTTTGTCACGCCGGTTCAAGAAGAGTTTGATGCGTCAATGGTTTTGCTCTACGAGGGCGCGATTTTGGCCGTTTTGGTCGTTTGGCTCTTTTTGCGTGACCTTCGCGCAACCTTTGTCAGCGCGGTGGCTCTGCCGCTGTCGGTGATTCCGGCCTTCATTGGCATGCACTACTTTGGCTTTTCGCTCAACGTGATCACGCTTTTGGCGCTGTCGCTGGTGGTGGGCATCTTGGTTGACGATGCCATTGTGGAGGTGGAGAACATCGTTCGACACCTGCGCATGGGCAAAAACCCGATTCAAGCGGCGATCGATGCCGCCGACGAAATTGGCTTGGCCGTGATCGCCACCACGTTTACCTTGATCGCGGTGTTTTTGCCCACCGCATTCATGTCGGGTATTCCGGGCAAGTTCTTCAAGCAATTTGGTTGGACGGCCACCTTTGCCGTGTTTGCCTCCTTGGTCGTGGCCCGTTTGCTCACGCCGATGATGGCCGCCTACATGCTCAAAGCCATCGACACGGGCGAAGAAAAAGATGGCTTCATCATGCGCTGGTACATGCGCTTGGTCAAGTGGTGCACGATCAACCGCTGGAAGACCGCGTTCGCCGCGCTGGCGTTCTTCGTGGGTTCGATCATGCTCATCCCACTGTTGCCCCAAGGCTTTTTGCCCGCAGACGACAACTCACAAACCCAGGTCAACTTGGAGCTGGCTCCGGGCAGCACACTGAAGCAAACGACTGAAACCGCTGAGTTGGCTCGCTCGCTGCTTGTCAAAGTGCCGCACGTGCGCTCGATTTACACCACGATTGGCGGCGGCGCAGCAGGCTCAGACCCGTTTGCAGGCGGCGGCATTGCCGAGTCGCGCAAGGCCACACTGACGATTTTGTTGGATCCGCGCGGCAAGCGCCCGGTCAAGCAAGTGGTTGAAAACACCATTCGCGAGGCACTCAAAGAAGTGCCCGGCGCGCGCACCAAAGTCGGCTTGGGCGGCTCAAGTGAGAAGCTGCAAGTCATGCTCACCGGCAGCGATGCGGCGGCATTGAGCCAAGCGGCTTTGGCGGTTGAGAAAGACCTGCGCAGCTTGAGCGGCGTGGGCAACATTGCGTCGAGTGCCGCCTTGGTGCGACCTGAGATTGCGGTGCGCCCCGACATGGCGCGCGCCGCCGACATGGGTGTGAGCAGCGCGGCCATTGCCGAGACCTTGCGGGTGGCCACCACCGGCGACTATGAACAATATTTGCCCAAACTCAACCTGTCGCAGCGCCAGATCCCCATCGTCGTCAAACTGGCCCCACAGGCGCGTCAAGACCTCAGCGTCTTGGAGCGCTTGAGCGTGCCCGGCGCGCGCGGCCCGGTGGCGTTGGGACAGGTCGCCAGCATGGAGCTGTCGGGCGGCCCGGCGGTGATTGCCCGCTTCAACCGCGAGCGAAACGTGCAGTTTGATGTCGAACTCGCCGGTGCGGCGCTGGGTGACGCAACCACGGCGATGAAAGAGCTGCCCGCCATTCGCAACCTGCCAGCTGGCGTGCAACTCGTTGAAATCGGCGACGCGGAGATGCAAGGCGAGCTTTTTGCAAGCTTTGGTTTGGCCATGTTGACGGGGGTGTTGTGCATCTTCATCGTCTTGGTGTTGCTGTTCAAAGACTTTTTGCAGCCCGTCACGATTTTGGCAGCGCTGCCGCTGAGCTTGGGCGGCGCGTTCATCGGTCTGTTGATCGCGGACAAGGCGTTTTCGATGCCTTCGTTGATTGGCCTGATCATGCTCATGGGGGTTGCGACCAAGAACTCGATCTTGCTGGTTGAGTACGCCATCGTGGCGCGTCGTGGCAACGATGGCCAAAACGGTTTGCCGGTGGTTGAGCCAATGAATCGCTGGGATGCCATCATCGACGCCTGCCACAAACGCGCCCGCCCCATTGTCATGACCACCATCGCCATGGGCGCGGGCATGTTGCCCGTGGCGGCCAGCTGGGGCGCAGGCGACGGCAGTTTTCGAAGCCCGATGGCGGTTGCCGTGATTGGCGGTTTGATCACCAGCACCTTCTTGAGCCTCTTGGTTATTCCGGTCGTGTTCACCTTCATTGATGATTTTTCTCTGCTCTGCGGACGCATTTGGCGCAAGATTCGCCGGATAAAGGCGAAAAAGCCAACGTCAGACACTCCTGTTTTAGTAGCAACGAAGTGAATAGATCCGGAGACCAATGGCAGAAAACTCGACTAAAACGCCCTTGCGAGCTGCGCAAGGGCGTTTTGTCGCAGCAGGTCTATTGCTTGCACTGCATTTGCCCCCACTTAACTAGAATCTGTTTGCACTGATCGAAAGCACCCGCCTCATGGTTCCCCACTTTGTTACATCGCTCACCGGCCCCATGAATGAGTTGGAGCAACGCATGCTCGACAGCCTGCCGGTGATCGAGCGCTGGTTTCGCTTGGAATGGATGGAGCACACGCCCCCGTTCTACACCTCGGTTGACGTGCGCAATGCCGGCTTTAAGCTCGCGCCGGTTGACACCAACCTGTACCCCGGCGGCTGGAACAATCTCACACCACAAATGTTGCCATTGGCCGTGCAAGCGGCGATGGCGGCCATTGAGAAAATCTGCCCCGAGGCCAAAAACCTGTTGCTGATTCCGGAGAACCACACCCGCAACATGTTCTATTTTGAGAACGTGGCGCAGTTGCAGCGGATTTTTCACCAAGCGGGGCTCAATGTGCGCCTGGGGTCCATCAACCCCGACATCAAAGAACCCACCACCTACGACTTGCCCAGCGGCCAGCGAATCACGGTCGAGCCCGTCATTCGATTGGAGGGCGGCGGCAGAGGTCGTCTGGGCCTCAAAGACTTCGACCCTTGCACGATTTTGCTCAACAACGACCTCTCAGCCGGCGCGCCAGGCATTTTGGAAGACATCCACGAGCAGTTTTTGCTGCCACCGCTGCACGCCGGGTGGAGCGTTCGGCGCAAATCAACCCACTTTGCTGCCTACGAAGATGTGGCCAAGCGCTTTGGCAAAACCTTGGGCATCGACCCGTGGTTGATTAACCCGATGTTCTCGCAGTGCGGCGAGGTCAACTTCAGTGAAGGCTTGGGCCAAGAGTGCGTGCGCAGCAACGTTGATGCGCTTTTGGGCAAAATTCGACGCAAATACAAAGAGTACGGCATCAACGAGAAGCCGTTCGTCATCGTCAAAGCCGACAACGGCACCTACGGCATGGGCATCATGACGGTGCGCGACGTCAAAGACTTGGACGTCATCAACCGCAAAACCAAGAACAAAATGGCGGTGGTTAAAGACGGGTTGGAGGTCTCGCAAGTCATCATCCAAGAAGGTGTACCCACGATTGAGCGCGTGAATGACGCGGTTGCTGAACCCGTGGTGTACATGATGGACCGCTACGTGGTCGGCGGGTTTTACCGTGTTCACGCCGGGCGTGGCGTTGATGAGAACTTGAACGCACCCGGCTCCAGCTTCGTGCCACTGGCGTTTGCAGAACCCGGCATCATCACCAAAGCGGGTGAGAAGGCAGAAGCATCAGCTCCGAACCGCTTCTACATGTACGGCGTCATCGCCCGTCTGGCCATGGTCGCAGCCAGCTACGAGTTGGAATCAACCGATCCCGATGCCGAGGTGTACGACTAAGCTGCTGTCGCAAACATGGGCTCAAAACACCTTTTCGGGGTGTTTTGGCGACGATTTTACGAAAATAAGCACTTGGTCGCCGGATTCATTGGGTTAGATGCTATTTAATTTATAGCAATCGGTGTCCACTCAATCGGCGACTCGTTCAGCGTTTGGGCGACTTGAAGGCAACGGTTTTCGTTGCCCGTTTGATCGCCGGTTTGGAGTTGGGCTGCTTTGCTCTAACGACGGGTTTCGCCGGGGCTTTAACCGCTTCTTTGACGGCCGTCTTCGCAACTGCTTTGCGCGGCGCGGCAGCCGCGCTGGCTAGGTTGGCCATATTGGTCGCCGTGCGGCCCATTTGACTGGCGGTTTCTTGGGCGGCTTTCATGCCGCCTTTGGCCAGGCCCGTGGCCATGTTTTTGGCGGCATCGAGGGCGGTTTTTTGCGAGGCTTCTTTCATCGCAGAGCCCGCAATGTCGGCGAACTGTTTGGTCACCGCGCCCCACCACTGCATGGGGTCAGGCACGCCTGACGACGCGCCGCCTGATGCCGCGCCACTTTTCGCCGCTTTGAACTTGCTTTTGCCTTTGGCTTGCCCTGCGCCATGCGCGTCAGCTGAGCCGCTCAGGCTGCGTGCAGCATCCATTGCTTTGCCCACACCGCCCATGACCGCGTCTGCCGCCTTGAGTTTGAAGGCATTGGCCACGTCGCCCAAGTTGAAGTTCATGTCCTTCAAGGTCGCCAAGGTCATTTTTTGCACTTCGAGCGCTTGAATGACGGCGGCAAGAGCGGTGGCGTTTTGGTCGAGCCAATACTGCACTTGCTTGAGTTCTTGCAGCCGTTTGTCGAGCTCTTCCACATTGAGCGTCGGGGCAATCCAGTTGCCCACGTTGGGGATTTGCGGGATGTTTTGCGCCGCTTGTTTGCTCAAGTTTTGCAAAAAGTCAAAACCAGGCACCAATTTGCCAATGCCCAAAGGGTCAGGAATCGCCATGGAAGTCTCTCCGTTTGAAAATGCAAAACGCCGCAGGCATCATCGCACACTGCGGCGTTTTTTGGACAGCGAACAGCCTCAGCCGACCGCGGGCTTCAAACTCACTCGAATTTGCGGCCCATGCGCTCCAGCATGATCTTTTGGCTTTGGCGTAAGCGCTCCAAACTCAACTCAAGTTTGCTGAATTCGGCGACCTTGACACTGGTCGCTGCGCTGCCGACTTGGCCCTTGCTGATCGCATCCACAGACGCAGAAAGCGCCTCAATTGGTGCATTGATTGCCTTGGGCAGGGTTGCCAAAACCACCAGGGTCAGTGCAATGCCCATGGCGGCCGAGACCAAAGCGGCGATCAAGAGGCGGTTGAATCCGTCTTGCGCAACGGCGGGTAAACCCAAAGTTTGGGCTGTTTTCAATTTGCCCATGGCATCGACGCCCTTGATTAACTCGCCGGAGAAGCGATCTTTGCCAGGCCCAATCATGACGTTGACTTCGATGGGCGAGAACTGGACGACTGGCATTGGTACTGGCGCTGATGCAGCGGAAGCCGCAGCGACTGCTTTTTTACTTGTCGCTTCGGCTGCCGAAGCCGATGCCGATGCCGCTGCGATGGCTGCCACTTCGCCAGCCCGACCATTGACTGATGCGAAGATTTTCTTCATTTCTTCGCCATAAAAGTTCGCAGCATCTTTCCATTTGCCTACCTCGGCAACCTCAGCCTTGCTCAGCCCAGCTTCCTTATTCGCACTGAGAAAATTCAGGTTTTGATCAATCTTGTCTGCAACACCCAGCCAATCCTTGATGTAGCCGTCACGCTTGGCTTGGTTGCTGACGTACACAAAATACTCTTTTTCGTACCGCCGAATCTGTTGCGCCTGAACCGCAAGCTCACTCAACTTGGACGACGCAACCGTGTTTTGGCGCACGGTGTTGCCGACCTCCGTCGTGGTTTGGCTGCCGAGAAACCACACCAGCGCGCCTTGAAGCAAGAAGAAAATCGCCACAGGCACGAGGCCCATGAGCAGCTTGGATTTGAGTGATGTCATGTTTGACTCCAGGAAAAAAGCAATGGGTTTAAGAATTGCAGTCGGGTTGAATTAGGCTTTGAGGTAACGCTCAATGATCTGTTTCACGATTGCGTCGCGAGGCAAATCGGCAGGAATTTGACCCCGAAGCGTGACGCCAAACGCTGTCAGTTGGGCTGACACATTCACGTTAGTCAAGAACCGGAATGCCTGTATCGCATCTTGGGCCACGATGAACGAAACAGGCCCGATGTGATCCATCAAAACGTCTTCGCACACAGCCTGAAGCCGCGCGGCATTAACGATTTTTGGGTCGGTACTCATTCACGCTCTCTAAAAAGGACGAATGGTACCTGCGTTGGCCAATAAAAGTAGTAGTTTGTTGTCTTAGACGGCACTTAAACCTCGGGCCAATATGGCCCGCGTTCATTGCTTGCGCGC
>JANOPN010000079.1:0-14453 GCA_031421855.1 Comamonadaceae bacterium
CGAATCAAGGCGACGCTGCTCTGGCTGAAACAAACGATTTCGTCGACGCGGTCCAACGCCCCGCCCCACAACGCCCGCCAATGATCAATGTCGCGCGTGACGTGCAAATTGACAAAATCGTCGTTGATTTTGGGCAGGCACGATCGACAACGATCGGCCGACGGAACGCCACAAAATCGACCTTCAAAATCCAGCAGAAAATGCGAGGGGCACACGACATTGAAGTCGTGC
The DNA here is from genome assembly GCA_031421855.1 of Comamonadaceae bacterium. Classification (GTDB taxonomy): domain Bacteria; phylum Pseudomonadota; class Gammaproteobacteria; order Burkholderiales; family Burkholderiaceae_C; genus JAAFHN01. Next base: position 232 of record JANOPN010000079.1, read on the forward strand.
ACGTACACGGTGACATGGGCATCGCAAATGTTCTTGCATGCACTGAGCATTTCTGGGACGCGATGCGGCTTGATGAACGACACAGCGTTATTGAACACCACGTCGCTTATTTTCTTGCTCGAGAGAATTTGGATGTGTGCATCCCAAGTCACGTGAAATTTAGCTTCCGCCCTGTCGCGACAACTGAACACCCGCACTTGAAATCGCAACAGCGAAGGCATGAAGGTCCAGATCACGACATCTCGCCCAGCGCCGAGATACGACTCAATCAAGCTGTTACTGAACTTCTTGGCACCACCACCTTGCATGTGATCGATCATCAAGACGGATCGCGGTCGAAGCAACTCGATTGCATCCGCCAAGACTTCAGATCCCCCGTGACGCGCGCCCAACAACGAGCGCCTGCGCTGAAATGCCTCGATGACCGCACCTGTTTGGCCACGCAACACCATTGAGCCCGCGCGCTGAGCGTCATTGAACACGGCGACTGTGCGATCCCATGCGTTCGCGCTGGCTGGATCTTCGCCAAGCGCGGCACCCAAAGGTAAGGGGTAACGGGCGATGTGTCCGTCTTCAAACTCAAACGAGATGCTAGCAGCGGCCAAGCCACTGGTTTTGCGAAATGCAAGCATCACAAAATAGCCGCATGCCAACGGTAACCGAGGAAATAGGCGCTGCACATCCGGGCGGTCACGTCCGTACTGAACAGCTACTTTTTCGACACTCGAGTCGCGATAGGCCACATCAATCCAGCTGCCAATGACAACCGAATCAGGTCGTGCACACCATCCGAATGAAAAAATCGTTCCTTCACGAACCACGACCGAGTCAGCCGACCAAACGACCGGTGCCACCTCTTGCGCACAAATGGGGGAATCGTCTAGAAACCTTGAATTCATCATGCGCCATTTTGCACCGATACGGCGGCCCATTGCTTCGCAAACGACTAGACTGAACTTTATCGGCAGCTCAGTGTCTAGCGGATCATGCGACAAGTGCACCCGCCGGGCGGTGCCAAATCACCTTGGGTTATTCCTACAATCTGATCTGCGTCGCAACAACAGGTATTGAATTGAACGAGTACGCGTATCACGCAACGTCTGAGGCAGGCCATGCGAAAGTCACTGGCAAGATTTCAGCAACATCGGGTGCTGAGGCTGTGCGTCGCCTTGCCGAGCAAGGACTTTTGGCGTACGCCGTGGAAGAAGTCAACGGTGAAGTACCCGCTAGAAAATCGTCAAATGTCGCACCGTCACGATCTGGCCGCGTTACACCGGACGATGCAGCCATGGCCTTGTTGCAAATCGCCACACTTTGCGAGGCGGGTGTTCCAATTGACGAAGCCTTTGCCAATGCGGCACAAGCCAGCGGCGGCACGAAACTGGGTGATGGTCTGGCAAGCATTCACGAAAAGCTGCGCCAAGGGCTACAACTGTCCGAATGCCTCAGCGGCTCAGCACTCAATTTGCGAAGTGACGCCATCCAGTTGATCGCCGCGGGCGAGGCGGCCGGCAAAATCAGCGCGGCGCTGCGCGGCGCACACGCCCAAATGGAGCGTGATATTGGATTTCGCAAGGAAATACTGGCTGGTCTGACCTACCCCGCCGTTTTGATGGTGTCAGGAATCGTGGCGATTGCGGTGATGTTCATTTTTGTGATCCCAAAATTTGCCTCGGTTTTGGACAACCCCAAGGCCGACATCCCAATTTTTGCGCAATGGATTCTCAAAACCGGCCTCTGGGTTGGTAGCAACGGTGCGATTGTTGCGGGCGCTGTCGGCGCCTTGCTGACCTTGATCTTTGTTTTGGCAAGTACACCGTCGTTTCGCCAAGCGACATGGGACGCGATGTCTGAGACCTGGCCCTTCGCGCCTTGGATTCACCACATCGAAGTGGCGTCGTGGGCCAGCACGTTGAGTTTGATGCTGCGAAACTCCGTGCCGCTTTTATCTGCTTTAGACTTGGCTGGGCGTGGATTTCGATCAACCTCTCGCAAACGCTTCAATGAGTTTGTCGTGCGCGACATTCGAGCCGGTCAGTCTGTCGCAAACGCCCTGAAGCGCCATTCCGACCTTGATCCCATGTCATTGAGTTTGGTGGCAATTGGCGAAAAATCAGGTGCTCTCGCGCAAACAGTTCACACCTTGTATGAAATGCACTTTGATCGCAGCAAGCGAAAATCTGCCCAGATTTTGAAACTTGCAGAGCCGATTGCGATCGTGATCATTGCGGTTGTGCTCGGTGCCATCATGATGTCGATCATGTTGGCCGTTACCAGTCTTTCCACCACCATTTGAGCGCATTGATGACCTTTCGAAAAAATCTGACCCAGAAGCGAAGGCCGCTTGCCAACGGTTTCACATTGCTAGAACTCTTGGTCGTGATGGTCATCATCGGGCTGCTCGCAGGTCTCGTTGGCCCGCGGGTGTTTGGCAAGTTGGATTCATCAAAAGTCCAAACCACGAAAACGCAAATCCGAATGTTGGAGAGTGCCGTCAACATGTACATGTTGGATATTGGGGGATTGCCTGCAAAAACCACTGGTATGTCTTGGCTGTCAGAGCCAATTAGTGATCCGGGCGGACCTGGCAAGTGGAATGGTCCATACATTGACGGCAAGGTACCCAAAGACGCTTGGGATCAAGCCTACCTGTATGCCTTTCAACCCAAAGCGGGCGTGATGTTCAGCATAACCAGTTTGGGGGCCGACGCCAAGCCCGGCGGCGAGGGCAACAATGCTGACATCAGCTCGACCGACCGATAGCCTTTAGATGCCTCGCCAAGTGAGACGGAAATCAAGGCAATCGACTCAATCGGGAGAGGGCTTCACCTTGATCGAGTTGTTGGTCGTAGTCGCCATCGCTGCTGCCATGGCAGGGTTAGTCATCACGCCGATGGCGAGCTGGTTTTCAGGGGTAAAAACACGCGCCGAAGTGGCTGAAATTCATGCAAGCGTGCAATTTCAAATCAAGATTGCCCTACTGAAGGCACAAGCCCTAACGATTCGCGCAGGCCCATCCGCCGAAGGCGCATTTGCACTGCCATTAGGGTGGCGATTGGCAAACGGCGAAGTCGAAGTGACCCGCATGGGCTACTGCAAAGGCGGCTCCCTTGGCTTTGAAACCCAATTGAGTACCATGCAGGTTCGCGTAACACCCGGCACTTGCTCGGTGGTGACCATCAACGCCAGTTTGAAGCCATCGTGACGCCCACGAGAATCACCCACCAACCGCACAGCGAACGGGCAAAAAATCGCGGTTTAGGTCTGCTTGAGACCATCGCGGCACTCACCATCATGGCGGCAGCAGCAGCCGTGTTGTTCCCCTGGGTGTCGCAGTCGCTGCGCAGCCTTGAGCGGAACAGAACCGCCGAAAATCGCGCTATTGCGACCCTGCAATCGGTGCGCTGGCTCGACGGGCTTGACCCCCGGCTCACGCCTGACGGCATTCAGACGTTTGCTAATTTTCGCGTTCGATGGCGCATGCTGGCCACGCACAACGAGCCCACTCCCGTTACCAACTCGGGCGGGCAATTTCGCTCATTCAGCACCATGCTTTTTAAAGGCACGGTGTGGGTCGAGCGGACAGACGGTGAGCCTTGGTTTGAGTTTGAGCATTCGGTCGTATCGACCATGCGTCGACAGCAATCGGAACGCCCATTTTGATCCAGCGCGGCATGACCCTCATCGAAATGCTGGTGAGCTTGGTGATTTTGAGCGCCTGCATGGCCTTAGTATCTAGCGTGGCATTTCAAGTCGCCAAGGTTTTGTCAAGCGTGCAGTCAAATGATCAAGGCCGTTTGGCCGAATTCATGCTTCGCCACCAAGTCCTCGATGCCGCTTTTCAGCGCGCGGTGATTGGTCGGCAGTCGACAGCGGGCAATTTCTTTGGCACTTCAAGTCGCGTCGAATTCTTAACTTCGGCGCATCCGCTCTTTGCTGAGCACGAGGAGTCCCTGCTTGTTTTGAGCTTGGAGCCTGATGGTGGTGGTTTTAAGAAGCAGCTCGTCCTACAAAGTGATGGTGTCACGCAGATTGTGGCTACTGGGTCGAGCTCGCTGCGGTTTGTCTACCTCAACGAATCCATGAAAGCCTTTGCGCAGTGGCCACCGCTGGGGCTTACCGATGCAGCTAAGCTGCCCCACGTTGTGCGTGTGCAAGACGCACAAGGGCAAGTATTGACGCAGTGGGTGTTAGCGGGGCCAAAGTTTTCGCACCCCGCCATTGGCATTGATATCACCTCGTTTGGCGGGGCGGCACGATGAACCCTGCGCAACAACAGCGCGGCTTCGCTTTGGCCCTAGTAATTTGGGTCGTTGCCGGTCTGAGCGTGATTTCTGCCGCGGTGAATCAATACGCCACTCAAGCTGCGGTGGCAACGCGTGCGGTCATCGAACGGGCAACTGCCGAGCGAGACTTCAGCGATGCGCGGGCGCGGTTGTTGTTCACGCTTGCAACCAGCGGCGTCACCTTGAAGGGCCGCCGAGTTGGCGATAAGTTGTTGCGACTAGACGATTCGGTGTACGCCACCGGGCCTGAGCATTTCGTGTCGCTGCAAGACGCCAGAGGCCTGTTTAACCTCAACTCGCTGAGGCTGTCAGACGGTTTGCTGCTGCTAGAGGCCTGCGGTATCGCGGCCAGCGAGGCTCCCGCGCTTGTCGATGCGTTAGCGGACTATGTCGACGCTGATGATCTCAAGCGTCTAAACGGCGCTGAGTCGACCGAGTATCGCCATGCCAAGCTCGCGTTACCGGCTAACCGACCGCTGATGTCGGTGAATGAGTTGTGGCGCGTTTTTGGCTGGGCCAAGCACCGTGCGAGCTGGGATCGCAACGGCTGCGACGACTGGGTCGCGGTTACCAACGAGCCAGGCTTCAACTACGCCACAGCGCCTGCCGCTGTGTTGCGGGCCAAGGGATTTGCATCTGTAGTCGCTGACGCCTTGGTTGCCGAGCGTCGCGCGGGCGACGGACAGGTTGCAGTACTGGCCAACAACATCTCCTCGTTTTCGCTGGCCACCAGTCCGTTTGGCTCAGATGCCCTGGCCCGCGCTGGTAGCGCCTACCGGGTCAGGCACTGGCACACCAGCGGCGCTTCTCTACAATACTGGGTATTTTTATCATCTTTGAGACCGGAACCCGCGTGGGTGTTACTCGACCCAGTGTGGGGGTGGGCGCCCGGGTTTGCCCAACGCCGCAGCGACCAATATTTTCCAACACGCACCCCGACAGACCTCACTGAAGATGCTCTCGCGACGACAACCTCAACTCCCTTTCGCTGAAGGTGCGCGGTCACCCGCGCTGGCGCCTAGAATTTGGACTACCCGCGACATTGTTGCTGTGGCCCGCAGTGCGTGCTTGTACAGTGAATTTAATCGCAGCGGCGTGCCATACGGGCATTTGCGCAGTTTCATCACCATGCAGTTGGCTCGCGTCACCCCTTATGAGGTCACGGGTTCACATGTTGAACTATCGCGACGACACGTGCGGATTTGGTTCTGGAACCAAACGCTGCTGCTGTCTGCGCTCAAGACCAAGCCGTCTGCCAACGCACTAGTTGTGCCTGAGACCTTGTTGCAGTCGTCAAACGCCTCGTTGCGCGCCTGTGCCTTAGGTGGGTTTGAGGGCAGCACGCGCGATAAGGCATCCGATTCGCTACGACTTCAATGGTGGCCCAAAGCACCATCGACCGAGCAGTGGGCCCGCCTGTCGACAGCGGGCCTGCCACGCCCATCGCCCCCAAGTTGGTACGGGTCTGTTCCTTTGCATACTTGGGCGTTTGCAAAGTGGTGGCATGCGCACGAGCGCTTTAACCTTCAAGCAACGCCGTGGACTTGGGCCTTGTCGGGTGTCGTGGTGGTGGCCGTGGCCGCTTGGGCGGGGCTGCACGCCGCTCAGAATCATTTTGCGGAGCGCGACCGCTGGGCTATGTTGGAGACCGTGCAAGCCGCTCGGCATTCTGCGGGTCAGCAGCTCGCCGCGCAGCAGTCGCTGGCTGACTCGCAAGACAAATCGCGCGGGCTCGACCGTTTCAAGGGACGGCGCGACCTGGCTGATGGTGTGGCATGCATCGCCTTGGCGGTGTCAGGCTCGGGCGTGCGCCTGCGTGATCTCGACGTTCGCGCGGGTGCCGTGCAAGCGCAGCTCGGCTCAAGCGTCTCGGTCGAGCTGCTTGAGGTCCAAAGAGCAATTGAGTCATGTGAGCTGCTTATCGATGGAACTGTCGAGCCTACCGGCGATCCAAAAACTGTCCGCCTCAGTGGGCGGCTGTCTGCACCAGCAAACTCAGCGGACATTGTCACTTCGATCCCACCCACCGCAAGCGGCTCCTCGCTGCTTGCGCCGACTTCCAGGTAAACCTTTTGCAATTGTCTCGTCTGCATGTCATGTTGTTGTTCGTGTTGGCCATTATTGGTTGGCTGCTGGGCGACAAGTTCGCGTCGGCGGCAGCGCAAGCTCGGCAAGAGACCGCCCGACTCAGTGTCGAGTATGGGAAGTTGCAAGCGCTTGTAGAAGACGCAGGGTTGACTGCGCGGGTGGCTGCAGCGCAGTCGCGTGCGCTTGATTTGCGAACCGCTGCTTATAGCGGCGCAAGCTTGATCAGCGCCCGTGCGCAATTGGCGGCTGATTTGCAAAGACTTTTGGCTAAACATTCAGCCAATGGCGCGTTGTTTCGGCTCACCCGCGCCGTGGGTACTCCGCCCAGCCGGGGGAGCAACTCAACCCCGACTACACCCACTGCGCCGTCTGACGCATTACCTTTGGGGTTCATTGTTGAGAGTTTTTCAGTCACTGGCACCTTCACGCCCGGCTCACTCTTGGGCCTTTTGTCGGATTTCGCAGCATCACCTCGATTGATAGCGATCGACGGCCTGTCGATCAAAGGCAGTCGGTTTGAATTGTTGGGGGTCGCGGTTCTGACCGCCGCTTCACAAACAACGCAGTCGCCATGAAGCCTGTTACTCAAACCGCCATGCTGATGGCCGTTCTGTGCGCCTTGGGGCTGGTCAGCGGCGTGACCGTCGCCGTGTGGCAGCGAAGCACGATGGCTCGTGATTCCAACTCGTCCAGCCCACTCAGCGCTCCGCGACCGGACACAGTCATCGCGGCACTTAACGCTGCTGCGGCGCCCAGCTTGAGCGCTTCATCGACCCCTAGCCGCGCTGAGCTGGCAATGACGTCCGCGTCGACCGCGTACTCGCAGGCATGGGAGTTATCCCGCGTGATCAGCCCGGCTGGATTGGCGGGGCCTCCAAAGGTTTCGATTTGGCGAATCGTTGGCCAAACCCAAGTAGGTTCCGAAGCGCGCGCTCTTGTTCTCTTTGAAGGCTCGAGCGTGCCCGAAATGAAGCGGCCCGGCGATACTTTGCCGGGCGGGGCCAAAATCGTTGCCATTGATGGCAACTCGATCGAGGTGCAAGTCGGCGCGCAGCGCATGTTTGTTGTGATCGGTCAACCATGAAGATATCTGTACCAGTGAACCCCCGCAATTCGATGACCTCCATGAATATCGTTCGCGCACCGCATTTGTCGACCGGTGCAACGGTGGTACCCATTGCGCTGGCGGTGATGCTGCTGTGCGGCTGTGCGACTGCACCCAGCAACCCCCTGAATTTGGGCTGGTACGCTGGAGTCGTGCGAACCGAAGGTGTGGCCAGCGCTGCTAATGCCGCCGCCGCGTCTGTGGCCCAGTCTGGGGCTGTAGCGCTCGACTCGGCCAGCGTTCGCCTGCAAGACGGGCAAGTGAGTGCGGCCCCAGTCGCCAGCCCTTCGACTTTGGTGACGGCTACCACACCTGCAATGCCGATGCGAGGTCAGAGCAACACACGCGAGGTAGAGGCTGAGAAAGACAAACCCGCGAATGCCGTTGGTGACAACATCACGGTGAATTTTGACCAGCTGAGCTTGCCGGCTTTTATTCAAACGGTTTACGGCGCTATTCTCAAGCGCCCATTGTCAGTCGACCCTGCGGTTGCCGCTCGCACCGATTTGGTTACTTTTCGTGCTGTCAAACCGATGAATGCGGCTGAGCTTTCTCGCTTTTCACGCCAACTGCTCAAAAGCTACGGCGTTACCGTGCAGGATTTTGACGGCTTGGTTAGGTTCAGCCCGGACAGCGCCAGCACCGCTTACTCGCCGCAAGTTCGTCGGGGACGAGCCCAGCCGGACGTGCCCGCGCAATTGCGACCGATTTTTCATTTGCTTGAGCTGGAGGTTGTTCGCACCGCTGAAATCAGTGGCTGGCTGCGCACCATGTTTGGCGCCAAAATCCAAGTTACCGACGATAACTATCGATGGGCGGTGATGATTTCCGGTCAGCCTGACGATGTCGCTGCTGCGCTTGAGGTCGCGCAATTGCTGGATCAAACCAACCTTCGTGGGTCGCGGTCACTGCGTTTAACGCCCGCCAATTGGCCGGCCGAAGAATTTTCTAAGCGTTTAAGTGACGTGATGACTGCGCAGGGCTTCAACACCTCGCTGCGCGGCGGCGAGCCCGCGTCGCTCATGATCATGCCGGTTCAGCCGCTGAATGCGGTGTTTTTGTTTTCTGCCTCTGACGACGTTCTGCAGCACGCGGTTAAATGGGCGCAAGAGCTTGACAAAACCGTCAACACGCCGGCATCTGGCGGCTTGTTCAGCTACAACGTCAAGCACACTGACGCTTCGAGCTTGGCGCGCTTGTTCGGTGATTTGCTCGGTGCCGCAGCCGTGAGCGGGCAAACCAACGCAGGTGGCACAAGCGGCGGTGGCATTGTGGGCAATGCCTCGGCACAAGCTGCTCGGCCGGCGACCAGCTTGACGACTCCCGGCGGCGTGCGCATTGTGGTCAACCCGGCCACCAACAGCTTGATTATTCAAGGGGGTAAACCTGAAGAGTACCGACAGTGGACTCAGCTTTTGTCTGAGTTCGACCGGCCGACTCGCTCGGCTTTGATTGAGGTCGTGGTTGCTGAGCTGACTTTGTCAAACAATGCAACGTTTGGCATTGAGTGGGCGCTGCAAGATCTGTTGCGCCGCAACGGTAGCGTCTCTGGCGGCACATTGGGCGGTTTGGAAGTGGCCACCCAGGGCGGGTTGTCACTTTTGTTTCGCGACAGCGCCCGACAAGCGCGTGGACTGATCAACGCGCTGGCCACTGACAGCAACGCGCGTATTTTGAGCAGCCCGAAAATCGTTGCCAAGAACGGCGAAACCGCGAGCATTCAAGTCGGCCAAGAAGTGCCCGTGATCACCAGCCAACAAAGCGGGGGAGGCGGCTCAAACGTGGCGTTTGGCGGTAGTTCGGTGAGCAGCGGTATTCTGCAATCTATTCAATATCGCAGCACAGGTGTGATATTAAAGGTTAAGCCGGTGATTCACTCCAATAACCGCCTAGATTTAGAAATTTCGCAAGAGGTCAGTGGGGCTGCGTCAACTCAAACAGGTGTGAGTTCATCGCCCACGATATCTAGCCGTCGAGTTGAGACCAAGCTCAGCATGCGTGATGGCTCGACTGTTTTGCTGGCTGGTTTAATATCCGACTCCAAGAGTGGCGCCGAATCGGGCGTGCCTTTGGCCAAAGACGTGCCGATTCTGGGCAACTTGTTCAAGTCTCAAAAACAGTCAGGCAACCGCACTGAGTTGGTAATCTTGATCACCAGCTACATCATCAACGACGACATCGACGCCGAAGCGATCACCGACGCATTTCGCGGCAGCTTGGGCTCATGGGCTAAAGATAGCTTGCCGCTGGCGCGTTTACCTGGAGCTGCACTGCGTAGCGGTCAGGCTGGCCTAGGTATTTCGTCGATCAGCGCGCCAGCGTCTGTTGCTGCTTCCGCGGATACTGCGGCTGCGTTGATGGTTTCGCCTACGGTCGCACCCCTGCTCATCCGCACGCGGGTGGAGCCCGGCGCGCCCTTGATATCCACCGGCGGCGGCCTCGGATCAGCAGGCGCTTCGCCTGCTGGTGCTGCAGCTGGTGCTTTGCCTGCTCGCCCCCCAGCTGGCCCGGCGGCAGCTGGGGTCAATGGTCGCTCAACTGAGCCTCGAATCGTGACCGATCCAGACTTGCTCAAAGAACTTGAGGCGATGCGCATCAAGAGTCTTGGCAAATGAATGTCAGCCAAGGCTTTGTCGCTAATGTGGGCCGGTTCTTGGGATTTGCGCACGCATTGCACGCGCTGTTGAAGCTTCAAGGTGTATCCGAGCGCGATTTGAGCGACGCAGCAGGGCTCGCGTCTCAGGGTCACGGCGTGTTGGCATCGGTCATGCGAACGGGCGGCATCAATGATGCGGAGTTGTATCGGTGCGCGGCCTTGCTGGTCAAGGGGCAATGTCTTTCATCCGCCGCCTGTGACGCGCTCATGGTCAGCGCTGAGCCTGGCGCTTTGGCGGCCGGCTTGTCGCTCAAATGGTGCCGTGCGCAGCGATTGATTGTGTGGATCCAAGCCGGTATCGTGCATGTGTTGATGGCTGACTGGCCAACGACAGCGCAGCATGATTTGGTGTGCCAATTTGGTGATTTTGAGCTGGCGCAGCTCTACTTTGCGCCAGCGCAATGGTTTGATCACCGCCAGTCGGCATCAATCGGTGTTGAAGCGCGGTCGGGCACATCGGTGGAACAGCTGCGGCTGTTGTCTGAAGAGGGGCCTGTGATCGAGCTCGTCAACCAGATTTTGAGTCAAGGCGCGATGTTGCGTGCCTCCGACATCCACTTGGAGGCTCGCGAGCACAACTTTTTGGTTCGGTTTCGGGTTGACGGCAACATGGGTCCGCCAAGCTTGTACGCACGTAGTTTGTTCGATGCCTCCGTGGTGCGTATCAAAATACTAAGCGGCTTGGATATTGCTGAGCGCCGACTTCCGCAGGACGGGCGCATACAGGTGCGGCTCAACGGTGACGATTTTGACATTCGGGTGTCGGTGTTGCCCGCGAGCTTTGGCGAGGGTATCGCCCTGCGTTTGCTGCGCAGTAAGCGGCAGTTGTTTTCAATGATTGACTTGGGCATGCAAGCGCAAGATGAGGCGTTTTTCTCGTCACTGTTGCATCTGCCCAATGGCATTGTTTTGGTTACTGGGCCAACAGGGTCAGGCAAAAGCACGACGCTGTACACCGGTTTGTCACTGGTGAACGACGGCAAACGCAAAATCATCACGGTTGAAGACCCAGTTGAATACCGCATTGAGGGCATCACGCAAATACAGGCCAACGCTAGCATTGGGCTTGACTTTGCCAGCAGTTTGCGAGGTATTTTGCGCCATGACCCCGATGTGATTTTGATTGGCGAGATTCGCGACCGCGAAACGGCTGAGATTGCCGTACAGGCAGCGCTCACTGGGCATTTGGTGTTGTCGACGCTGCACACCAACAGCGCGATTGGCTCGATTACGCGCTTGATTGACATGGGCGTGGAGCCGTTTTTGTTGTCGGCTACCGTGCGTGCCCTGCTAGCCCAGCGCCTGGTCCGCATGCTGTGCCAATCGTGCCGGGTTGAATCGAACGTGCCCCCAGCGTTGAAATCAGCCTGGGCGCAAGCGGGGCTTGCAGCCGATGACTTGAACCCACTGGTTTACTTACCCGCACCGGGTGGTTGCCAACACTGCGGGCACACTGGGTATTTTGGTCGGTTGGCGCTTTACGAGTTTGCGGCCATGAACGAGCCCGTTCGCGCTGCGCTGCGTGAGCACAAGTTCGCTGAAGGACAGCTTAAAGAGTTGTCGCGTGAGACCCCCATAGCTCGAGTGCTGGGCGATGGCGATCAGTCAAACGCGACCACAGGCAGCCTGCGCTTGCAATCTATGCTGCAAGACGGTTTGATCAAATGCAACGCGGGTTTGACGAGCCTTGACGAGGTGCTATCGGTTATCGAACAAGTTTAGCGGTCTCAATGCGACGCGGGGCGAGTGGCTCGTCCGAGCTTGATTTCGGTCTCAGCTGCAGCGAGAGTGCCGATACTGGTGACTACCAGCGCCAAAAGTCGGGTTGAGCGCTCGAACCGCATCGGGACCGACCATTCGGACACCATCCGAGGGCTGAGCTTGACGACAAATAATGGGGCCTCGGCGCCGTCAAACTTGTTGCCAACTACCGAGCGATCAACCGGCCGCGCAAACAGTGCAATCGCCTGAGGCGCTTCACCTGCGTATTTGACTCGCACAACCAGCTGTCCGGCCAGCGCAACACTAGGAGCAACCAGCTCGATATCACTGCTGTAACGCACGTCTTGCCCAGCTGCCAAACTGGTTTTGAATGCGCCTAGGGTCTCGACTGGCGCAAACACGGCCAAACCATCGCTCACCAAGCTGCTTTGCGGGCTTTGGGCACACGCGTGGGTTAACGCCAGGCTCAACGGCATGCCTTGGATCAGGTGGCGGCGTCGGATGGTAGGCATGTGTGGTGATCTCAACAACAAATTTCACTAACGAAGCATACTGGCAAAATATACAAAGCCGGGAGGCAACAAAAAAGGGGCCGAAGCCCCTTTTTTGATGGTGAAACCCACAATTACTTGCGTGAATCTTCCGTGACTGCAGCTGCAGTTGCTGCGGTACCAGGTTGCTCGTCGCCCTGCGCACCAGAAGCTTCAACGAAGTTCTTGGTGGCTGGGTTCAACAACCAGTTCTGCGCACGGATTGACGAGGTTGGGGAGGTCAAACGCAAGCGATAGTTTTGGCCATCAGCAGCGGAGTAGGCAGCTGAAGCTGAACCCGTCAACGCGGTCTCGATCTCATCGGTGTCCATGAACTTGTATGCACGTGGAGCCAAGGTGATCAGCGTCTTGCCAGCAAGCACAGTGCCTGCGGAGGTGATGACTTGACCAGTAACGACTGCGGTTTGCGATTCGTCCGTATTGATGATACGAACGAAACTGCGCCAGCCTTCGGTGTACGCTGGGCTGGTTTTCGCTACGACGTTACGCAGATCCATCTGTACGCCGTTTTGACGCAGGTTGTACAGGTTGGCACCGCAAACAGGTGAGCCGCTCTCAGCCGTGTGGGTCACGTTTGACACGGTTGGGTCAAGCGCGAACTGTGATGGAGGAATCACTGAGCTAGCAACTGTGACGTCGCGCTTGTAGCAAACATACGCGGTTGGCGTGGCCGTTGGAAAACCGGCGGCGGTGATCTGCAGTCCAGTAAACGTTGCTGAGCTTGCCGTGAAGTTGGTTGCAAGCGCACCGGCAACTGGAGCCACGTTGGTCGCAACGGCTGCTGGAACACCAGTAGCAACGTCGATTGCGTCCAAACAGCTTGCCATCGTCGACATGTACACAAAACCAGCGGTATTGAATGCGCCAGTGACGCGCAGGTTCAGCTTGTTCACCGACACATTACCCAATGCTGGGGTTGCGCCACCAACGGCGGCAAAGCCTGTTGCCACGGTGTAGTTGCCGGTTGCACCAACTGCTGCATCTTTGAAGGTGCCACGGTCGGTGAAGCGGATGCGAGCGATCGCGACTTCGTTCACGTTGGCTGCGGTACCACCGAGATCTGCGTCGTTGGTGAAGAAACGGCCCAATGATGGGTTCGTGACATCAATGCGTGAGGTCTCGAGTGCACCAGCGGTTGCAGCATTCACTGCCAGGCCGCTTGAGCTGCGCAGGTACGTGTTTTGCTGCACGAAGTTGATTGCGCTACCAGCTGCAGTCTCAGGCGTGTTGGCGGCCAGTGCGTCATACATGTTCACACGCAAGATCGTGTTGGCATCAGCGGGAGTACAGCTGTTGGCTGGCGCAACCATGGCGGCGGTGCCGACCACGCTTGGAGGTGCAAGGGTGGTGCCGATGACGACATTGGAGCCGACTGGGAAGGTGTAGTTGGCGGCTGGGGTTGCACCAACGAAACCAGCCAGACCACCGGCAACCATGTTGAAGCGCAAACGCAGAACCTTGTCGCCACCACCGGTGGGGTACGAGATTGACGTGGCTTTCAAAGAGAAAACGCCGTCTTGGCTGACGATGTAGAAGGTGTTACCAGCAACACCAGCTGGATACAGAACTTTGTCCCACAGGGCATTGTCAAGTTCGAAGTCGAAGTCGAACACGGGTGATGATGACACGCTGATTGGCGCGGCCAAAGCGTACGAGAACACGGGGGCAGTCAGCGCGGTACCGGACACGATGGTCTCAGCTGCGTACTGAATTGGCGTGACTTGCAGAGTACCTGCGCCAGCCAAGCCGGTCGCGAGCAAACCGGCAGCTGCCAATGTTGCGAGTTTGAATTGCTTCATTCCAAATTACCTTTT
>JANOPN010000080.1:0-17833 GCA_031421855.1 Comamonadaceae bacterium
TCCCTACATTTTGTTGGTGTTCGCACTTGCGGCTGTGCTCAAGCAAGGCGCGTTGGCCAAACACATCCAAGGCGTTTGGACAATCGTGATTATTTTGTCATTTGTGGGCTGGACCGGCGTGTACCGACTGGTACGCGCCGAGTACATCAAACACCGATCGCGCGAATACGTTCGTGCTGCTCAGGCGATTGGCGCAAGCAATGCGCGGCGCATGTTCATCCACATTTTGCCCAACGTCAGCCACGTGGTGTTGGTTCAGTTGAGCTTGTTGACCGTTGGCTTCATCAAGGCCGAAGTGATTTTGTCGTTCTTGGGCTTGGGTGTGCCGGTTGACATGGTGAGTTGGGGCACGATGTTGTCCGAGGCCAGCACCGAGCTGGTGCGCGGCATTTGGTGGCAATTGGCCGCGGCGACGGTGTTCATGGCGGTTTTCGTCACCGCCTTTGCCCTTCTCACCGATGCGCTTCGCGACGCACTCGACCCCAAACTGCGTTGAATGGAGCCTCACATGTCTGCATTAATCTCCGTTCAAGACCTTCGCGTCAAATTTCAAGTCACCAAAGCCGAGGTTTTTGAAGCCGTCAAAGGCATCAGTTTCGACATTCCACCCAACTCCACAGTCGCGTTGGTTGGCGAGTCAGGCTCGGGCAAGTCAGTCAGTGCCATGAGCATCGTGCGGTTACTGCCCGACAACGCCATCGTCTCGCCCAGCAGCAAAGTCATCTTCGGCGGGCGCGACCTGCTGCAAATTCCGCAGTCAGACATGCGCGCGATTCGCGGCAAAGAAATCTCAGTCGTGTTCCAAGAGCCGATGACCTCGCTAAATCCCGTTTTCACGGTTGGAGAGCAAGTCGCTGAAGTCCTTCGCATTCACCTGAAACTGGGTCGCAAAGCCGCTGCTGATCGAGCCCTTGAGCTGCTCACCGAGGTTGGTATTCCACACCCCAAAGAGCGGCTCAACGCGTACCCACACGAGTTATCAGGCGGGCAACAGCAGCGTGTGATGATCGCAATCGCCATCGCGTGCGAGCCCAAACTGCTGATTGCAGACGAGCCCACCACCGCGCTAGACGTCACGGTACAGCGACAAATCATTGAACTGATCGCCAAGCTCCAAGACAAACACCAGATGAGCGTTTTGTTCATCAGCCACGACTTGGGCTTGGTTGGCGAGATTGCCGACAGTGTCGTCGTCATGCGCCACGGCGAGATTCGCGAGTCCGCGCCCAGCAGCGTGATTTTCAACTCAGCGAAAGACAGCTACACCCGCGCCTTGATCGCGTGCCGGCCACGGCTCGACATTCGTCCTCGCAGGCTCCCCGTGATCGACGATTTTGTCGAGGGCCGAGTCATCCCAACTGATCCGCTCATTCGCCCTGCGGCAAGCGGTGCGCCGTTAATTGAAGTCACTGGGCTCGCGAAGGAATACCACCTGAAAACAGGTCTTTTCAAGCGTAAAACTGTGTCAGCAGTCAAGCAAGCGGATTTTGTCTTGCACAAAGGCCGCACATTGGGCGTTGTAGGCGAATCTGGCTCCGGAAAAACCACCATTGGCATGATGCTGACCCGGCTGACCGAACCAACACGTGGCGCAATCAAGCTTGACGGGGTTGATTTTTTAACCAAAACCGATGCCGAGATGCTGTTGATGCGCAGGCGCATCCAGATTATTTTTCAAAATCCCTATGCCTCGCTAAACCCCCGCTTCACGGTTGGGCAAATCCTCATGGAGCCGATGGAGATCCACGGCATCGGCGCGAGCAACGACGAGCGCGCCGGGATGGCATTGGCGCTGATCGAAAAAGTTGGCCTCACCCGCTCCGCATTTGGCAAGTACCCGCACGAGTTTTCTGGCGGACAAAGGCAACGAATTGCCATTGCGCGGGCACTCACGCTCAAGCCCGAAATCGTGGTTTGCGATGAGTCGGTCTCCGCCCTTGATGTGTCAGTACAAGCCACTGTGCTGAATTTGCTACTCGACTTACAAGAAGAGTTCGGCCTAACCTACGTCTTCATCAGCCACGACCTCGCCGTCGTCAAATACATGGCCGACGACATCATCGTCATCAGTGAAGGCGTTGTTGTCGAGCAAGGCCCAGCGGATCAAATCTACGCCAACCCGCAACACGCCTACACACAAAAGCTGCTCGCGTCGATTCCAAAGGGCTACCAATCGCCGGCATGAGGTCGAGGTAGGCCAAAAGTTTGACCGTTCGTCGCACCCAGTCGACCGTTTGTCGGCTACCGAGAGTCGACGATTGGCGCGGCGGCTACATTCCACTCATGGAAACCTGCCGTCAATCCACCGCGATGCCCAAGCCCACTCAGGGCAAGCGTTCAACCCACCCACGATCAAAACGAACCCAAAAGGGTTTCACGCTGATCGAAGTGTTGATCTCGTTCGTAATCTTTGCCTTTGGCATGCTCGGCGCGGCCGGTTTGCAAATCTGGTCGTTGAAGGCGAGTAAGCAGTCCACCAATGTCGGTGTTGCCGCCAGCCTGATCCGCGACTACAGCGATTTGATGATCTCGACGCCAGTGGGTGGCACTGGTACCTCGGGGTTTGCCACTCAAGGAGCAACCAGCCCGTTCTACATTGGCTACAACTCCGCCGAGATCAAGGCGTTGGCGGGCGGGGTCGATGCGTCGCAATGCCTTGCGAGCGGTTGCACAGCTGAAGATTTTGCAAATTCAGCGATCCGCGATTGGCTTCAACGGTTAGATGTCGCGCTGCCCAAAGCTCGCGTGGTTGTTTGCGTAGACTCGACCCCACTCAGCGGCGACAACTACCGATGGGAATGCGACGGTCAAGGTAGTCTTGTCGTCGCCAAACTTCGCTGGCACATCGCCAACACAAAGGCGAACTCCGGTGAGGACCAAACCGAAAACAGTGATAAGCCTCCGCTAACGGTTGTCACAGTCTTTGGGACGACCGACGACTACTTTAAGAAGAATTGAGATCCCACGTGGCACGATCTTTGAGGCAGCACTGTGCAAAAACAGCTCGACAGACAGTACAGTTAGGAGTCACACTCATTGAGCTCTTGGTCGCCCTAGCGCTCACCGGTGTCGTGACGATTGCATGTATCGCGCTTTACACTTCGTCTGTTCAAAGTTATAGAACCGTCGATGGCAACCAAGAGTTGCAGATGAAAGCGCGTTTTGCGTTCGAAATCATGGGTCAAGCGGCGCGAAATGCAGGCTTCCAAGATCGCGTAGGGCGACTTGGCTCGATTGACGACAAAGAGGCCGCCTCTATTGTCGGATCTGTGTTTAAACCCGCTGGAGCGGTCTTCGCAGTCAAAGGTTTTGACAACAGCAAAGTGACCGGCGGGCAGGTCGCGGACAAATTCTTTGACGGCGCGAACGGCAGCGGTGGCCATAACAGCAGTGACTCGATGGTCATCCGCTATTTTGGTTCAGGCATTCGCTCGAACGGCGGGACCGCAGATGGCTCCATGGTTGATTGCAAAGGCACTGCCCACGGATATCCGTTCTCGAACACCGCAGCAGACATTCCTGTGAGCATGTTTTACGTCGAACTTAATCAAAATGAGCCCGAACTCTACTGCGTTTCTATCGAGCTTCCCAGCGGAAGCCGCACGAGAATCCCACTGATTCAAGGCGTTGAAACCATTCAATTCATGTACGGCGTCGATGTCGGTAACACCGAAACCAAGTATCCGACCCGTTGGATGACGGCGTCGGACATCACCGACAGCCAGTGGCCATTGGTCCGCTGGATCCGAGTTGGCATGGTAATCCGCGGATCCCCGGGCTCCGCAGCAAGTGAAGAGGCCGAAACCCTCTACCCACTCGGCAAAGAATTCATCGGCTCCACACCTACGCCTGGCCACGTGTTTGTCGCCCCCGCGGATGGTCGACTGCGTCGCACATATTCAACCGTACTCCAAATACGAAGCACCG
Source organism: Comamonadaceae bacterium (assembly GCA_031421855.1). GTDB lineage: Bacteria > Pseudomonadota > Gammaproteobacteria > Burkholderiales > Burkholderiaceae_C > JAAFHN01. The sequence goes on from JANOPN010000080.1 coordinate 3,928, forward strand.
TCCAATGACATTCACTCACCCAACCCGAATGCGCAGAGGCGAATTGAGTCGTTCGCCGCACCAGCGCGGAATGGCTTTGATTTTCGTCATGCTGATGATGAGCCTTGTATTTTCTATCGCGGCCATTTCCGCTCGTGTCGGAACGCAAGGCGAGCGACTTGCTCGCGCTGATCGTGACCGCCAAGTAGCCATGCAAGCGGCCGAGTCCGCATTGATCGACGCTGAAATGGACATTCTCGACCCGCGCGCAGGCTCGAGGGCGTGCTCGATGCTCGATAGCATTGCTGAGCCAGGCTGCAGTTTTGACTCGGAGCTGCGTGGTATTTGCAGCCCCGATTTGGTGAATCCAGACAAGCCAATTTACAAGGTCGTCAACTTTGCCGAAGCAGATGACGACGCGAGACGGTACGTCATCTACGGGGAATTCACCAATCGCAAGGACGGGTTTTCCATATCGACCACCCAGACCGGGGGCATTGCCGGCACCGCGACTCCTGTCCAGTTGCCCAGGTACATCATCGAGAAAGTCGCTCTTTCGGGTGTGATGGGCAAAACCGCTGATGGCACCGTGATACCCGTCAATCTGCGAAAAGATGCTGGCGCGTATCGCGTCATTGCAATTGGATATGGATATTCCAAATCGACCCAAGTCATGCTTGAAGCAACCATTTTTGCACCGGTAATCGCCAACAAATGCTCGGGCGGCGGCCTTTAAGGATAAGCCATGAATATCAAACAATTAGCCACCCGGGCGCTCGCCGTGGCGCTCATCGTGATCGGCATGGTCAGCTCGGCAGTGCCAACAAGTCAGCCGCTTGTCGACCTGAACATCGGCCCAGTTGCGGTGAATGTGCAGGCAGTCAACGTTGCCCTCGCACTGTCCGTGGAGTTTCCAACCGTTGGTGCAGCCTACCGAAACGGACAATACAACCACGCGACCGAATACTTGGGGTATTGGGATCCCAAAGGCTGCTACGACTACAAAGACACGGCGATCGGTGCACCTTTGGCGGGAGAATATTTTTACCGCACGGGCAATGTCGACACGGACGGATACTGCAACACCACTGCCAGCGGCACACTCAATAGCTACAGCGGTAACGCGCTCAACTATGTCGCTACGTCTTCCATCGACTTGCTTCGGTATGCGCTCACAGGGGGTGACCGCGTGGGCGATACGACCACATTTACGATTCTGGGTCGCGCTTACCTGCGCGGTGGGTGGCTGCACTCAGGCAACTTCCCGACCAAGCGCATCGCTGCAGCATTAGAGGGACTGGTGACCCCGGACTATCCCGATTCCAATACCGCTGACGTCATCGCTGGCTCTTGCGATAACAAGGTGGTGTTTGGGCGCAACAACACCGTTAAAGACTGTAACAACTTCGGCACCTCTGGAAGCCTCAACAAGACAATCAACACGTTTTCAGGCACGTCAACCGTCTTTCTCCCGTCCCCATCCACTGCGCCATCGAGCCTGTCGGTGTTTCAGTTCACGACAACAACTTATTCCATCACGTCGGGCACTACTTCCGTCGCACCAACGTCGGGGCCGATACAAACTTACACTTACATCACCACTGGCACCGGAACCGCAACAACACCGCCGCTACCGACCGCGGTCTTTGGCCCGACACTCACCTACTTCGTGAGCTCTTCGTACGAGCCAGCCACGGTTTCCCCAACCACAACCACCGTGCTACCGACCGCAGGTCCGGTGGTCTTGTTGTCGAGCTACACGCGTACTTTTGCGGTGAGGACATTTCAGTCAGCTGTACCAAGCGGGTTCTATCGGGATTTCAGCATACCGGCAGGAAATGGCACGCGTGTCTGTAAGGCCAGCGCCGACTCATATGTGGGATCGCTGAGCGCGGCTGGCGGTATGCAGGATGTTGGTGGCTCGCCACTTGTGTGCGGCACCGGTGCTTACAGCGGGTTTCCGAATCGCATACGTTTGCGAGATGCACCGGTCTCGACGCTACCTGCGACTGTGTACGAGCGATACGAAGTCGTCAACATCTACAGGGTTCATCGGCTCGTCAATACTTACAAGACAGCCGACGTTAACACTGCGTATTACATCTACACCCCTCAAAATCAAGACCGATGGGACACCCCGGTGCTCTCGGGAACGGCTCCAGCACCGATGTTCGCCCGAGTCAAGGTCTGCGAGGGTGCGGAGGCAACTTCTAGGACCGAGCTTTGCCTTCGATACCCAGATGGCAACTACAAACCCGTCGGGGAGATCCAGCGTCGAAATGAGGGCATGCGGGTAGCAGCATTTGGGTATGTTTTGGACGACACCCGTGCTCGCTATGGCGGTGTACTGCGAGCGCCAATGCGCTACACCGGTCCGACGTTTCGCGACTCCGCGGGAGCGATCCAAACCAATACAGCGCCTGAGTGGGACGCCAACAACGGCGTGTTCCGCGCAGATCCACTGAGCGCATCACCCACATTCGCAATGAGCGGGGTGGTCAACTACCTTAACAAGTTTGGTAGCACGGGTGTTTACAAGACCTACGACCCCGTAGGCGAGCTTTACTACGAGGCGCTGCGGTACTTTCAGGGCTTGGATCCAACCCCTGCCGCCACAGACGGCCTCACCACCGCCATGTATGACAAGTTTCCGGTGTACAGCACAGTTTCAAACGGCACAGGAACTTTTGCTGGTTGGACAGACCCGATAGAAAACTCATGTCAGCGCCGAAACTTCATCTTAGGCATTGGCGACGTCAATACGCATAACGATCGCCAGTTGCCAGGGCATGGCGGCTCGAGCCCAGCCAGTGCGTCAACCAACGCCGAGGATCCGGCACGCGCTGAAGAGCCATTGCTTGGCGACCCATCGAAAGTGTTTAACGCGGTGTATTGGACTCAGTTACTTGGCGCATTTGAGACAAATACTGCGCTCAGCTATGTCGACGCGGAAGGTCTGACTCAATCCACTGTGGGCAATCCGAACCCCGTTTCAGGCAACTCCAACCTGCACACAAAGAGCACTGGCGCAACAAACGCAGCTTACTACTTCGCAGGAGCTGCGTATTGGGCCAACACCCAGCCCATTCGTCTTGACACCAAAAGCGGCAAGAGCATGAAGGACATTCGCGTCAAGACCTTCATGGTCGACGTGGACGAGTACGGCAACGGCTCTATTGTTAACACGCGTGCGTTTTTGCTGGCCGGAAAGTACGGGTGGTTTAACGACGCCAACCTTGACGGAAATCCATACAAGACGTCGGGTGGCGTGATAAACAACACCGAGTGGCAAGACCCAGAGGAACCATTGGTTCCGGACGGTTATGTCGTCGCCAGTCAAGCTAAACGCATGATCGAAGGTATCCGAAAGTTCTTTGCCGCTGCGACATCCGAAAAAGGTGCAGTGTCCGTGTCGTCATTGAGCTCTCAGCGTTACACCACCCGCTCGCCAAACGGTGATTTATTCGCGCCGCGTTTTGACACGCGCGATTGGTCGGGCACGGTTCAGCGCTCGAAACTGCGACTGAATACGACCACTCAGTCGATCGAGTCAGAGGCCGGTATGGTCTGGGATGCCGCTGATCTGCTGACTGTAGGCTCAGTCAACCCGACTTCGACGTCGCCAAACGTGGTCGTGACTGCCAATCGCCGAATCTTCACATCGAATTCATCTTCAAACGGCAGCAATTTGGAGGGCTTTGAGTTCAAGGCCAGCGAGCGCGGCAAATTTGATGCTGATGCTGTGACGGCATTGGACAAAAACGCTGCCGGTGTCGTTGACGGCAATTTTGAGAAGCGAATCGATTACCTGCGGGGTGATCGAGCCAATGAGGTGAACTCTAGTGGTGGGATTTTCCGTCGCCGAAACAAGGTCATGGGCGACATCATCAACTCTGGTCCGATCTATAAGGACAGTGCTGATACGTCAGTCAGTGGCGACGGATACGGTGTCTTTGCTAGATCGGTCGCCGACCGAACAGCCACCATTTACGTCGGCACCAACGGCGGTATGCTCCACGGCTTTCGAGCGGTGGACGGCAAAGAAGAGTTTGCTTACGTGCCGCAAGCCATCTCTAAAAAGCTGGCGTACCTAACCCAACCGGCCTACACCAAGCAAGCATATGTCGATGCGGTTCCCTTGGTCCGAGAGGCGAAGACCGGCTCGGTTTGGAAGACCGTTTTGGTCTCGGGCATGGGCGGTGGCGCGCAAGGCGTATTCGCGCTTGACGTAACTAACCCAAGCGCATTTGACGGCTCCAAAGTCCTCTTTGAGTTCACAGACAAGAATGACAGCGCCGTTGGTAACGTCGTGACGCAGCCCAAAATCATTAAGCTGCGCAAGGCAGGTACCCAGATCTTCACTTGGTATGTCGCGTTTGGCAGCGGGTACAACAACTATGCGGACGACGGCAATCAAAACACGAGCGGCCGTCAATCGCTGTTTTTGTTGAGTCTCGACAAGCTACCCGGGGATGCTTGGGCAAAAGATGTTAACTACTATCGCATCGATCTCGGCACAGCGGACGCGAGCAAAGCTGACGCTCTGGCCAATCCTGGCATCTACGAGTCCACAACAGGGGCGGCGCAATTCATGTACGCCGGCGACTTGCAAGGGCGTTTGTGGCGGTTTAACCTGTCTTTGGGAATAGATACTGCGAATGCAGCAGCGGCTGTCAACGGCGGCGCCACACCAAAACCCCTGTTCGTCGCAACGTCTCCATTGGGTGCACCGCAACCAATCACGACATCGCCGTTGGTGGTCGAGGGGATTGGAAGCGGTCTCAACGTGGTGTTTGGTACTGGCAAGTTCGTCGAACCCAGCGATGCCCAAAATGCGGCCGTACAAGCCATGTACGGCGTTTGGGACCCATTGACTGACGGAGGCGGCGTATTCTCAAGAACACCATCCCACCTGTACCAGCGCACGTTGTCTGAGTCAACACTGACAGCATCGCTAAGTGGTGCGTCCAGCTTCACCTATGCCGTATCCGGATCGGGAACGTACAGAGGTTGGTACTTTAATTTGTCTCAAGCCCGCGAGCGAATCGCGGTGGAGGGCGCTGTAGGTCTCGGGTTCATTGCGATCAACTCAACGATCCCGACGGGCGAATGCTCGGGCGAGGGCAGCGGGCGTGAGTATGCAATCAATCCGTACTTTGGCACGTCGTTGGTGCCGATTCGAACCAACTCATCGGCGGGTCTGTTGAGTCGACCCAACATCATTGATGTCAACTATCAAAATCACTCGGAAGATATCGATGGGTATGCAAAGGCCGCCACCGAACTCATCTCCAAACGAAACAGCGTTGGCGGTCGCAAGGTCACAATCACCCAACAAATGCTGTCAACCGGAACGCGTTTGACGGACGCTGGCAACGCCGTCGTTGCTGGAACCGGGACCTCAGCAGCCAAAGTCACGATCACTGTCGACGCAGGTCGAATGTCATGGCGAGAAATTCGCAACTTCAACGATTGAGGACTGAATCCATGTCACGACGACTTCTGCTTCGCGGCTTCACGCTGATCGAGTTGATGATCACGGTCGCCATCATCGCCATCCTGGCGTCAATCGCGTTCCCCGCGTACACGTCTCAGATTGACAAGGGGCGACGGCTTGAGTGTCGCAGCGGCTTGTTGCAATCGATGCAACAGCAAGAGCGACGATTTACACAGTTCAACAGCTATGTTGCGTTTACCGCTGGTGCGTCGGCGGCAAAAACCAAAGCATTTTCTGGCGAAGCCAAGGACCGCAGTGCGTGCCTTATCAGCGCCGAGGCTTGCGATGCCGACGGTTTGACGGTTTGCGTGATTCTAAAAGCCACGCCGCAAAACGCATTCAGCACCGAGCGGGCGGGGTTTACCTACGTCGCATTGAACAGCAATGGCGCCAAAAGTTGCGCAGTAGACTCGACCATCTACTCAGGTGGCTCACCCAACCCGCCCGGTGACAGGGTGTGTTGGCCATGAAATCTTTCGTGGCCAGCCGCGAGTCGCATCGTGGCTTTACCTTGACCGAGCTGCTGATGACGATCGCACTCGTTGCGGTACTTGCTGGATTGGGTGTGCCGTCATTTCAAAAGGGACGCATCAATTCCAACCTTGACGAGGTGTCGACTGACTTGATGTTGGCGGTGCAGCAAGCGCAGGGGCAAGCACTCAAAATCAACCGAAACGTCATCGTCGCTCCGGTAACGGTTGGAGACTGGACATCGGGCTGGCAAGTATTCGTTAAGCTTGACAGCAACAACGTGTACGACGACGGGGCAGATTCTTTGCTGACAACGCGCGAAGCGATGCCTGGCACGCTAAAGGTTAGGGCCGCTCCTGCGCCCTGCGACCATTTCATCGTGAATAGCAGTGGTTACGCCGGCTCGACCAATTGCCGGGTGGTCATTGGCTCAGCCGAAACCGGTCGCTACAAGCATGTACTTTTTGCCCGATCTGGTCGAACACGAGTTTGCACAGCGGCCAGTGACTTAAACAGCGCTTGCCCGGACTGACCGCGTCAAGCGACCCACCACCATTTTGATTTGACTACGCTGCGCGCACCGAACATGCAGTTTGCGCTTGAGCAAGCGATGTCGGTCATGCGATTGACCAGTCCAAACCCCCGAGTTGGCGCGGTGATCGCGACTGTCGATGGCGTCGTTTTGTCGATTGGCGCGACCCAGCGTCACGGCGGCATGCACGCGGAGGCTGTGGCCTTGCGCAATGCCGAACAAGGCGACATCAACGTTCGTGGCTCAACGCTTTACGTCACGCTTGAGCCGTGTGCTCACCACGGGCGAACACCACCTTGTTGCGATGCGGTCATCGCTGCGGGCATCGCTCATGTGGTTTGCGCGCTGCCCGACCCCAACCCCTTGGTTGCGGGTGAGGGTTTTCGGCGGCTTCGTGCCGCTGGCATTTCAGTCAGCATCGGCGACGGGGCTGATGCCGCTTGGGAGATGAATTTGGGGTTTTTTTCGCGCATGCAGCGTGCGCGGCCTTGGGTTCGCCTCAAGGTGGCGGCCTCGCTGGATGGCAGCACGGCGCTTGCCAACGGTCAAAGCCAATGGATCACGTCTGACGCCGCTCGCATCGATGGCCACGCTTGGCGTGCGCGCGCTTGTGCGGTGCTCACCGGGGTTGGCACGATTCTCGCTGACGACCCGCGCCTGGATGTGCGGCTGGTTGACACGCCGCGCCAACCGATTCGGATCATCGTGGACAGTGACTTGCGCACGCCACCAACGGCCAGTGTTTTCAAGCAAAACGCCAGCCCGGTTTGGATTTACACCCTTAACCCAGACCCGATGCTTGCGAACGCGCTGGCGGCGGTAGGCGCTCACATCACGGTTTTGAACGCGGACGCCGCAACGCCAAAGCTGAATTTGGCCGCTGTCATGACCGATCTCGCCAAACGAGAAATCAATGAGTTGCATGTTGAGGCGGGCTTCAAACTCAATGGCTCCCTCATTGACGCAGGCTTGGTTGACGAGTTGTTGCTCTACCAAGCGCCAACGCTCCTTGGCCCTGGCATGGGATTGGCCAATCTCGCGGCTAAAACGTCACTTGACCAAGCCCTGAGTCTGTCGTTTCACAGCGTTGCGCCAATTGGAGGCGATTTGCGCATCATCGCGCGCACCCAGCCAAGTTTCGCAGACCGGCAGGTGAATGGCGCGCATTGACTTCTGCGAAAATCACGGCATGTTCACAGGCATCATTACCGCACTCGGGCGCATCACGCGCGTCGCGCCCAAAGGCGTATCCATCGACCATGGCGTCGCCCTTCTCATCGAATGCCCAATGGGCTACCTTGATGACGTGGGCTTGGGCGACAGCATTGCACTGAACGGCGCATGCATGACGGTCACGCAGTTGGCGCCGTCAACAGACAGTTTTGAAGTTGAGGTGTCGTCTGAATCACTCGACAAAACGGCCGGCCTCGCCACGACAGGCCCAGTTAACCTGGAAAAAGCCCTGCGTGCGGGCGACAGGCTTGGCGGCCACATCGTCAGCGGTCATGTCGACGGCATGGGCCAAGTGGTGAGTTTTGAGCCAGTAGGCGACGACTGGAAAGAACTAACGGTTAGGGCACCAACTGACTTGGGCAAATTTTTGGCGTACAAAGGTTCAATCACCATCAATGGCGTGAGCTTGACCGTTAACACCGTGGCCGACCATGCGCTGGGCTGCGACTTCACCGTGCGGCTCATCCCGCACACGCTGCAGGCGACGACCCTGGGTACTTTGAGCCCCCAACAATCGGTCAACCTTGAGGTTGACACCATCGCCCGCTATGTTGAACGGATGCTGAGCGCGACGCAAACCCGTTGAACTGCCCGCATTGAAGCAATTAGTTAGGTATATTTTGATAGCAACAAACCCAATAGATTTGGTGACCAAGTGCGAGAATCACCAATAAATTGACGTTTTAGTGCCCATTTGAGCCCGGCAAAGCCGATAGCCACTGGGGCGACAGCAACCGACCCCGTCACAATCGCTTTGGAGCGATAATCCACCGTCCTTTCCTAGGGTTTTCTCTAGGTTTTGATTGCGTCGCCCAAGCCACTCCATTCATCCTCACTGAGCACACCTCATGACCGCATCACTCAAGCTTGTTAACGACGCCAGCGCGGCAACGGCTCCGTCAGCAACTGCGCGAATTTCGCCGGTTGATGAGATCATCGCCGAGCTGGCCGCTGGCCGAATGGTGGTTTTGGCCGACGACGAAGACCGTGAAAACGAGGGCGACTTGGTGATCGCCGCAGACAAAATCACTGCTGAGGCCATCAACTTCATGGCCAAATTCGGTCGTGGCCTGATTTGTTTGACGCTGTCGCGCGAGCGCTGCGAGTTCTTGAACCTGCCACCCATGGCCACGCGCAACGGCACCAAACACGCAACCGCTTTCACGGTGTCGATTGAAGCGGCTGAGGGCGTGACGACAGGTATTTCGGCTGCGGACCGCGCACTCACCGTTCAACGCGCAGTCGCGCGCACCTCAACTCCGACCGATCTGGTGCAACCGGGGCACATTTTTCCACTCCAAGCTCAAGACGGCGGCGTGCTCATGCGCGCGGGCCACACCGAGGCTGGTTGCGACTTGGCGGGATTGGCGGGGTTCAGCGCCGCGTCTGTCATTTGTGAAATCATGAACGACGACGGCACCATGGCCCGCATGCCCGACTTGCAGCTCTTTGCTGCTGCGCATGGGCTCAAGGTTGGCACCATCGCCGACCTCATCGAGTATCGAAGCCGAAACGAGAGCTTGGTGCAAAGCCAAGGCAGTCGCCCTTTGCAAACGGCGCATGGTGAATTTACCGCACACGCGTTCACCGACAAACCCAGCAACGGCCTGCACTTGGCCTTGGTCAAAGGCACTTGGTCGCCAGACGACGAGGTGCTCGCTCGCGTGCATGAGCCTTTGAGCGTGCTCGACGCGCTTGAGGTCGGCCGCAGCCTGCACAGCTGGAGCTTGGATGCAACGCTGCAGCACCTGAGCACCCAACCACGCGGCGTGGTGGTGCTGCTGAACGCAGGAGAGTCGGCGCAAGCGCTGCTTGCGCAATTTGACGGTTCAGCCAAGCCCGCGCACGGTGCGCACGGCTCGAATCGCGGCTCGATGGACTTGCGCACCTACGGCATCGGTGCCCAAATTTTGCGCGCTTGCGGTGTCCACAAAATGCGCCTCATGGGCAACCCACGCCGCATGCCCAGCATGACCGGCTATGGGCTCGAAGTCACCGGGTTTTTACCCAAAGTCTGAGTCCGCTCAAACCGCCATCCCACACACTTAACTGAAAAGACCCTCCCCTATGTTCGGCGCAGACAAAGGCAGCTCAGACAACCTCGATGGGCGCAAGCTCTTCATTGGCATTGTTCAGTCACGCTTCAACGAAGGCATCACCAACGAGTTGGTGTCAGCTTGCAAAGACGAGTTGGGAAAACTCGGCGTGGCCGACAAACACATCACGATCGTGCGGGTGCCTGGCGCGTTGGAGATTCCGATTGCATTGCAAGCACTGGCCGACCGCAACGAATTTGACGCCCTCATCGCCGTGGGGTGCATCATCCGAGGCGAGACCTATCATTTTGAAGTGGTTGCCAACGAAATGGCCGCAGGCATCATGCGGGTGAGCTTGGACAGCAAAACACCGATTGCCAACGAGGTGCTGACCGTCGAAAACGTGCACCAAGCCTTGGCGCGACAAGAAGACAAAGGCCGCGACGCCGCCCGCGTAGCGGTCGAAATGGCCAATTTGCTCAACGAGTTGGCTTGATGAGCGACACCCCCAACACCTTCGCGCAGTTTGATGCCCAAAGCGCTGCGCAGCCAAAAGCCAAAACCCCAGCCAAACCCCAACCCAGCAAGCTTGCAGCCAACGGCGCCATCAAGCCGTCCGCCAAAAGCCCGCGCAGCCGCGCCCGTGAGTTTGCGTTGCAGGGCCTCTACCAACACATCGTCGGCAAAAACGACATCGTCAGCATCGACGCATTTACCCGAGCGTTGTCGGGTTTTGACAAGTGCGACAGCGTTCATTTCGACGCGCTGCTTCGGGGTTGTATCGAGCAGTGTGTCGAACTTGACCAAGCGCTTGAGCCCTGCATTGATCGACGCTGGATTGAGATCTCGCCCGTCGAACATGGCATTTTGTGGATCGGAGCGCACGAGTTTTTGCACTGCAAAGACGTGCCTTGGCGCGTGGTGCTCAACGAATGCATCGAACTGGCCAAGGCTTTTGGCGGCACTGATGGTCACAAATGGGTCAACGGCGTGCTCAACAAGTTGGCACCCAGCATCCGCGGCGTAGAAGTCAGCCACGACCAAAACAAACGCGCAGCAAAGTCGCCGTCTGTCACGCAGCCGGTAGCGCACCCATTGACCCACGTGGATCAAGGCTAATCCCGCACGCGACCGGCCCCATGAGAATCACCCGCCGCGCCCAAAACATCCAGCCCTTTTATGTGATGGAGGTCGCCAAAGCGGCCGCGGCGCTCGCCAAAAGTGCCAATTCAGGCGACTCGGCGATGATCTACCTCAACATCGGCGAGCCCGACTTCGGCGCGCCACCCTTGGTGCAGGCCGCGGCGGCACGCGCCATCAGCCAAGGCCACACCCGCTACACCGACGCACTGGGGTTGGATGCGCTTCGCGAGCGCATCAGCGCTTGGTACGCGAGCCGCCACGGCATCAACATCTCAGCCAAACGCATCGTCGTCACGGCAGGTGCATCAAGTGCGTTGCACCTGGCTTGCTTGGCATTGATTGAGCGCGGCGACGAAGTGCTCATGCCAGACCCCTGCTACCCGTGCAATCGCCAATTTGTGCAGGCCGCAGATGGCCGTGCGGTGTTGCTGCCAACAACCGCCGCGAGCCGATTTCAACTGACTGCCGATCAAGTGCGCGACAACTGGGGCGCGCAAACCCGCGGCGTGTTGCTGGCGTCGCCGTCAAACCCCACCGGCACGTCAATTGCAAGCACCGAGCTCGCAAAAATCATCCAAACCGTTGAATCTGCAGGCGGCGTCAGCCTGATTGATGAGATCTACCTGGGCCTGAGCTTTGAGGCTGAGTTTGGCCAAACCGCGCTGGCTTTGTCCGACCAAGTCATCAGCATCAACAGTTTCTCAAAGTACTTCGGCATGACCGGCTGGCGACTGGGCTGGCTGGTGGTGCCTGAAGAGTTGGTCGCGCCCATCGAGCGCTTGGCCCAAAATTTGTTCATTTGCCCCAGCACCATTTCGCAGCACGCCGCCCTGGCCTGTTTTGAGACCGAGTCATTGACCGAATACGAGCGACGCCGGGCCGACTTCAAAGCCAGGCGCGACTACTTCGTGAGCGGCTTGGCGAGCGTTGGGCTTGACGTGCCGGTCATGCCCGACGGCGCTTTTTACGCGTACGCCGACTGCACCGAACTTGCACGCCGCTTGGGTGTCACGGGCAGCTGGGACTTGAGTTTTGAGCTGATGCGCCGATTCAGGCTCGCCGTCACACCCGGGCGTGACTTTGGCGTGGCTGCGCCTGAGCAATACTTGCGGTTTTCAACCGCGACCCGCATGGATTTGCTCGCAGAGACTTTGGACCGGCTGCGCGCGATTTAAACCCCCGATTGAACCTAGCGCCCGAGCCAGCATCCATTGAACTCAAACCAGACATGCCATGAACCAAGACCTCTCCATCGTCACGTTGCTGCTCAATGCCACTTGGGTGGTCAAGGGCGTGGTACTTTTGTTGGTGCTGATGTCGATCGCCAGCTGGTCGGCCATTTTTCGCAAGTTGATCGGTTTGGCCAAGGTCAAGCGACTTAACGACGAGTTTGAGCGCGAATTTTGGGGTGGTAAGTCACTGAACGATTTGTTCAGCGCCGCCAGCAAAAACGCCGTGACGGCAGGGCCGATGGAGCGGATTTTTGGCAGTGGCATGCGCGACTTTCAAAAACTGCGCGAACGCCGCATCACCGACCCTGGCACCTTGCTTGATGGCGCGCGCCGCGCGATGCGCGCGAGTTTTCAGCGCGAACTGGATGTGCTGGAGTCCAACCTCAGCTTTTTGGCGTCGGTTGCGTCGGTGTCGCCGTACATCGGCCTGTTTGGCACGGTTTGGGGCATCATGCACGCCTTTGTGGGCTTGAGCGGGTTGCAACAAGTCACGCTGGCAACCGTTGCTCCCGGGATTGCCGAGGCCTTGGTTGCAACCGCTATTGGCTTGTTTGCGGCCATACCAGCGGTGGTGGCCTACAACCGTTTTGCTCGCGACATCGATCGCGCCGCGATTCGGATGGAGACCTTCATCGAGGAGTTTTCCAACATCTTGCAGCGCAATTTGAGCGCGCCCAGTGCACAAGTTGCGCAGCCAAACTGAGGGCAACTGAACATGCCCGTCATGGTTTCTCGATCGCGTGGCCGGCGAGCCATCAATGAGATCAACATGGTGCCCTTCATCGACGTGATGCTGGTGCTGTTGATTATTTTCATGGTGACTGCTCCATTGCTTGCACCCAGTGTGATCGACTTGCCACGAGTGGGCAAGGCAGCGCAAGCCCCACCCTCGGTGATCGCTGTCAACGTCGGTGCGGATGAGTCGCTGTCGATCAAGGTCAACCAGGGCGAAGCGGTACCGGTGACCCTCAAAACTCTCGCTGCTCAAGTCAAAGCAAAACAAGGCAAGGCCGAGCAAGGGTCTGCAACGACCGCAACCCCAGTCGTCATCGCCGCCGACAAGTCGGTTCGATACGAAGTCGTCGTGAAGGTCATGGACACCTTGCAGCGCGCCGGCGTGCAGCGGGTGGGTTTGTCGGTGCAAGTTCAGCCCTAAGCGACCACACACGCTGTGACGACCGCCGCCCTTCGCCGCTTGGAATTTGCGCCGCCGCAGTTATCGGGCCGCCCAACTGCTGTTGCCTTGGCCCTGGTTGTGCACGCAGCACTTGCCTTAGCGCTGTCCAACAGCGTGCAATGGCGACACAAGCAAGAGCCGCAAGTGGCCGAGGTTTTTGAGGCGGAGCTGTGGCGCGCCATGCCGCAAGTCGCGCCACCACCCACACCCGAAGTGCCCATTGCGGTAGCTGCCCCAGCGCCTGCGCCGCCACCCGCACCGGCCGTGGTTGAGCCGCCACCCGACATCGCCGTCGAAAAAGCCGCAGACAAAAAGGCGAAGCTCGACGCCGCGGTCAAGCTGCTCGCCGCCAAACAAGCGGAGAAAGCGGCGGCGGTCAAAGCCGCCAAAGACTTGGCTGAAAAAGAGGCCGCAAAAGAAGCAGCAAGCGAGGCCGCCGAAAAGATCGCCTCACAAACCAGGCAGCAAGAACAGCTCAAGCGAATGATGGATTTGGCCAACCGGGGGGCCAACACCAGCAGTTCGCAGGCCGCGATTTCGGCCGGGCCGTCAGCCGCCTATGGCGCACGGGTGATAGCTCGGGTCAGACCCATCATCACGTTCACC